>JAGAHP010000002.1 GCA_017627015.1 Bacilli bacterium
AGATTATAAAGAACAACAAAGACAAATAAATAATATGAAAAGGCAAATAAAACAATTAAAAGAATGGGGGAATGTTGGTGCGGGTAATGAAATATTTTCTAAAAGAGCATTATCAATTGAAAAAAGATTAGAAAAAATGGAAAAGATAAATAAACCAATAGAAAAAAATGAATTACCTATTAATTTTGAAATGGATATTAGATCAGGTAAGGAAGTAGTTAATCTTAAAAATTATTCGTTATTAGTTGATGATAAAGAATTAATAAATGACAGTGACATAAATATATATTTTGAAGATAAAATTGCTTTAATAGGATCAAATGGATGTGGTAAATCTACTTTTATTAAGGATATACTAAATAATAATAGATTAGGCTCTAATGTAAAAGTAGGTTATATACCTCAAACAATTGAATTTAAAGATGAAAATAAAACAGTATTAGAAATTGCTTCATATTTTTGTAATGCATCTGAAAATATAGTTAGAAGTAAATTGTTTCATTTTAATTTTTATAAAAACGATATAAACAAACAAATCAGATTACTTAGTGGTGGAGAAAGAGTAAGATTAAAACTATTTATTTTGCTTCAAAATCCAGTCAATTTTATAGTGATGGATGAACCAACAAATCATATTGATATTGAGACAAAAGAAGTATTAGAAAAAGCTTTTAATGATTTTAAAGGAACAATATTATTTGTTTCTCATGATAGATATTTTATAAATAATGTCGCATCTAAAATAATGTTTATTAAAGATAAAAAAATTTGTACTTATATAGGAAATTATGATGATTATTGTAAAAATAAATGATATAATTTAGATGGTGATACTCATGATAAAGAAAAAAAAATTAAATGATGTTTATATGAGAGAAGTTACAGAAAGTAAGATTAAAACTATTTTTAATGAAGAATTAAATGCGTATATAACTTATAAACATTCAATAGATACAACTTTTACTTGTAAGGTATACGTTAACGGAAAAAGAAAAGTTATTTTTGATAAAGGATATACTATATTAGAATATTCACCATTAAACGAAAAATATAATGTTAGAGTTTTTATTGATAAAGATGATAATATTTTACAATATTATTTTGATGTTATTAAAGATTTTGAAATAGAAAATGATGAAATATACTATAATGATATGTATCTAGATGTCTTATATCATTTACCATATTTTGCAGGAACTAGTTATATTGAACTTGCTGATGAAAATGAACTTATTGATTCATATAATAAGGGTGAAATTGATAAAGATACTTTTGATTATTGTTATAGAGTAGCAGAAAAATTAATGAATGAATTAATAAAAGGAAAAAATAGATTTGTTAATAGAGGTTTAAAAGATTACTTAAAAATGAAGGAGGAATAAATATGGATTTTGAAAAGGAAATAACTGAAATTAAGGAAAGAAATAAAAGAGTAGAAAAAGATAAAGCGTGGGAAACTTCTTGGACAAGAAGAATATGTATTATGGTACTTACTTATATAGTAGTTATTATTTATTCATATGTAATTAGAGAATATGATAATATTTTATTAAGTTCTTTAGTTCCAGTTATAGGTTTTACATTATCTACATTATCCATTAAATTAGTTAGAAAAATTTGGGAGAAGTAGAATTTGACTCTTCGATAAGAAGAGTCTTTTTGAAAGAGGTGAGAATATGATAAATGAAATATTTCAAGATTTAGAAAACAAACTTAATATTAAAATAGATAAGAGTAATATCAAATATTTTAATGATGGAGTATCGGGTTCTATAGTATTTAAATATGATAAATATTTAGTTAAAACTACTGATATAAAAGAACTAGATGCGTATTTAGAATTCTTTAATTTATATAAAGAAGACTATTTTCAAAAGATTATTTGTTATAACAAAGAACTTCTTTATATTTGTTTTAATTTTATTGAAGGATCTTTGTTTAAAGAAAATAAACTAGATCCTAAAGATGTTATTAATCAATTATATTTTATTACATCTAATTATAAAGAATATGACTATAATGCATATGGATATCTAGAAGAGGAAGATTTTACTTGGTATGATTTTCTCATGGATGAAGCATATAGAAAAGAAGATGAAATAAATATTGATTATTCAAAATTATTTAATGCGTTTGAAATAATAAAAAAATATGACGCACCTAAATATCTTGTTCATGGTGATTTTGGCACTCATAATTTTATAGTTAATAATAAAAAAATATATGTAATTGATCCTATCCCTTTAGTAGGAGACCCTTTATATGATTTTTATTTTGCTATTTTTACTAATACAAATATATTTAAAGATTTAGATGTAGATTATATATTAAGTTTCTTTGATGATAGAGATTATGAATATAAAAGAGCATTAATGATAATATGTTTCTTTATTAGATTAAGAAGAAGTTCTAAATATGACCCTGAGAATATACCTATATATAAAAATTATTTAGGAGGTTTATATGATAAAGTTGATTAAGCCTAGTATAGAAGATTATTGGTATCAAGAAAAGTTAGAGTCTGATCCTAAGACTATGAGTTATAATGCTGGATGGGATGTTAGTTATTATGGTTATCATTATGATACGGGTTGTATAGATTTTCCGAAAGAAAGATGGAAAGAAACCTTAGAAAGAAGAGAGAAAGATAACATTTATTTCTTTTATATATATGATTCAGATATAGATGCTTATGTGGGATATTGTCATTATAAAAATAGAGATAGATGTGATATAGGTATTTTAATTGAATATAAATATAAAGGTAAAGGATATGGAAAAAAGGGGCTTATTTTACTATGCAAAGAGGCTTTTAATAATGGAATAGATAAATTATATGATAGTATTGAATACTCTAGAGAGAATGCAATAAAACTATTTAAAAGTATTGGTTTTAAAGAAGAAAAAGAAGAAATATATAAAAGATTTGGTAAAGAAGAAAAAGGAGCCTTGTTATCATTAACAAAAGAAGATTTTATTAATAATCAATTAGATAATATTAAAACACCAGAAAATATACTATCTTTTATGGATAATATAAGATATGGTTATGTAGATTCTAATGAAGAGATACATTATAATACTCTAAAGAGTTTTAGAAAGAAATATAAGACTTTATCGATTAAAAATATATTAAAATATAAAGTAGGAACATGTATTGAACAAGTATATTTAATGAAATATTTATTAGATAAATTAAATATAAAAAATAAAATGTATTGTACTAGAATATATGAACCGGATTCTTTTAATGATTTAGATGCTGAAGAACATATGCATTGTTTTATACTTTATTACATGAATAACAAAGTATACCATATAGAACATCCAAACCCTGATAAAATTGGTATATATGAATATGATAGTGAGGAAGAAGCTCTAAAAAGAATTAATGATTACTATGTTAATATGTCTAAAGGAGTGTCTAGACCAGTAACTGAATTTTTTGAAGTAAAAGAAGGATTATCATTTAAAGAATTTAATAATTACATTAATAGTCTAGATAGAATGAATAAAGAAGAATTAGAATCGTTAATAAAAGAATTAGATATTCCTAAAGAAGAGTTTTATGTATTATCATCTGGTAATTTAGTTTTAAGAGGATTATTTAAAGATGCAGGTGATCTTGATATATGTATTAGTGAAAAAGGTTTAGAATTATTAAAAAAGAAATTTAATCTAAGAAAAAAGAAAAATGACTTTTATCAAGTTAATGATAAAGTAGAATGTATGGTAGAGGATTTATCTAAAAGAAAGTATGATGATTTAGGTGATTATAATGGCCAAAGTTTAGAGGAATACTATGATTATTTAATTACTAGTAAAAGAGAAAAAGACAAAATAAGATTAGAAATAGTAGAAAAAGAATTAAATAAATAAAGAAAATGAGTATAAATTTACTCATTTTTTTGGTATAATGAAATTATCATAGAGGAGGGTTTGGATATGACAATTGAAGAAAAAGCATTAAAATTTGCGATTAATGCACATAAAGGACAAGTTAGAAAATCTGAACCAGATAAACCAATGATATTTCATCCTATAAATGTAGGTCATATTTTAAAGGAATATGATTTTGATGAAAATGTTGTAGCGTCTGGTTTTTTGCATGATGTAGTAGAAGATACTAAATATACATTTGATGATATTAAAAAGAAGTTTGGAGATGATATTTTATCACTTGTATATGGAGCATCTGAACCAGATAAAAGCTTAGAGTGGGAAGTTAGAAAAAAACATACGATTAATTCTATTAAGAATATGGATTTAAGACATAAGGTTGTTATATGTGCAGATAAAATAAGTAATCTAGAAGATTTAAATATTATTTTTGGTAAAACAGGAAGTGTAGATTTTTCTGCTTTTAAAAGAGGCTTTTATGACCAACAATGGTATTACACTAGTATATATGAAGCTTTAGTAGAAGGTGAAGAAGAAATTCATCCAATATTTAAAAGATACTATGATATATTACAAAAAGTATTTTATGCAAATAATGATAATATTTATTTAAGAAACGTTATATTTGATGATAATTTGGATAGATATAGAAAATTACAAACTCTTCATCATAAAAAGGAAGAATTAATAAAATTAAAATCTTTATCAAAAAATATTAATCCTTATGTTATTGAATTTACAGGTACACCAAGAACTGGTAAAACAACATTAATAAATGATTTAGAAGACTTCTTTAAAAAAGGTGGATTTAAAACTAGTGTTTTAGAGGAGTTTACAACATCAAAAAAATATAAACAAGAAATATATCCTCATTTAAAAGATCAATATAAAAGTGTTATTAATACTGAAATACCAAAATATGTTTTAAATCAATTAACAGAAGAATTATCAAAAAAACCAGATATAATTATAATAGATAGATCTTTATATGACAGATTAATATGGGCAGATAGATTATTTACGAATGATGGTTTTACAGATAAAGAATATGATTTATATAAAGAAGAATATATTCCTAAAATAAAAAAATATATAGATATAGTCATAGGAACATATGCGGATAGCCTTATTTCTCTAAAAAGAGATTATATGGCTCATTTAGCATTAGAAGATAGACATTTTTTAAATACAAAAAATTTAGATGAATATAATAACTCGTTTTTAAATATTGAAAAATTAGCATATGGTAATGAAATAAATTTTCATAGAATAAATACTGAAAATAAAACAATGGAAGATGTATCATTTGAAACTGCAAATATAATAACTGATAACATGAGAAACGAATATATTAGAAGGCTAAAAAAAGAATATAAATAAATAGGTAACTTACCTATTTTTTATTATTTTATGTTAAAATGTTAATAGAGGTTGACAAATTTCCAACGCAACTTGATTGAACGCAACCAATAGAAATAGTAGAATTAATCGTGAAAGAGGTGAGAAGTATGACAATCGGAGAAAGATTGTATAACTTAAGAAAAGAAAAAAATATGTCGCAAGAAGATCTTGCAAATGTTCTTGATGTATCAAGACAAACTGTATCTAAATGGGAGACAGGTGAATCAACACCTGACTTTAATAAGATATGTTCATTATGTGAGTATTTTGGAATAACATCAGATGAATTATTATCAGGTAAACAAAATATTATTGAAGCAAAAAAGGAAGATAAGAAAGCTAAATTTGCTAGAAATATAGCAATATCAGTAGCGCTTTATATTATTTCATTAGTTGCGATAATAGGTACTTCAACTATTGGGCAAGAAATATTAGGTGTATGCTTATTTTTTACTATAATAGCAATTGCTACTGGAATAATTATTTATTCAGCAATAGTATATGGTAAAGAAAAAGAAGAAAAAACAAAACAAGAAAAAAGAAAAGATGAAGTTGGAAAAGCAGTTACAGATATTATAGGTTTAATAGGAGTAGTAATTTATTTCTTAGTAAGTTTTACAACTGGTGCATGGCATATTACATGGATTATATTCTTAATTATAGGTGTATGTAACGCTATTGTAAGATTAATATTTGGATTAAAGAAATGTGATGATGATAATTGTCAAGGATGCAATAATTCAAAAAAGGAGAACGAAGAAGATGAATAAGGGATTAACAATAACATTAATATCTTTATTAACACTATTATTATTTTTCTTAGTAGGAGTAATGATATTCTTATTTAATGGAAAAATTAATTTTGAAGGTTTTACAATAGCAAGTGGTTATAGTAAAAAACTTATAGAAGAAAAAGAAATTAATAATAATTTAAATATAAATGTTAAAACAGATGTCGCAGATGTAATAGTAGAAGAAAAAGATATTAATAATATAAAAGTAGAATTATATTCTGAAAAAGAAGCTAAACATGAAATTACTGAAAGTACAGATTCTATAAATATAGTTTTAAAACAAAAAGTTAAACTTCAATTTGGTTTATTTAATAAATCACCAAGAGTTGTAGTATATGTTCCAAGAACATTTAATAAAAATGTAAAAGTTAATGCAACAACAGGAGATGTTAAAGTAGGAAATCTTCCTGATTCAGATTTATATGTAAAAGCAACAACAGGAGATATTAAAGCTAAAAAGTTAAGAAATGCTGATCTTAATGTTACTACAGGAGATATAAAGATAGATAATGTAAATACTATTAAATCAGAAACTAGAACTGGAGATTACAAAATCAATAATGCTAAAAAGATTAGCGTAGTTACTAACACAGGAGATATAAAAGTACTTAACTCGGTTGATGAATTTACTGCTACAACTAATACGGGAGATATTAAAATAGGCAATGTAAATAAATCAATTAATTCAGTTACAAATACAGGTGATGTTAAAATTAATAAAGCAAATATTTTAGTTGATTCTAATATTAAAACTGGAACTGGAGATGTTTCAATTGATTTTATCTCTGGATGTTATGTTGATGGAAATACTAAAATAGGAGATAAGAATATTAATAATTCTACAGAAGATAGAAAAAGTGATATTATTTTAAAAATAAATACAAGAGTTGGAGATATTAATGTTAATTAATATCTCTTTTTTTGATATAATATATTTGGTGATAATATGATTAAAAAAGCTGGTACTATACTTTTAGATAAAGATAATAAGAAAATAGCTTTAGTTTACAGAAAAAAACATGATAATATTTCGTTTCCAAAAGGTCATCTAGAGGAGAATGAAACATTTGAAGAATGTGCAATAAGAGAAACTTTAGAAGAAACAGGAAGAATATGTGAAATTATAAAACCTATTTATTTAAATAAATATATGTCAAAAGAAGGAGAAGTAGAAAATCATATGTTTCTTGCAATAGATAAAGGTTTATTTGATACTAATATAGATGAAGAATTATTATGGATTTCTATTGATAAAGTTAAAGACTATTTAAAATATGATGAGTTAAAAATTATGTGGAGTGAAATATATTCTGATATAGAAAATGAACTTAAGACTAAATAGTCTTTTTTTTATTTTCTTTCATATACTTATATTGGTGAAGCTTATGTTCTTTAAAGATATACACTTTAGAATTAAGTTGTTTTTTATTATATTGGTAATAATGTTTTTAGTAATTATATTTAAAGTTTTTTATATTCAAGTTTTTAAGTATGACAAATTAAAAAAACTCGCAAGTGATTTGTGGAGTAGAAAATTACCTATAGAGGGAGATAGAGGTAATATATATGATAGGAATATGGATTTACTTGCGGGTAATTTGACTACTACTTCATTAGTATTAATACCTAATCAAATAAAAGATAAAGAAAGAGCAGTTAAAGAATTATCAAAAATATTAGATGTATCTGAAGATGAGATGAAGAAGCATGTTTATAAAAAGACATCAATAGAAAGAGTCCATCCGGAAGGTAGAAAACTATCATTTGATATATCTGATAAAATAAGTTCATTAAATATAGATGGTGTATATTTAGTAAAAGAAGCAAAAAGAACATATCCTTATAACAATAATTTATCTCATGTACTTGGTTATGTAGGTATAGATAATCAGGGACTATCAGGCATAGAATTAAAGTATAATAGTTTTTTAACAGGTAAAAGTGGATCAATTAAATATTTTTCTGATGCGAAAGGAAATAAACTGAATTTAAGTGAAATATATGAAGAACCAACTGATGGTATGAATCTAATGCTTACAATAAATAATGAAGTACAAAAATCAATAGAAAGAGAATTAAATAACGCAGTTAGTAAATATAATCCAGAACACGCTATCGCTATTGCTATGGATCCAAATTCTGGTGAAATATTAGGTATGAGTTCAAGACCTAATTTTGATCCAAATAATTATCAAAAATATAGTACTGAAGAAATAAATAGAAATTTACCTATATGGATGAATTATGAACCTGGTTCAACTTTTAAGATTATTACAGTAAGTGCGACTGTAGAAGAAAAGACATTAGATTTATATAAAGATACTTTTTATGATGGAGGTTCTATTAGAGTAGAAGGAGCTAAAATAAAGTGCTGGAAAACTGGTGGACACGGTGCGGAAACTTTTTTACAAGTTGTAGAAAATTCTTGTAACCCAGGATTTGTTGTTATGGGTCAAAAACTTGGTAAAGAAAGATTATTTAAATATATTAGAAACTTTGGTTTTGGAGAAAAAACTGGTATAGATCTAAATGGAGAAGCTACAGGTATATTATTTCCTCTTGAAAAAGTAGGACCAGTTGAACTTGCTACTACTGCATTTGGACAAGGAGTATCAGTAACTCCTATTCAGCAGATAACAGCAGTTTCAGCGGCAATAAATGGAGGTAAATTATATAAACCCCATATTGTTAAAAGTATATTAGAACCTGAAACAAATTCTGTCGTTAAGAATTATGATAAAGAGTTAGTAAGAAGAGTAATAAGTAATGATTCTAGTAAAGAAGTAAGAAAAGTATTAGAAAGTGTTGTTACTAATGGAACAGGTAGAAATGCATTTATAGATGGATATAGAGTAGGAGGTAAAACAGGTACTGCTCAAAAAGTAAAAGATGGTGCATATATGTCTGGTAATTATATAGTATCATTTATTGGATTTATGCCAGCTAATAATCCTAAAATAATAGTATATGTAGCATTAGATAATCCAAAAGGAGTAATTCAATATGGTGGTACAGTAGCGGCTCCTATAGCAAGATCAATTCTTCTTGATTCAATAGATGCAATTGGCATTAAAAAACCAAAAGGTGCTAAAGAAAAGAATTATCAACCGTGGGATAAAAAATATGTAACTGTACCTAATTTAATAGGTAAAGATTACAATGAAGTTAGATTCTCTTTAGAAGGTTTTACCTTAGAGTATAGTGGTACTGGTAAAAAAATTATATATCAATCTCCTAAAGAAGGAGAAAGAGTTTTTGAAGGAAGTAAAATAAGAATACTATTGGGTGATTAAATTGTTAAAAAATGTAAATTTTATTAATTTGTTAGGGAATAATGATATCCTTTATGATATAATTAACTATGATGTAAGGGATGTGAACATTATGTTATTATTAGCAAAATCAGTACTTGCAATATTTATAGGGTTTTTAGTCTCTATAGTGTTTGGAGCTATATTTGTTCCATTTATGAGAAGGAAGAAAGCAAGACAAGTTACAAGTAAATATGTAAAGGCTCACGAGGGTAAATCTGGAACACCTACTATGGGTGGAATGATATTCTTTATTTCAACGATTGTAACAATAATTGCAATGTTTTTAACTGGTAAAATGGTTATAACTATGAACCTATTTATTGTATTATTTGTATTCTTTGGATTTGGCTTAATAGGTTTTGTTGATGATTTTATGAAAGTTAAATATAAATCTAATGAAAGAGGATTAAGTAGATTACAAAAGTTCTTAGCGCAAGTGGTTATATCTATTATTTTCTTTTATTTATATATTAAATCAGGAGCAGATACAAGTATTGAAATAGCTGCTTTAAATATACATATTAGTTTAGGATTTTTATATGGATTCTTTATATTATTTATGTTAGTTGGAACAAGTAATGCAGTTAATTTAACTGATGGATTAGATGGACTTGCTGGTGGATTATCTCTTATTTGTTTCTTAATATATGGTATGATAGCTTGGAATTCACCTTATTTAGCAGGTTCGGATGATATCGCAGTATTCTGTTTTATATTAACAGGAGGATTACTAGGATTCTTAGTATTTAATGCGCATCCAGCAAAAATATTTATGGGTGATACAGGTTCACTTGCACTAGGAGGAGCACTAGCTACAGTCGCAATACTTACACATAGAGAATTCTCTTTAGCAGTTATTGGTGGTGTATTTGTTATTGAAACATTATCTGTTATATTACAAATCGCATCTGTTAAAATAAGAGGAAAAAAATTATTTCCTATGACACCAATACATCATACATTTGAAAAACTAGGATGGACTGAACAAGATATAGTTAGATTATTCTATGTAGTAGGATTTATACTAGGCGCAGGAGCTATAGTATATACTGTATGGTTATAAGCAAATAGAAATATTTGCTTTTTTTATGCATAAAATTATATAGGTGATTAGATGAAAAAATTTGATACTAAACTATTTATATCTGTTTTATTAATCTGTTTATTTGGTATTCTTATGATTTATTCTTCATCATCTATATGGTCTAATTATAAATATAATGATTCATTTAGATATTTTAAACTTCAAAGTATGTTTTTTGTTATTGGTTTAATAACAATGATTGTTGTTTCTAAGATAGATTATCATTTATATTTAAAGAATAGTAATAGAATTCTATTAGTTTGTTTTATATTGCTTATTCTTGTATTATTCCCAGGTTTAGGTCAAGTTAGAAATGGATCTAGAAGTTGGTTTGGAATAGGTGGACTTGGTGTTCAACCATCTGAATTTATGAAATTATCTTTAATAATTTTTACTAGTAAATATTTAGTTAATAATTTAAAAGAAATAAAAAATATAAAAAAAGGAGTATTTCCAATACTTTTAATTACTTTTTTTGCCTTTATATTAATCATGCTTGAACCCGATTTAGGTAGCGGGGTAATATTACTTGTTAGTATTATAGGTCTATTATTTATATCAGGAGTTAATATGTCATTTTTTTTTAAAATAGGATTACTAGGATTATTAGGTTTATCTGGATTAATAATTGCGGCGCCATATAGAGTAAAAAGAATTACAGCGTTTTTAAATCCATGGGCAGATCCATTAGGTACAGGATTTCAATCTATTCAGTCTATGTATGCGATTGGTCCAGGTGGTCTATTTGGTATGGGTTTATATAAAAGTATTCAAAAACATTTTTATCTTCCAGAACCACAAACTGATTTTATTTTTTCAATTATATCAGAAGAGTTTGGGATACTTGGAATAATAATAGTATCAAGTCTTTTTGTTTATATAATATATAGAATAGTTAAAATATCTTTATCTTGTAATGAGTTATTTCCAAAATTTTTGTCTTTTGGAATAGCATTTCAATTATCTTTTCAGATAATATTAAATCTTGGAGTAGTTACTTCTCTTTTTCCGGTAACTGGTGTTACTTTACCATTTCTTTCTTATGGTGGATCAAGTTTAATAATTACAATGATATCTATAGGTATAGTTTTAAATATAAGTAGAAATAATTTACAATAAAAATTATTAGTGTTATAATTCAGTTAAAGGATAGGGAAGTATTTATGAAAAGAAGAAAGAAATTTAAAGTTAAGAATTTATTACTTGCTATATTAACAGTTTTTTTAATTATTTTTTGTATTTTTATGCTTTTTAAAATATTTAGTACACTGATGAATAAAAACTCTAAAAAAGAAGTAAAAATAGTTAAAAAAGAAGAAAAAAAGAAATCAAAAGTAGGTAATGCACCAGAGATAAAATTATATGGTATTTCAGACATGAAAATGGTTAAAAATGGTGTGTATGAAGAATATGGTGCAGAGGCAACAGATAAAGAAGATGGAGATATTTCTAAGAATATAAAAATAAATAACAAGATAAAGAATGATACTCCTGGTGACTATGAAGTTGTATATTCAGTTAAAGACAAGGATGGCAATGAAACAAAAATATCTAGAAAAGTAAAAGTGTTTGAAGTAAAAGATAAAGATACTGATGGTATATCTGTATTTATGTATCATTATTTTTATGATGATGCGAACGGTGAAACAGGAGAAAATTCTAACTTTTTAGCAAAATCTCTATTTGAAGGACAATTAAAATATTTATCAGAAAATGATTATTATATTCCTACTTTTAAGGAGTTAAGTTTGTATTTGGATGGTAAACTAGATTTACCTGAAAAAAGTGCGATATTAACATTAGATGATGGTGCAGAATCAAATTATAGAATTGCATATCCATTAGCAGTTCAATATAAAATACCACTAGTTTGGTTTGTAGTTACATCATGGACAGATGTATCTGGGGATGTTCAAAAAGGAATGTATAACTCAGGATATACTAGATTCCATTCACATACTGATAATATGCATGAAGGTGGATGCGGAGAACAACATGGAGGAAGAATTCTTTGTGTAGATCATAATCAAGGTGTTCAAGATTTGAAAACATCATCTGAAAAATTAGGTAATTCAGATGCACTTGCATATCCTTGTGGTGATACTAATGAACATGCACAAGCTATTGTAAAGGAAGCTGGTATTACACTTGCATTCACAACAGAGTTTGGGCAAGTACACGTAGGTGATAATAAACTAGCTTTAAAAAGAGTTAGAATTAATGATGGAATTGGACTAGACACTTTTATTTCACAATTAAAATAATTAATTGTGATTTTTTTCTTTTTATGATATATTTTAATTAGAAAGGGTGAATAAAATGGCAGAAAAAGCAAAAGTAGAAAAGGTAGAAAAAACATTTACAGGATTAGATTTTGTTGGTGAAACAATACTAGTATATTTAATACCAGTTTTAGGATTTATTTTTTCATTTATGGATGAAAAAAAGTATTCTAAAAGAGCTAAATTCTTATATAACCAAGCAGGAGCTGCTGGTATAATAGCATTTTGTTTATCACCACTTTGTGTAATACCTTTTATAGGTTTAGTTTTTGTAATGGTACAAACTGTATTATTTATTTTTGTAATTATTGCATTAATTAAAGGGTGTCAAGGTGAAGATTACAAGATTCCTGGAGTATATGATTTAGGTCAAATGATCTGGGGAAAGAAAAACAAATAAAAAAAGAAGAAAAAATGTTCTTCTTTTTTTATCACTATGATATAATTAAGTAGGTGAAGAAAATGAAGGTAATTATTGCTGCTGCTGGAACTGGAGGACATATTAATCCAGGAATAGCAATTGCGGATTTAATAGAAAGAGAATATCCAAATTCTGATATAAGATTTATAGCTACTGGAAAAAAGTTAGAGGAAGATTTAATATCTAAAGCTGGATATAAATCATATGCTATACAAGCATATGGTTTTAGTAAGAAAATAAGCATAGATAATATTAAAAAAACTATTAAAACTATAAAAGGTTTTAAAGAAGCAAAAAAAATCTTAAAGGAATTTAAACCTGATATTGTAATAGGTACTGGTGGTTATATTTGTGGTGCGGTTATTTCTTCTGCACATAAATTAGGTATACCAACTTTATTACATGAGAGTAATGCTTATCCAGGTTTAGCAATTAGATTATTAAGTAAAAAAGTAGATACTATTTTAGTTGGAATAGAAGACGCTAAAGATAATTTAAACAAAGCAAAAAGAGTAATATTTACTGGTACACCTACAAAAGTAAAACCAGTAGAACTAAAAGAAAAAGAAATAGATAAAATAAAAAAGCAAGAAAAAATAGATAGTAAATTACCACAAGTATTAATATTTGGAGGTAGTCAGGGTGCACAAAAAATAAATGAATGTGTAGTAGATATTCTTAAAAATAATATGAATAAGGACTATCAAATATATTGGGCTACTGGTGGAGAACAATATGATATTATAAAAAAAGAATTAAAAGAAAATAAAATTGATATAGAAAAGGTAAATAATGCTATTATTAAACCTTACATATATAATATGAATGAAATAATGGGAGTTTCTGATCTTGTAGTAGCAAGAAGTGGAGCTTTAACATTAACTGAGTTATCTTTATTAGGTAAACCAGCTATATTTATTCCATTACCTAGTTCAACAGCAAATAGACAAGAGGATAATGCAAGGGTTTTTGAAAAAAGAGGGGCAGCTAAAATTATTTTGAATAGTGATGTTACTAGCGACAATTTAAATAAAACAATTGAAGAAATAGTAAAAGATAAAGTTTTACTAAAGAATATGTCTAAAGCATCAAAATCCTTAGCAGTTTATGATGTTGAGGAAAGAATATTAAAAGAAATTAGAAGGTTAGTAGGGTAATATTATGAATATAAAAGAGTTTTTAGTTGAAAATAAAATTGGTGATATAAAGGAACATGAAGAACTAAAAAAACATACAACTTATAAAGTTGGTGGTCAATGTGATTATTTTGTTCAACCTGCATCAGTAGAAAAATTAGTTTTATTACTTAAATATATAAAAGAAAATAATATTAATTACAAAGTTTTAGGTAACGGAAGTAATGTTTTAATATCATCAAAAAGATTTAAAGGTATAATCATTAGTTTAAATAAATTAAATCAAATTAAATTTGATAATGATATTGTGGAAGTAGGCGCAGGTGTTTTATTGATAAAACTATCTAATGCATGTGCAAATGAAAATTTAGGTGGTTTAGAATTCGCGTCAGGTATTCCTGGATGTGTTGGCGGCGCAATATTTATGAATGCGGGTGCATATAAAAGCGACATGAGTGAAGTATTAATTGATGTTACTTATATTGATGATAAATTAAACATTGTTACTGCTAAAAAAGAAGATTTAGATTTTTCATATAGACATAGTCTTTTTCAAGAAAAAGAGTACATTATTGTAGGTGCTAGAATCAAATTATATAAAGAGAAAAAAGAAGAAATTCTTACTTTAATGAATACTAGAAGACAAAGAAGAATAGAATCTCAACCACTAGAATATCCATCTGCAGGTTCTGTATTTAGAAATCCATCTGATGATGTTTTTTCAGGTAAATTAATTGAAGAATTAGGTTTAAAAGGTTATTCAGTAGGTGGTGCGAAAGTATCTGAAAAACACGCTAATTTTATAGTTAATTATAATAATGCAACTGCTGAAGATATAAAAGAATTAATAGATGAAATAAAGAGTAAAGTAAAGAAAAAATATGATATTGATTTAAAAGTTGAACAAGAATTTGTTAATTTTGGAGAGTAATATTATGAGTAAAAAAAGAAAAAAAAGGAAAAGATTGAGAATAAAAAATGTATTAATTTTTCTTTTAGTTTTACTAGGTATTGCAGGTATATTATATTTAATGACATTTATAAAGGTTAGAACATACTACATATATAATAATAAGTATTTAACTGATGAAGAAGTTCTTAAAGAATTAAAATTAAATAATAAGTCCTCGTTTTTGCTAACTAATAAGGCTTTAGAAAAAATATATATTAAAAAAAGTAAATTTATTAAGGATGTTAATTTTCATAGAACAATAGATCTTGAATTAAAAATTGATGTATCTGAATATAAATTACTATTTTTTGATAAAAATACTAATAAAACTATTATAGAAAATGGTACATCTATAGATTATTTAGATACAAGCATACCTGTATTAATTAATAAGATAGATAATGATGATGTATATAAAAATTTTGTTAAGAAAATGAATAAAATAGATGATAACACTAAAGAAATGATATCTGAAATTACATATTCACCAAATGGTATAGATAAAGAAAGATTTTTATTATCCATGAATGATGGTAATTATGTGTATGTTACTTTAACAAAATTATCTAAGATAAATGAGTATAAAAGTATAATAAATTCTGTAGAAAATAAGAAGGGAATATTATATTTAGATTACGGAAATTATTTTGTACCAAAGGAATAGAAAATATATAGATTTTCTATTTTTTTTTGAAAAAAAGTATGGTATAATACTATTAATAATAAAGGAGGAATGTTGATGCGAAAGATATTTGCGTCTGTTGATATTGGATCTAGTAGTATAAAAATAGTAGTATTAGAAGATTTAAACGGTAGTTTAAATGTTTTAGCATCAAATAATTATCCTTCTGATGGAATAAAAAAAGGAATAATAATAGATGATGATAAAGTAGTAGGATGTTTAAAGAATGCTTTTGATGAAGTAAATGAATCTTTAGGTATAAAAATAGATAAAGTTATTACATCAGTACCTATTAACAATGCAAAATATACTTTAACAGAAGGTTATACTTCAATTACTGGAGATAATAATGTTATTACATCGGATGATATATTAAATTCATTACAAGCATCTATTTATAACAAAATACCAAAAACTGATGAATTGGTTACAGTTATGCCAATTAAGTATGTTATAGATGATAAGAATGAAGTTGTTAATCCTAGAGGAATAAAAGCTGAAAAATTAAGTGTTTTATCTATGATGGTAACAGTACCTAAAAAGAATTTATATAGACACGTAGGTGCACTTAGTAAAATAGGTGTTGAAGTAGTAGATATATTGTTTAATTCTATTGGAGACTATTATTGTTTTAAAGAAAAGAACTATGATAAAGATGTTGTGGGTGTTATTAATATTGGTAGTGATAAAACTGAATTAACAGTATTTAATAAAGGTATAATAACTAATTCAACATTACTTGCGGATGGCTCTAACGAAATAGAAAAAGATATTTCATATGTTTATAATTTACCAATAGAAAAATCAGCTAAGATAAGAGATATGTTCTTAGTATTAGATAAAGAATACGCAAATAGCAATGAAATATACGAAACAAAGGATAATTCTAATATAAAAATAAAGATAAATCAGGAAGAAGTAAGTGAAATAGCACAAAATAAACTTGTTGAAATATTAGAAAAATCAAAAAAAGAGTTAAATCACTTAACAAAAAAGGATTTTCGTTATATAATTATTACAGGAGGAATAGGGAATATTCCTGGATTTGATAAAGTTTGTAAACAAATTTTTCAAGATAAAACTGTAGTTAAACCAATTGATAAAATTGGTATTAGAAATTTTGTTTATTCATCTTCTTATGGAATGATAAAATATTTTATTAATAAATTAAGCATTAGAGGTAGAGAATATACAATGATTAACGAAGACAAACAGTATAAGTTAGTTGAAGGTAAAAAAGAGGCAGATAGTGGTTTTACAATAGGAAAACTATTTGGATACTTTTTTGATAATAAGGAGGAGTAATTATGGCATTAGAAATCGATCAATTAGCAAAAATTAAAGTAATCGGTGTCGGTGGTGGCGGTAATAATGCAGTTAACAGAATGATTGAATCAGGTGTTAAAGGTGTTGAATTTATTGTTGCTAATACTGATTTACAAGTTTTAAATAGTTCAAAAGCTGAAGTTAAAATTCAGTTAGGTAAAACTGGTCTAGGTGCTGGAGCAGATCCAGAAGTAGGTAGACAAGCTGCTGAAGACAGTAAAGAAGAAATTATTAATGTACTAAAAGGAGCAGATATGGTTTTTGTTACTTGCGGTATGGGTGGAGGTACTGGAACAGGTGCTGCACCAGTAATTGCTGAAATAGCTCAAGATTTAGGAGCTTTAACAGTAGGTATTGTAACTAAACCATTCTCATGGGAAGGTAAACCTAGAAGTAGACATGCAGAAGAAGGATTAGAAAAATTAAAAGATCATGTTGATACTTTAATAATTATTCCAAATGATAGATTGAGAGAAATTATAGATAAAACTACGCCAATGACAGAAGCGTTTAAAGAAGTAGATAATGTACTTAGATTAGGTGTTCAATCAATATCTGACTTAATCGCAGTTACAGGACTAGTAAACTTAGACTTTGCCGATGTTAAAACAGTAATGGCTAACAAAGGTGATGCTTTAATTGGTATAGGTGTTGCTACAGGTGAAAACAGAGCTATTGAAGCTGCTAAACAATCTGTAAGTAGTCCACTTCTAGAAACTGATATAAGAGGTGCTACAGACGCTATTATTAATATTACAGGTGGTGCTAACTTAAGTTTATTTGAAGTAGAAGATGCAGTAGAAGTTATTAGACAATCTGCAGGTACTGATATTAATACAATATTTGGTGCTGTTATCAATGAAAGCTTAGGTGACGATATAATCGTTACTGTTATTGCTACTGGATTTGATCAAAATAGTGATTCATTAGATAATAGAATGATTGAACAAGTAATTGATATGAATGAAGGAAGAATTGAACCAGATTCAACAGATGATGATGATATTTACGATATTCCTGATTTCTTAAAAAATAGAAGAAATTTATAGAAAAAGTATTTACTTTTTCTTTTTTTTGTGTATAATTATATGTGTTTGAAAAGGAAAGAAGATTTGTATCTCACCTGATTACACTTAAGTAATAGGTAAAAAAGCCAAGAATTATATTATTAATTATAGGTTTTTTAGGTGAATACATATCTTGTATTCACTTTTTTAATGGAGGTGCTTTAATATAGGCAAAGAAAAACAAATGCTTACAAATGAGCAAATAAAGGCAAAAGAAGTTCTTGTAATTGGTCCATCAGGAGAACAATTAGGGGTAAAAAGTATTGATGATGCGTTAACTTTAGCTAATGCAGCTGGTTTTGACTTGGTTCAAATGGGTGGTAAACCTGAACAACCAGTATGTAAATTAATGGATTACAATAAATATAAATATGAAAGAAATAAAAAGGCTAAAGAAGCTTCAAAGAAACAAAGAAGTAATAATGCTGAACTAAAAGAATTTAGATTCTCAGTAAATATTGATGTTCATGATTTTAATACTAAGGTAAATCAAGCTATTAAATATTTACAAAAAGGTCATAAAGTAAAAGCAACTGTAAGATTTAGAGGAAGAGAAATGGCTCATACTGAACTTGGAGAAGAAGTTCTAAATAGAGTTGGTGAGGCAATTAAAGAATATGGTGAAATAGAAAAGAAACCAACTATGGAAACTAGAAGTATGTATATGATGATTTCACCAGTAAAGAAGGAAGGAAATTAATATGGGTAAAATTAAACAAAAAACACATAAAGCTACTGCTAAAAAATTCAGAATTAGAAAAAGTGGTTCTGTAAAATATAAAAGAGCAGGAGCTAACCACAATACTATAGGTTATAGTACAAAAAGAATGAGAAAATTAAGAAAGGCTCATGGATTATCAAGTGCAGACAACAGAAGAATTAAAAGATTACTTGATAGAATGAAATAGGAGGTAAATTATGGCAAGAGTTAAGACAGGTTATACTACTAAACAAAGACATAAGAAAATATTAAAAAGAGCTAAAGGTTATTTTGGTAGTAAACATAGATTATATAAAACAGCAAAAGAACAATTAATGCATTCAGGACAATATGCATATAGAGATAGAAGACAAAAGAAGAGAGATTTCAGAAAATTATGGATTACAAGAATTAATGCTGAATGTAGAGTAAACGATATTAGTTATTCTAAATTCATAAATGGTTTAAATAAAGCAGGAGTTATTGTTAACAGAAAAATGTTAAGTGAAATGGCTATTGAAGATCCAAAGGCATTTGCTAATTTAGTTAAAATTGCTAAAGATGCATTAGATGGTAAAATGCCAGAAGCAGCTAAAGCTCCAAAAGCTACAGCTAAAAAGGAAGAAGTAAAAGCTGAAAAGAAAGAAACAGTTAAAAAAGAAACAACTAAGAAAGAAACTACAAAAAAAGCACCAGCTAAAAAAGCAGCTCCTAAGAAAGAAGAAGATTTATCTTCTAAAACAGTAGCTGAATTAAAAGAAATGGCTAAAAAGAAAAAAATTGAAGGATATACTTCAATGAAAAAAGCTGATTTAATTAAAGCATTAAAATAACTTATAGATTTCTATAAGTTTTTTTATTTTTTTTGTAAATGATATTGAAATATTTAGTTAGATATGATATCATTACAAACGTGGACCCTTAGCTCAGTTGGTTAGAGCATCCGGCTCATAACCGGGCGGTCATAGGTTCGAGTCCTATAGGGTCCACCACTTTTTTTATTATATGATGCAGGTGTGGCGAAATTGGCAGACGCGCTAGACTTAGGATCTAGTCCCTTACGGGGTGGGGGTTCAAGTCCCTTCACCTGCACCA
>JAGAHP010000026.1 GCA_017627015.1 Bacilli bacterium
TTAAATTATGCAATATTTAGAAGTGAACCTATTATGACTATACCTGATTTAGCACAAATAGGATCACATAATAAAAGAGAAAAGAAAGCTTACAGGTCTAATAAAGATATTAAAATAGAATTAAGTAAAAATAATATAGAACTTGTTCCTTTAAATGTTAAATATGTTAAAGGCTTTGATGAACTAACTAAAGAATATAAAAAAGAACACGATGAAAGAATGAAAACTGAACGTGCTGATAGAAAGAAAAGATATCACGAAATGTTAAATAGTTCTAAAAACTGTGTTGCTGATGAACTAGTATTTACTGCTACACATACTTTTTTTGATAATATGTCTAGAGAACAAATAAAAGAGTGGGCAAATACTTGTATGGAATTTGTTTATAAAGATTTAGGGTATAAGAAAGAACAAGTTTTACATGCAACAGTTCATTTAGATGAAAAAACACCTCATATTCATTGTGTAGTTGTTCCACTTGTTAAGAAATATGATAAAAGGACAAATACTGAAAGATATACAATATCAAAAAAACAATATATTAAAGACAAAATACATTTATCACAACTTCAAGATTTATACCATAAAAGATTAGTAGAAAAAGGTTATGATTTAGAGCGAGGTATTAAAGGAAGTGATAACAAACACATTAAGATTAAAGAATATAAAAAAATGACTAAAAAATTAAATCAAGAGTTAAATGTAAGAAATGATAGAATTGATAAAGCAATGAATGATTTTGAAGAAAAAATGAAAACAACTAAACAAACACTTATTATTGATAAAGACTTTGTTAAGGTTAAAAAAGATACTTTTGAAAGTATGAATAATGTAATTAAAGAATCTAAAAAAGTAATGGAATTACAACCTAAACTACAAACAATATTTAATGAAGTAGATGGCTACGCTAATAGTTATAAATCACTAGAAAAAGAAAATCAAAAATATAAGAAAGAAATAAATAAGTTAGAAAAAGAGAATCAAAATCTAGAACAAGAAAATAGAAGTTTAATGTATAGATTGAATGAGTTATTTCAATTATTAAAAAGATTTTTAAGAAAGTTATTACAACGAGGTAATGATTATACAAAAGATGAAACGGCAGAAGTTGTTAAAGATTGTTATAATGAAGAAGAATTTGATATGGGAGATGTTGTAAATATAGCTAGAGGAACTACTAAACAAGATGAATTATTTGACTATGTTGAAGCACCAGACTACTATAAAGAACGAGTTAAAGATTATGATGAATACGATTACGATAAAGATGATTTTGATTTAGGTAGATAAAAGCAGGAATGTTTTAATAACATATCCTGCTTTTTTTGTTTGTAAATAAATGTAATAAATTTATGAAATTTTATATAAATATGATATAATTTAAATAGATAAAATAGTGAGGTGTAATTATGGAATTAAACAAAGAAACACTTAAACAAAATGATTTCTTAATAGATTTGTTAGTAGATAATTTAGTTATTGATAATGCAAGTGTAAGAATAGATAATATAGTAGGTATAAAGAAACAAATTAGTAATATTGATACCATGACAAGGATATTAGAAGATTCAAAAAGGTTAAATGAAAGAATCTACACTAGAAAAACAGAAATACTATTATATTTATTAGGAAAAGCAAAAGAATTAAATTATGATTTAGCTTTATATGATTTTCCTGTACCAAAACATAGTTATTATGCATTAGATTTATCAAATGCCGAAAACATTATTGAAAATGAATTACTATCTGCTAATACAAATGAAGATAAAATAGAAGTTGTTAAAGATTGTTATAATGGAATATTAGAACAACAAATATCTTCATATTCAAATATCATAAATAGAAAATTAGATAGTATTATTCCACCTAGTGAATCACAAAAAAGAATAAATGAAATAGTAGATGAAATGCATAATAATAAAGTTGATATAAAAGATTTTAGTGATATTAATGAATATGCCACAAAGTTACAAGAATCAACTGAAAAAGACAATCAATTATTTAATCAAATGTTAGATGTAATGGATAATGAATATCAAAAACTAGAAAAAGAATATGAACAATTACCTAAAGTAGAAAATGTATCTCAACTAGAAGTGAAAAATCCAAATGTAGATGTTGATAAATTGATTTCGGATATAGATAAAAAGTTAGAAGAATTAGATAAGGAAAAGGAGAATGTTAAAATGAATAATGAAAATGAAATAATTAATACAATTACAAATAAAATTAAGGAGTTACCATTAAATACTGAAATTACAATAGCTGAATTAATTGGCTATAATCCACAAGTAAATATGGTTGATCCATTAACACAAGGTATGAATTATAATAAAGTAAAAGCTGAATGTGAAAAAAATGGTATTGTGTTAGAAGAAAACAGTGATGAAATAGGTGGATTAGGATATTATTACAAATTTAAAAAAATAAATAGTAAATCAAATTTAGAAAGATTTAATGAAATGTTTGAAGTAAATGAAAATGGTAGATTTAAAAAACTAATAATTCCTGTGCATGAACCATCTAATCAATATGAAAATGAATTAAATCTAATTGATAAAAATTTAAGTGAATGTACTATTGAAGAATCAACAAGAGCTAAATTATATTCAGATAAATTATTCTACCAATTACCAAATGAAGATAGAATAAAAGCAAATAGACTATTGATGACACAAGAGGAATTTAAATACTTATTTGAATCTGATGAAAGTGGGGCATTTATAAGATTAGTAATTCCAGCTTATGCTGTTGAATCTGGAAATTCTGAAATAGATTTGAGAGGTAAGAAACCAACTGAATTTACACAAGATGAAGTAATCACAATGAAGAAATATGCTTATGAATGTTCACAACAATATTTGGGAAAAAGGTAGATAATTATATGAAAAACATTAAAGTATTTAGTGCTGAAAAATATCAATCAAATAATTATCAAAAGGTATCAGATAATATTTATAAATTTGCTACAACTATTGATAATAAATTTCAACCTGTAAATGATAGTGAAATACTAAATGCAACTGGTTGGATTAGAGAAAATGGTATTGATACATTAGTTTATAATGATATTAAATATATTAAAATGAATGATAATGTTTTTAAACAAGAAGTTAGTGAAGATAATTATTATGTTATATCATTATCATTTGAACAAGAACCTGAACTTAATGAAAAAATTGATAATGGTACTATATCTCAATATCCATTAGAAGATATCCTTGATAAATTTAATGTATATATTAGCGATGAATATAAAGAATTAAATAATAGTGATAGTAGTACTTGCTATTTGGAATTTGCAAGTAGTAGTTTAGAAGATGTTGAAAGATTAAAATCAATTATCGGAAAGCATATTTATAATAAAGAAGAAAATGGAGTTATAAAGCTGATTATTGAATAATGTAAAGGTATTAGGTAAACTAATATCTTTTTTGTGTTAATAATAAAAAGTATGATATAATTTAAATAGTAGAAAGTAGGTGGTACGAAATGGAAACAAAAGTATTTTATCATGGTGGAGTACCAGCTGATTTTAACATTAATAATATTGATATTTATAGATTAGCAACAAAACAAGGAAAACAAGATAGAAACTATGCTGGATTTTATATGTTTGATGAAAACCGTAGAGATGGAGCTTTTCATTATGCAGAACAAACTAATTCAGTTGAAAATACAACTGATAGAGGTGTAGTTAGAATAGAAATGGATTCTAATTTAAATATAAAAACATTGGATAGAATGTTTGAAATAGATAGAATATCACAAGAGCAATTACAAGAATATAGAAATCAAGAATATGACCTAGTAAGTGGTAGATCATTTGATGGACAACAATATGTTTTGTTAAATAAAGATAAAATCAAAAATATTAGTTTTGAATCTATGGATAAAAGATATAGTGAAGAACCTAAACAAGAAGTAGAAGTTAAAGAAGAACAAATGCAAGATGAATATATGACGTTAGATGAATTAGAATCAATTCTTTCAGAAAGTGGTTATATGTGTTTAGGACATGGTACAGGTAGAAAAGGAAATGATGATGAAATAGTTGATTCTATATTTAGTGAAGGACTAAGAACAAAAAACAATTCTTTAGCTTTAACTACAATAGGATTATCTACACCTACACAGGAATTAAAACAACAATATGCAGAATATGGAATACCTGAACCTACAATGGATGGATTAAAAGAACAACTTAATAATTGGCAACATTTGGATTCACAAAAAATAATATTAGCACGAGTTCCAACTGAATATATAAATCAAATGGGAGACAGATCCGATTTAGATGGCGAAATGTATGGTGCTTTTATGGTAGAAGAAATACAATCAAATGGTAAAACAACAAACTATTTAGATCCTAGGTATATAATTGGATGTTATGATGTTGAAAAGAAAGCGGTTAGGATGAATCCTTGCTTTGAAAGAACATTAACAAATCAAACAATAAGTACATTACAATCAAAATACAAAAAAGCATTAGATAAAACAAAACAAAGATTAGCAA
This sequence comes from Bacilli bacterium, assembly GCA_017627015.1. The sequence continues at coordinate 4,517 of JAGAHP010000026.1, forward strand.
GAGCAGAACAAGAAATGTTTAGTCCTGTCCAAGAACAACAAGTAGATGATATTGTAGAACAAATGGCTACAGGACAATATGATGAAAATGGATTTCCAATTTTATCAAGTGAATCAATTAAAAATGAACAGCAATTAGATAAGGGCAAAGTATATGTTAAAACTAAAGGATTTGCACAAGTTGGAATATTAGGAATAATAGCTATTATTGTTAGCATTGGAATAGTAATATTAGGAGTTATATTAGAAAGGTAGGGATATTATGGAAGGATTTGATGGAGATAAAGTATCTCAAGAATATCTTAATAATTTATTACAAAATCCACCACAACCAGTAAATTTTAGATATTCAGTAAATGATATAGCAAATGCAATAGCCAATTTTAATCCAAAGAATGATAATAAATCTGGCAATATTATTGAAGACTATCAAGATAACTATTTCGATAAAGTCGGATCTATAAGTGCAGTTACAAGTGCAGTATATCGTTTTTATTCTATGCCTTATAAAAATAATATCGCTATGGTTCGCAGTATTATAGATGAAATAAATAATAATATTGGTTCAAATATGGAGATGCCTATTGAGTTATCACAAGCAATAAGAGATATCAATAATCATGAAAAATATTTATATGATATGCAAACGATAAATGAATATAATAGTAAGCAAGCTATGGCACAACAACAAGAACAACAGACTCAAAATGAACAATTAAATAATCAACAAGAACAACAAATACAAGAAGCAAGATTTAATGAAATACAAAGTAAATTACCATTGATAAATGAAAAACTAAATCATATAAGAGAACTACCAAAAAGTTCAAATGTATATGAAACTAGAAAAGAAGAATTATTAAGAGAAAGATTATATTTCTATCATAGAAAAAATAATATTACACAAGAAGATATGGATAGACTAAATAATTATATTGCAACATTAGATTCAATTGAGCAAGAAATAGTTAATTCAAATCAGCAAACACAACAAGTTGAACCAATCCAAGAACATGAATTTAGCATTCCTGAAACACCACAACAACCTAATCTACAAGAACAAGAACAAATAAATCAATTGAAAGCACAAATACAACAATATGATAATCAAATAGCAATGCTACTTGCTAATATGCAACCATATATGCAAATACCAAAAGTTAATCAAGAAATATCCAAAGTTATTGCTAAAAATGATGAAATAAATTCTTCACAAATAATTGATAGTTTGAATGATTATAAATCAGTTGTTGAAATTAAACAAACATTAGTAGCTTATCTAGAACAAGCAAATAAATTTATAATGGATAATGTAAATAAAAAACAAGAACCAATTGTAGAGCAACAACCAGTTCAATCACAAAATTCAAATCAA
>JAGAHP010000027.1 GCA_017627015.1 Bacilli bacterium
GTGTGTAATATGATAAAATTTGAAAAACCACAATACAAAGTTACTGAATATGATGAAACTAGTAACTATGGTAAGTTTGAACTTGAACCACTAGAAAAAGGGTTTGGTTTAACTTTAGGAAATGCATTAAGAAGAGTAATGCTTTCTAGTTTACCAGGAAGTGCTATCACTTCAATTAATATTGATGGAGTTGATCATGAATTCCAAACAATAACTGGTATTTTTGAAGATGTAACAACTATAGTATTAAACTTAAAAGGAATTGTTATTAAAAACCATTCTGAAGAAGAACAAGTATTAACTTTAAATGTTGATAAAGAAGGTGTTGTTACTGCTGCTGATATAGATTGTCCAGCTGACGTTGAAATAATCAATAAAGACCAAGAAATTTGTACTATCGTTAAAGGTGGTAAAATTAATATGGAGATGACTGTTTCTAACGGAAGAGGATATGTTAGAGCGGAAAACAACAAAAAATTATTAAAGAAAGCTAAAGTAGGAACAATTGCTATTGACTCAATTTATTCACCAATTGATAGAGTAAATTATGAAGTTGAAGAAGCACGTGTTGGTCAATCAACTAACTATGATAAATTAGTTATGGAAATTTGGACTAACGGTTCTATGAAAGCTGAAGAAGCTATTGCTTTAGCAAGTAGAATTTTAATTGAACATTTAAATATTTTAACTGATTTAAATGAAATCGCTGATATTACTGGTATCATGGCTGAAAAAGAAGAAGATCCAAAAGTTAAAGCTTTAGAAACTTCTATTGATGACATGGAATTCTCAGTAAGAGCTTATAACTGTTTAAAGAGATCTGGTATTAATACTATGCAAGATCTAGTTAACAGAAAAGAAAGCGATATGATGAAGATTAGAAACTTAGGAAAGAAATCATTAAAAGAAGTTCTAGACAAAGTAAAAACTATGGGACTATCTTTCAAAAATGATGATTAATATAGGAGGATAATATGGCATATAGAAAATTAGGAAGAGATTCAAAACATAGAAGAAGTATGCTTGCTAATTTAACTAAAGCTGTTATCATGAATGAAAGAATCGAAACTACAGAAGATAGAGCAAAAGAAACTAGAAAATTTGTAGATAAGATGATCACTTATGGTAAAAAAGGCGATTTAATTTCAAGAAGAAAAGCATACGCATTCTTACATAATGATAAAGATTGTGTTAAGAAAATATTTGATGACTTAGCTCCTCGTTATAAAGATAGAAATGGTGGATACACTAGAATTATTAAGAAAGAAAATAGAAGAGGAGATGACGCTTTAGTTGTTATACTTGAATTAGTATAACGCTAAGCGTTTTTTTTGTGGTATACTAATAATAGAGGTGGATATATGAGTAATATAATAAACAAAATATCAGATGATTATAGAGGACCATTTGATGTTAGTGATAATTTTGAAAAGTTTCTAGATGTTTTAAAAGAAATTTTTCCAGAAAAATATGAAGAAAAGTATTCTAAATTAATTAATCTTGTAATAGATTATTCAAATGTATCAAGTAAAATTCATATTATGAATTCTAAAAATAATTCTAATAGTAGTTTTGTAGAAAATAATAAAGAAGAAATAGATAAAATTAAAAAAGATTTAATGTCAAAGGAAGTTGAAGTTCTTAGATTAGAAGAATTAATAAATGGTATTTCAGTTGACGAACCTAGTTATGAAAGAATATCGCTAATGCAAAAAATAATGATTGTTGACAAAGAAAGAATAGAATTACAGAGAAAGATAACTGAATTATCAATTAAAAGTCATGGTAAAGTTACAGAAATGTCATCAAATAATTATTCTTTATCTGAGTTAGAAGAAAAATTACAAATAATTGTTGAAGAAATAAAAGAAACTAAAGAAGAAATAAAATCCATGAATATTAATGGAGAAGATAGATTAAATAATTTAAAAGTATCTGAAAAGCATCTTGGTAAGCTAGATAAATTGTTGCATTCATATCAAACATTTGAATCTTTAGATAATTTACAAAAAGAAAGAATTTCTTATTCATATAAATTATTCTTAATAGAATCATTTAGATTAAGAAAAAATATGTATCTAATAGGAGAAAATGCTGCAGAAGATATAATTGAAATGAATGATAATAGAGAATTATTATATTCAGATAATCAAGATGTTACACTTATAAAAGCAGCAGCTTTGGTAGCAGGAAGTTGGGAAATTCATGATGTGGTTAACTATGCTTTCCCTTTACCAGGAGCTTCTTGGACAATAGCACAAGATGATAATTATAAAAAAGTAAATGCAGTAGCGGAATGTTTTTCAACTGTATCAAATGTAATAGATAAAAGAATTAAAAATGAAGTTTCAGTAGAAGATGTAAAAGCGGCCAGAGAAAAATTATATGGTTTAGCTTGTAGCCCTTTAATGAAAGATTACAATCTAAAAAAACATATTATATCTATTGGTGATCTAGCAAATGATCCAGGAAATATGTTAGGAAATTATGAAGTATTATTAGAAAAAAATAATAAAAAAACATTGTAGGAGGATAGATATGAAGAAGAAATTATTGGCAGTAACATTATTATTAACAGGTTTATTTATCTTTACTGGATGCAGTAAAAAAGAAAATATTACCATTAAAGATAATATTTTAAAGTATACAACAACATTTGAATATGATAAGGAAGATGGTTTTAAATTTAAAAAGAAAGTAAAGGGTGGAAGATTTTCTGAAATAATATTTACTAATGAGAAAGTGAATTTAGAATATGATATGTATTATTCAGAATCAACATCTATTTCTTCTGATAAAATTAAGACAAATAGAAAAAAGGACAAGAATTATAAAGAATATAAATTTGGAGAATATGATGCGTATACATATGGGGATTATAATAATAGTTTAAACTTAATAATAACTTTGAAATCAGATATTAAAGAAAAACATAATGTAGAATTATTTGTATCAATTAATAAAATAAAAGATACTGATGATAAAAAAGTATCAAGTATTTTTAAAGATAAAATAAATCAAGATTTCTTTAGTTCAATTAAAAATACAGTAGATTAATCTACTGTATTTTTTTATCCTAAAGCTATATCTAGTATCATCATTATAGTAAAACCTATTATAGTAAATATAGTCATTAATTCTTTTTTATTATTCTTTTGACTTTCAGGAATTAATTCTTCTGTTACTACATATATCATTGCGCCTCCAGCAAAGCTTAAAAGTATTGGTAGAAGTATTCTTATCTTCATTACTAGAACTGCGCCTAAAACGGCCGCAATTGGCTCTACAATACCACTTAATTGTCCAAAGAAGAATGCTTTCTTTCTAGAGAATCCTTCTCGTCTTAAAGGTAAACTAATCGCGCTTCCTTCAGGAAAGTTTTGTATACCAATTCCAAGAGCAATTATCCAAGCAGATAATATACTTGCGCCAGGTATATTATATATAACTGAACCAAAAGCTACACCAACTGCCATACCTTCTGGAATATTATGCAGTGTAATTGATAAGATTATCATTATACATCTTTTTAAACTATTATCAGTTTTATTCATTTTTCTTTCATATATTTTATTACCTAGATATAAGAATAATCCACCAGATATAAAACCAATTGATACTATTAACCATGGAATTAGTTTTAGTTCTTTTGACATATTAATTGATGGTAATAAAAGTGAAAAGAAATAAGCTGCAATCATAATTCCTGCGGATAGACTTAAACTACTATCCATGAAAGTTTTATTAATTTTTTTCATAAATAATACAATAGATGCCCCAAGTAGAGTAATACTATAAGTAAAGAAACCCGCTATTAAAGCTTGAATTACTGGATTAAGACTTAGTAATTTATCAATCATATTTATCTCCTCGCACTATAATATAGTATTCTTTTATACAATTATTGTGCGTGTTTATGATATACTAATAATAGAGGTGATAATATGAAGGCATTAGTGACGGGAGGAACTAGTGGTATTGGATTAGATATAGCTAGAGAATTAGATAAAAGAGGTTATGATTTAATATTAGTAAGTGAAAAAAGTACTGTTGATAAAGATAGTTTTAAAAACGATGTAGAAGTAGTTAATATCGATTTAAGTAAAGAAGAAAACTGTTATAAACTACATGATAAATATAAAGATATAGATGTATTTATTAATAACGCAGGTTTTGGTATATTTGGTCCATTTTATGAAACAGATATGGATAAAGAAATAAAAATGATTGATGTAAATGTTAAAGCTATGCATATATTAACTAAATTATATTTAAAGGATATGAAAGAAAAGAATAGTGGTTACATACTAAATACAGCTTCAGCTGCGGCATATGCATATGGACCATTAATGGCAACTTATTATGCATCTAAAAGTTATGTATATAAATTAACTACCGCTATTTATGAAGAGTTAAGAAGAGAAAATAGTAACGTTGTAATATCTTGTTTAACCCCAGGACCTGTTTATACTAAGTTCCAAGAAAAAGCAAATGTTACATTTACTGTAAGTACTTTAGAAAGTAGTTATGTAGGTAAATACGCTGTTGATAATTTATTTAAAAAGAAACTATTAATTGTACCTGGTTTTATGGTTAAAATATCAAGAATTTTTATAAAATTTTTACCAGTAAAAACTGCTTTAAAAATCTGTTATGGATTTCAAAAAAGAAAAGATAAATAAACTAAAATTCATTGACATATATTAATAAAATTGATATACTTATGTTTAGAATAAGAGGTGGCTAGTAATGGAAGAAAAAATTATTGAAGAAACAGAAGAAGTACTAGAAAATAACGCAGGTAATGTACCTGAAGAATTAAAAAAATATTTAGAAGCGGACGAAAAAACTCTTAACGAAATAGAAAATGTATTAACTGATTTAAGTGAAAAAAAGACTTTTTTAGAAAATCAAAAAGAAGATACTGAAAAAGAATTTGAAAGAAGATTAAAAGAATTTACAGAGAACCTTGAAAAAGAAAAAGAAGAAGTATTTAATAATATTTCTAATAAAGAAAAAGAAATCGAAGATGAAAAATCTAGAGTAGAAAGTATTAAATTAAAAGAACAAGGCAATCAAGTTAATTTTGTAGATTCACTTGTAGAAATTTCAAATAAATTCAATTCTAAAATCAGTTCAATTGAAGACGCAATTAAAGCGTGTGAAGATAACGATACATTAAATAAGGCATTAGAAGAGGAAAAAAATAAATTAGAAGATTCATTAGAAAAAGAATATGCTTCAAGAAAAGAAGATCTAGCTAAAGTATTAGAGGATGTTGGTATTAAGAAAGAAGAACCAAAACCAGTTGTAGAAGAAAAAGAACCAATGCCTGATATAGATATAGATTTTAATGTTCCAGATTATACAGAAGAGCCAGTAGTAGAGCATGTTGTAGATCCTGGTTATTTAAATAATATGGAAGATGAAAATGAAGTAGTAGAACATGAACCAAGAGAAGATGTAATAAATGAAATATACCAATCTAAAGATGTTATGGAAGGACATGTCTTCCCATATCTAAAATCAATAATGGAATAAGAGGTGGAATTATGGATAAGTTAGAATATGAATTAGTTACTTTAAGAAATAATAAACAATATTTCATCTTAGAAGATTTATTATATCAATATGATACATATGATTTGGTTTTAAATGTTGAAGATGAAAATGATATTAAAATAGTTTTACAAGAAGTTAAAAATGGAAAAACAGTTCTTACTCCAGTAGAAGATAAAGCTCTATTAAAAGAACTTGGTAAACTATTTGATGAACGTATAAAAGTAAAACAAAGCAGTATAAATTAAAAGAAATTATTAAAAAGTAATTTCTTTTTTTTTAATTATAAAGTATAATATAAACTTGTTTAGAGGTGAGTAGTATGAATATAATAGAGGCATCTAATAATGTATATAAAAACAAAAATAAAATGCTTTTTCATAATATTAACCTTGAAATAGAAGAAGGCAGTTTCGTAACTGTTATTGGTGAAAATTCTTCTGGTAAAACTACTTTAATTAAATTACTTAGTGGTCAAATAATAGATAATTTAAATATTAAAATTAATAATATTCAAGTTAATAAATTTAACGCCGAAGAAATATCTAAAATGATATCAGTTATTAATTCTTATAATGAGTTTTATTCAAAAACTGTAATAGAAGAAATACTACAAGATAAAAAGAATGTATCAGTATTTGAGATAAATAAAGTCAAAAAGATGCTAGATGAATTTAATTTATTATATTTAGAAAAAATGCCTGTACAAAATCTATCATATGCTGAAAATCAAATAATTGCGTTGATTAAAGCTATTATAAAAGAACCTAAAATAATTGTTCTTGATAACGCTTTTTCAAAACTTGATAGAGATAAAAGAAAAGAGTTATTGGAGTATATATCTAAATATTCAAAAAAGAATAAAGTAACTATTCTTACTACTACTAATAATATGGAAGAATTAAAATATTCTGATAGAATTCTATTAATAAAATATTCAAATATATTTTTTGATGGAACATATCATGATCTAATAAGAAATGTAGATTTAAATAAAGAAGGATTAAAATATCCTTGGGAAATAGAAGTATCTGATAAATTAAAATTATATGGTTTAGTAAATGAGCTATATGATGATTTAGATAAGTTAGTAGGTGACTTATGCTGATAAAAGATTTTTTTAATAGTAATAAAATTATTGGTGTAGTAGGAAATAGTGGTTCAGGTAAATCTACTTTTGTTAAAAACTTTGAACCAACTAAAAAAACAGGAATAGTTAATTTAGATATAATTAAATCAAATAATGTATTAGATCAAATAGAAGTATATGTAAAAGAATATAATTATAGATTAGGAGAACTAGAAGAAAGAAAAGATGAAATAATAAAAATGCTTGAAATAAATCCTAATATCTTAGATATGGATTTATATGATATAAGTGAAAGTGAACTATCAAAAGTATTGATCGCATCTGTACTTTTATATAATCCTGATAATATTATAATAGATGAAATGTTTGATTCTTTTGATAATAAAACAAAGGAAAAAATATTAAAGCTTTTAATTAAATTAAAAAAGTTTTTTAATAAAACTATATTTATAGTAACTGCCAATATAGATTATATTTATGAATTTATAGATGAAGTTATTATTATAGATGAGGGTGAAGTGTTATTATTTGGTAATAAATATGATGTATATAAAAACTTAGATTTATTAAAAAGTAAACAAATAAGAATACCAAATATTGTAACTCTAATAAATGAATTAAGAAAAAAGAATATAAATATAGATAATGTAGATTCAATAAATGAATTAATAAAATCTATATATAGGGAAATGAGATGATTTTATGAGATATAAAATTACTTTTAGTTATGATGGTTCTAAATTTAATGGATATCAAAAACAAAAAGGAATTAGTAATACTATTCAAGGTAAAATAGAAGAAGCTCTAAAAAGTATTAATAATGGTTTAAGTACTAAATTTACTTCTTCAGGTAGAACGGATAAAGGAGTATCTGCTTATAAACAAGTTGGATCATGTGATATAGGTGTTAATATTACTCCATATAAATTAAAACGCGCAATGAATAGTTTATTACCTGATACTATTCATGTTATAGATGCATTAGAAGTAGATGATGATTTTCATCCAAGATATATGTTAAAAGAAAAGACATATGTTTATAAAGTAAATACAGGTGAATATAATCCTATAGAAAAAGACTATGTTTGTCAGTTATGTAAAAAACTAGATATAAATCTATTAAAGGAAGAAATAAAAGATTTTATAGGAGAACATGATTTTACAGCTTTTTGTTCTACACAAGATAGAAAAGAAAACTGTGTAAGAACTATATTTGATGCTTATATAAAAGAAGATGGTAATTATGTTTACTTTACTTTTAAAGGTAATGGTTTCTTGAAGTACATGGTAAGAATAATGTGTGGTTATTTAATATCTGTATCTTTAGGAAAAACAAAGCCAAATAATATAAAAACTTATTTTAAAACAAAAGAAAAAGTTGCGACTAAAACTGCTGCCGCAACTGGATTATATTTAGAAGATGTAAAATATTAAATAGACTTAATGTCTATTTTTTTTTAATCTTCAAATAATTCTATTAATACTTTTATTCCAAGTAATCCTGATATTCCAACAAGAATATATACTACTTTTGTTAGAACACTTTCAGCTCCTCCAAATATTAATGCTACTAAGTTAAAATCAAATAATCCAATTAATCCCCAGTTAATCGCACCAATAATTATTAAGGTAACTGCAATTATTTCTAATGCTCTCATAATTCCTCCTTTACTGATATTATTAGGATAATCAAAAAAAATAAAATTATTCATGAATATTTAAATTTATTTTTAAATATAATTTAGTATAAATATTTAGAAGAGGTGAAAAGTTTGAAAAGAATAATAATATCAGTATTAGTATTAAGTGTATTTTTATTGACAGGATGTACTAAATATACTGAAAAAACAATTAAACAAGATTTAAAAAATAATATGAAAGGTATAAAAGGTTATCATTTGTTAGGAGACTTAGAAGTATATAACGGAGATAATACTTATAAATATAAAGTTGAAACATCTAATGATAAAGATAAATATAGAGTATGTTTAGTTAATAAATCTAACAATCATGAACAAATAATATTAAAGAATGATGATGGTGTATATGTATTAACTCCTTCACTAAATAAGAGTTATAAGTTCCAAAGTAATTGGCCAGAAAATAGTTCTCAAATATATTTATTAGAGTCTTTAACAAAAGATATTATTTCTGATAAAACTATGAAACTAATAGATAAAGGAAATGGATATATTATTGAAACTAAAATAGCGTACTCAAATAATAAGAATCTAGTAAAAGAGAAAATATATCTAGATAAAAATCTTAATTTTAAAAAAGTAGAAGTATATGATGAAGCAAATAATTTACAAATGAGAATAGTATTTAGTGAAATAGATAAAAAAGCATCATTTAATGATAGTTACTTTGAAGTAAAAGAAAACATGAAATCAAAAAACTCAGAAACAGAAGAAACAATGAGTAAAATAGATGATCCAATTTATCCAATGTATTTACCTAGCGGTACATATTTATCTAGTGAGGAATCAGTATCTAAAGAAGAAGGAGAAAGAGTAATTCTTACATTCTCAGGTGAATCACCATTTATACTTGTACAAGAAACAGTTAATAGTAATGAAGAAGATATACCTGTTATGGGTGAACCAACATTTGTAACTGATACAATAGGAGCTTTATCTAGTAACTCAGTTGAATTTATGTCTAATGGTATTTCGTATTACTTATCATCAGAAAATTTAACTAAAGAAGAAATGATGCAGGTCGCAGAAAGTATATCACCAGTTGCGGTAATGAAATAGATATTATTATCTATTTTTTTCTATTTTTTTATGTTATAATTACATTGGTGATACATATGAATAGAAAACAAGTTTTAAAAGAAATGAAAAAGAATAAAAAGAAACAAATGACTAATGAAGAAGAAAACTATGTTAATAGTTTTGTATTCGCATTATTAACTATAATAATTGTATTAGTTGCGGGTTATTTATTTATAGGTATATTTGTAACTAAAACTATTACCTTTGGTGATAAGAAAGAAGACGAAAAGAAAGAAGAAATTAATATAGACAACGATACTATTTTATTAGGTCAATTATTTGAACAATCAGATGATTCTTATTATGTTCTTGTATATGATAAATCTGATGAAAATAACATATTAACTTCTTGGAAAGGTATATACGAAGGAAAAGAAGATAAGATAAAAGTATATGTAGTAGATAGTAAAGATAAGATTAATTCTAAGTTTATAGTAGAAAAAGATAGTAATAATAAACCAACAGGATATAGTGATTTAAAAGTTAAAAGTCCAACACTAATTAAGGTAGAAAACAAAGAAGTTACTGAGTATATCGAAGGTGAAGACGCTATCAAAAATGTGTTTAAAAAATAAAAAACTATTTTATAATAGTTTTTTTTGTGTTATGATTATAATGGTGATAATAAGATGAAGAGCAATAAACAAGAAGAAAAACAAGTTAAAAGAGTCGCATTATATATATTATTTTTATTAGTAGGTGTACTCTTAGGGTCACTATTTACATTTTTTCTAGGGCCTAAACAAAAAGGTGTAACAAAGATAAAATATGAAGATTCTAAGTATGAAGCATTATATGAAACATATGATGCGATAAAAGAAAACTATTATAAGGATGTAAAAGATGAGACACTAATTAATGGCGCTATAGATGGTATGATGAAATCACTTGATGATAAGCATTCTATGTTCTTTGATAAAGAAGCTAAAAAAGAATTTGAAGATGAACTTTCAGGAACATATTATGGAATAGGCGCAGAAATAAAAGAGACAAATGAAAAAGAAGTAATGGTTAATAAGGTGTTTGATGGTTCTCCAGCTGAAAAAGCAGGTTTAAAACAAGGCGATATATTTGTTAGTATTGATGGTAAAAGTACAGAAGGAAAAACACCAACTGAAATAGCTAAAACTTTAAGAAGTAAAAGTAAAGATACTTCAACTATTGTTATTAAAAGAGATGGTGAAGAAGTAACAATTAAAGTACAAAAAGATATAGTTGATTTATTATCAGTAAGTTCAGAAATGTTAGAGGATAATGTAGGATATATATCAGTTACTATTTTTGGTGAAAGAACTTATACACAATTTGTTGACGCAATTAATAATTTAGAAGGTCAAGGTATGAAAAGCTTGATAATAGATTTAAGAGGAAACTCTGGTGGATATTTATCTACTGTTACTAATATGATTAGTGAATTTGTGGATAGTAAAACAGTAATATATCAAATGAAAACAAGAAAAGGAACTACTCCTTATACTTCAGTAAATAATAAAACAAAGAATTATAAAATAGTAGTTCTAGTTGATGAAAATAGTGCATCTGCATCAGAAATAATGGCATCAGCTATGCAAGAACAATATCACGCTACATTAGTAGGTGTAACTACTTATGGTAAAGGTACTGTTCAAGAACCAAAAGATTTAAGTAATGGTACATTAATCAAATATACTATTCAAGAATGGTTAACAAGTAAAGGTAATAGTATAAATGATAAAGGTGTTAAACCAGACGTAGAAATAGAATTAAGTGAAGATTTTAAAAATAATCCAATAAGAGAAAATGATAACCAACTACAAAAAGCTATAGAAATACTAAAATAAGGAGGTAATAGCATGGAAGAAAAGAAAGAAATAGTTGAAACAACAAACTCACAATCAGATGAATTATGGGATGGAATTAATGGAGTTAGACCAAAGGATCCAAATGAATCATTAGAATATCCACTAAAGGAGAAAATTAAAGCATTTTTATCAGAATATACTGTAGCGAAAACAGAGGAAGCTAAAGAAGCAGCTAAAACTAAATTTAGTGAGGCTATTAAAGACTGCAAGAGTAAAACTTCAGTACTTGCGGCAATGGAATAAAATTGAAGGGTATGAATTTGTGTGTAGTGAACTACAAAGATTATTAAATGATAACTATACACCACCTGTAGAAGATTTTAGTAAAGAATACGCAGTTGAATCAGACAGTATGGTTCAAAGAATAAGAGATTTAGGAAAAGAAGAATTAAGCAAAAGTTCAAATACTACATATATAGATGAAAATGGTAGAATGACTAATAAAAAACCATTAATATAATTATTAATAATTGTTAAGGAAAAGAAATTTTCCTTTTTTTTATTACTAAAATGGAGTATAATACTAAAAGGAATGAGGAAGTAAAATATGAAGAAAGGTGAAAAGTATAATATACATGGTTATAAACATAATGGTAAGCTTTATAAAACTTGGGATGAAGCAATACTTTTAGACGAAACTGATGATTATTATGTTTTTGGTAATAGAAATACTAAAGTAACTAAAATATTTGGTAAGAGTTGGTATACAAAAGAAACTGCTATATTATTTTATTTTAAAAATAACTGGTATAACGTAGTTGCGCAGTTAAAGAAAAAAGGTGTTTACTATTACTGTAATATCGCATCTCCTGTAGTTATTGATGGTAAAACTATTAAGTTTATAGATTATGATTTAGATTTAAGGGTATTTCCAGATAATACATATAAAGTACTTGATAAATCAGAATATGAATATCATAAAAGATTAATGAAGTATCCTGAAGATTTACAAAAAATATTAAAGTTTAAATTAGATGAGCTAATAAAGAGATTTAATGAGAGAAAAGTACCATTTGATGAAGAACTATTAAAAACATATGAAAAAAAATATAACCATTACAAAAATATTAACTAGTTAGTTAATATTTTTTTTGAATATTTTTTCTTAAAACTACCATAACAATCATAAGATGTATTAGGGAGGAATACTATGTTTGGTAAGTTTAGTGAAGAATCTAGAAAAGCATTAACTATCGCAAAAGAAGAGATGAATAAATTAAAACATCCATTTGTAGGGAGTGAACATTTATTACTCGGAATATTATATTTAAATAATGATTTGACTAAGAAATTAAAAAAATATAATTTAACATATAAATCTTTTAAAGAAGAACTAATAAAAATAGTAGGTACAGGAAAAGAAAATAATGATTGGTTTTTATATACACCACTTTTAAAAAGAGTACTAGAAAGAGTAGTAATAGATTCTAAGGAAACAAATGAAGAAATAACAATTACTAATTTATTTTTATCTATACTAAATGAAGGAGAAGGAGTTGCGTATAGATTATTACTTGGCATGAATATAGATTTAGAAAAAATATATTATGATATAAGTAATAATGTAAAAAGAAAAAGAAGTAAAAAACTATTAATTGATGAAATAGGTATTGATATAAATAAAGAAGTAAAAAAGAATAATATAGATCCTGTTTTTGGTAGAGAAGATGAAACTAATAGATTAATTGAGGTACTTTGTAGAAGAACTAAAAACAATCCAGTACTTGTAGGTAATGCAGGGGTAGGGAAGACCGCTATAGTAGAAAATCTTGCTAGAAGAATAGTAGATTTAGATGTACCTAACAATTTGCTAAATAAAAGGATTATATCATTAGATATGGGATCTTTAATATCTGGAACTAAATATAGAGGTGAATTTGAAGAAAAATTAAAAAAGATAATAAATGAAATAACTGATAATGAAGATATAATTCTATTTATAGATGAAATACATACAATAGTGGGCGCAGGAGGAGCAGAAGGGGCAGTAGATGCATCTAATATATTAAAACCATTTCTCGCAAGAGGAAAGGTAAGAATAATAGGTTCAACAACTATAACGGAATATAATAAATATATAGAAAAAGATAAAGCACTTGATAGAAGGTTTCAAAAAATATTAGTAGAAGAACCAAATAAAAAGAATTTAAAAAATATATTAATAAATTTAAAAGAAATATATGAAAGTTATCATGGAGTAATTATAGAAGATAAAATAATAGATGAAATTATTAATTTATCAAGTAAATATATTTATGATAGATATGAACCAGATAGATCAATTGATATACTAGATGAAGTATCTTCTAAAGTTTCTCTAAAAGAAATAAAAGAAGAAAAAGAAATATTAAAATTAACTAAAGATATAGATAATATTAAAAAGAAAAAAGATAATTCTATTAAAAAAGAAGATTATAAACTTGCGTGTCAGTATAAAGAAAAAGAACTTTCTTTATTAAACAAAAAAGATAAGTTAGAAATAGAATTATTAAAAAAGAAAAAAATAAAAAAAGTTACATCTAATGATGTTAGAGAAGTGATTAGTAGAATTACAGGTATACCGATTATATCAAACGAAAATGATTTGTTTAGAAGCATAAAACTAATAGAAACTAAACTAAAAAGTTCTATTATTGGACAAGATAATATTATTGATAATTTAGTTGAGATTACAAAAAAGATAAAGTTAGGTATAAAAGAACCTAATAAAAGTTATTCACTTTTATTTAGTGGAAGCACAGGTGTTGGTAAAACATTATTATCTAAAAAGTATGCATCTTTACTATCTAATAAAACAATTAAAATAGATATGAATGAATTTACTTTAAAAGAAAGTATAAATAAATTAATAGGTTCTCCATCTGGATATGTAGGATATGATGATGATAAAAATGTATTAGAGGAAATTAGAAATAATCCATATTCAGTTTTAATATTAGATGAAATCGAAAAAGCACATCCATCTATTATTAATTTCTTTTTAAATATATTAGATGAAGGATACTGCTCCGATAATAAAGGTAATAAGATTAGATTTGATAATGTTTTAATAATTATGACTACTAATGCATTAACTAAAAAAGATAAAGTAGGTTTTAATAATAATAAAAAAAGTACAGACTTTTTTTCAAAAGAATTTTTAAATAGAATAGATGATGTATTAGAGTTTAATTCTTTAAATGAAACTGATATTAATAGAATTATATTTAGCGAATTAAACAAATATAATAAAAAGCATAAATGTAATTTAACATTAGATTTATCAGAAATAAAATATATTAAAGAGAAAAGTGATTTTAATAATTATGGCGCTAGAAAATTAAATAGAAATATAAGAAAAGAATTAGATAGAAAATTAATAGATAAAATATTTATTTAGAGGCATACTTGTATGCCTTTTTATGATATAATTTATAAGAAGGGTGATATTATGAAATTATATAATACATTAACAAGACAAGTTGAGGAATTCATTCCTAATGAAGAAGGAAAAGTAAAATTATATACTTGTGGACCAACTGTTTATAGTTATGCTCATATAGGTAATATGAGAAACTATATTGGACATGATATATTAGATAAAACATTAAGATACTTAGGATATGAAGTGACTAGATGTATGAATATAACAGATGTTGGTCATTTAACTTCTGATTCTGATTCTGGAGAAGACAAAATGCTTAAAGCAGTTAGAAAAGAACATAAGACTGCAATGGAAATTGCTAAATTTTATACAGATGCCTTTTTTAAGGATTTTGATTTATTAAATTGTAAAAGACCAGAAATAGTTTCACCTGCGACTGAAAATATAGATGAATACATAAAAATAATAACTGAATTATTAAAAAAAGGTTATGCATATGAATCAGGTGGAAATGTATATTTTGATACAACTAAATTAGATGATTATTATGCACTTACTAATCATAAAGAAGATGAAATGGTTGTGGGTGTCAGAGAAGGTGTAGAAGAAGATAGTAATAAACATAATCAAAATGACTTTGTTTTATGGTTTACTACTTCTAAATTTGAAAATCATGAATTACAATGGGATTCACCTTTTGGAAAAGGATATCCAGGTTGGCATATTGAATGTACTGGTATATCCATAAAGTATTTAGGAGAATACTTAGATATTCATGGTGGAGGAGTTGACAATATATTCCCGCATCATACAAATGAAATTGCGCAAAGTGAAGGATATTTAGGTCATAAATGGTGTAACTATTGGTTCCATAATGAACACCTATTAGATGAAACAGGTAAAATGAGTAAGAGTGCGGGAGCTATTCTTACAGTAACCAAATTAAAAGAAGATGGTTATAATCCACTTGCATATAGATTTATGTGCTTAAATTCTCACTATAAAAAACAATTAGTATTTTCGTATGAAGCATTAAAACAAAATGAAGATACACTAAATAAATTAAAGAATAAAACTCTATTTATTGAATCGGATGGAAAATATTCTGAAGAAGATTTTAATAAATATAATGATTTATTTAAAGAATCTATTAGTGATAATTTAAATACTGCGAATGCTATAACAGTATTATATGATGTATTAAAAGCAGATATAGGAAACGATACTAAATTAAAGTTAATAGATAATTTTGATAAAGTATTATCACTTGATTTATTAAAAGTAGATATAGATAAAGATTTAGAAGAAAAAGTAAACAACCTAATTGAAGAAAGAAATAAATATAAAGAACAAAAGAACTATGAAAAAGCTGATGAAATAAGAAAACAAATTGAAGACCTAGGAGTTCAAATAAAAGATACAAGGGAAGGAACTAAAATAGTATGGATATGATTTTTATATTACTTGCTTTAGCGATAACAGGACTTGCTCAAGCAATTTTATCAATTAAATATAGTCATTATAAAAAGATAGATATAGATAATGAATTAACTGGTAAAGAAGTTGCAGAAAAAATATTAAAAGAACATGGTCTAGATAAAGTTGTTACTGTAAATGAAGTTCCAGGTAATTTAACAGATCATTATAATGATAGAAATAAAACTGTTAATTTATCAACTGATATTTATGAAGGAACATCTATCGCATCTACTGCAGTAGCGGCTCATGAATGTGGACATGCACTTCAATATAAAGATGGATATGGTCCTATAAAAGTAAGAAATTCTTTAGTACCAGTAGTTAATATTGGTAATACAGTTGGTTATATTGCTATTGTAATAAGTTTACTTGCGTCATTAACTAATTTATTCTGGATAGGTATAGTATTAATATCACTAGCTATTGTATTCCAATTAGTAACACTTCCTTGTGAATTTAATGCTAGTAAAAGAGCTAATAAAGTAATATTAGAAATGGGACTAGTAGATGAACATGAACAAAAAGGAACTAAATCAATGCTTAGAGCAGCTGCCTTTACATATGTTGCGGGTTTATTTTCTAGTGTTTTACAAATTCTAAGATTAGTTTATATATTTAGTGGAAGAAGAAGAGATTAAATCTCTTTTTTTATGTTATAATATTTATGGAAATGGGGCATTTTTTATGAGTAAAGTAGGAATAATAGGTGGAGGTTATAGCGGTGTTATATCTGCTATATACGCATCTAAAAATAATGAAGTAACTATACTAGAAAGAAATAATATTTTATTAAAAAAATTACTTCTAACAGGTAATGGAAGATGTAATTATTTTAATAGTGTTATGACACTTGATAAATTTCATTCAAATAATAAAGAATTAATTGAGGAAATAATAACTATGGAAAATATAGAAGAATTAGATAACTTCTTTATAGAATTAGGATTATTTCCTAAAGTTAAAAATGGTTATTATTACCCATATTCTAATCAAGCTAGTTCTGTTAAAGATTTATTATTATCAAAATTAAAAGAGTTAAATGTAAATATAAAAACAGAATATTTAGTAGAAAAAATAGAAAAGAAAGATAATAAGTTTATAGTAAATAATGCATTAGAATTTGATAAGATAATTATTTCTACTGGTGGAAAAGCATACCCTAAAACTGGATCAGATGGAATGGGTTATGATCTATTAAAATCATTTGGTCATACAATAACTAAATTAAGTCCTAGTTTAGTACAAATAACTTCTGACAATAAATTCTTAAAAGAATTATCTGGTATTAGATCAGAAGTTAATTTATCATTATTTGATAAAGATAAAAAGATAAAAGAAGAACAAGGTGAACTACAATTTACAGATTATGGAATTAGTGGAATATGTACATTTAACTTAAGTTCTTATTTAAGAGATGGAATAGATAATAAATATGTATTAGTTAATTTTATGCCAATAGATATAAAAAGTTTTACTTTGTTTATGGAAGGATCATCTAATACTATATTTGAAAGATTAGAAGGTATACTAAATTATAAACTAGTTAAAGTGTTATTAAAATTATCTAATATAAAAGAAACAGATTATTGGAAAGATATTACTAGTAAACAAAAAGAAGACTTAATTAATAATCTATTTAATTATAGAGTAAATATAACAGGTACTAAATCATTTGACCAATCTCAAGTTACCGCAGGTGGAGTAGTATTATCTGAAATAAATACTAAGACTATGGAATCTAAACTAGTAAAAGATTTATATGTAACTGGTGAAGTACTTGATTTAGATGGAGAATGTGGTGGATATAATTTAACACTATGTTTTATCACAGGTTATATCGCAGGAGCAAATATATGATAAGAATTAGTAATATAAAAATAGATGTTCTTAGTGATAACAAAGAAACTATTATTAAAAAATTAGAAAAAGAATTAAAAGAAAAAATATTAGATTTTAAAATAGTGAAAAAATCTATTGACGCAAGAAAAGATATAAAGTATGTTTATACTTTTGATGTATCAATTAACAACGAAGAAAAAGTATTAAGAAGAAATAAAAATATAATTAAAACACCAAGAGAAGATTATAAATTAGAAGTAACTGGAACAACTAAATTAAATAATAGACCAGTTATAATAGGTACTGGTCCATCAGGATTATTCTTAGGATATATGCTTTCTAAATATGGGTATAAACCATTATTAATAGAAAGAGGAGAAAAGATTGAAGAGAGAGTAAAAACTGTTGAAAAGTTTTGGGAAGATAATAATCTTAATACTGAATCAAATGTACAATTTGGTGAAGGTGGCGCAGGTACTTTTTCTGATGGTAAACTAAATACTCTAGTTAAAGATAAATATTATAGAATGAAAAAAGTATTTGAAATTTTTGTAGAGTGTGGTGCTCCAGAAGAAATATTATATGATTATAAACCTCATATAGGTACAGATAAACTTAGAGAAGTAGTAATTAATTTAAGAAATAAAATAATAGATATGGGCGGTGAATTTAGATATAGTACTAAATTAACTGATCTAATTATAAAAGATAATAAATTAGAAGGTATTATTGTTAACGATAAGGAAGAAATAAAAACAAATAATATCTTTTTAGGAATAGGTCATAGCGCTAGAGATACATATCAAATGCTTTATGAAAAAGGACTAGATATGAAATCTAAACCGTTTGCGGTTGGAGTTAGAATAGAACATAAACAAGAAAATATAAATAAATGTTTATATAAAGATTATTATGATAAATTAGGACCTGCTTCTTATAAACTAACATATAATACTAAGATGGGAAGAGGAGTATATTCATTTTGTATGTGTCCAGGTGGATATGTAGTTAATGCTTCTTCTGAAAAAGGAAGACTTGCGATAAATGGTATGAGTAATTATTTAAGAGATTCTGGTATCGCAAATAGCGCGTTAGTTGTATCAGTTACTCCAAAAGATTTTGGTGAAGATTTATTTGATGGAGTAAAATTCCAAAGAGAATTAGAAGAAAAGGCTTATAAACTAGGAAATGTTAAAATACCTGTTCAAAAATATAAAGATTTTAAAAATAATAAATTAAGTACTAGTTTTGATTTTATAAATACTAAAGGAGAATATGAATCAAGTAATCTAAATGATTTATTACCAGAATATATATCTGAATCAATTAAAGAAGCAATGCCCAACTTTAAAAAACAAATATCTTGTTTTGATGAAGGTGTTCTTTTAGGAATAGAATCTAGAACAAGTTCACCAATAACTATTCTTAGAGATGAGAATGGAGAAAGTAATATAAAGGGTATTTATCCGGTTGGAGAAGGTGCGGGTTATTCAGGTGGAATAACAACTTCTGCGATGGATGCATTAAAACAAGTAGAAAACTTTGTTAAGATATTTAAACCATTTAATTAGTATGATAAAATATAAAAAAGGAGTATTATTATGAAGTTAGTATCATGGAATGTCGCTGGTTTTAGAGCGTGTTTAAAAAAAGGATTTGATGATTTTTTTAAAGAAATAAATGCAGATGTATTTGCTATTCAAGAATCAAAAGTATTACCAGATCAATTTGAATATAATCCAGAAGGATATGAAATGATTTTAAATCCAGCTGAGAGAAAAGGTTATTCTGGTACACTTATTTATACAAAAGTTAAACCATTAAATGTAACATTTGGTTTAGGAATAGATGAACATGATCATGAAGGAAGAGTTATTACTTTAGAGTTTAATGATTTCTATTTTGTTACACAGTATGTACCTAATGCTAAAAGAGATTTAAGTAGATTAGATTATAGAATGGTTTGGGAAGATGATCTAAGAAATTATTTAAAAGAATTAGAAAAGAATAAACCAGTTGTTATGTGTGGAGATCTAAATGTCGCACATGAAGAAATAGATATTAGAAATCCTAAATCTAATATAGGTAACGCAGGATTTACTTATGAAGAAAGAGGTAAATTTACTGAATTATTAAATGCAGGTTTTATAGATACATATAGATATTATAATCCTGATAAAGTACAATATTCTTGGTGGTCATATATGGGTCACGCAAGAGAAAATAATGTAGGTTGGAGATTAGACTATTTTGTAGTATCAAAAGATATAATTAATAAAGTAAAGAATCCAACTATATATGATGAAGTAATGGGTTCTGATCATTGTCCAGTTTCAATTGATATAGATTTAAAGTAGGAGATAGTATGAATAATAAAAGAATTTTTATTTATTTAGGTTTATTAATAGTAATCGCATTAACTATATATTTTACATATAAAATGATGCATATATAATGGAGGGGATAATATGAAGGAATACATAAAAAAATTGATAGTATCAATTATTTTTGTAGTGCTTTTAATCATATTATTTGTAGTAGTTAATGGTATTAACGAAAATAGAAATAAAGATGGTATATCATTAGTAAAAAGAGTAATAAAAGAAAAATATGATGATATTCTTTATAAAGAGGGTTCTAAATATATATGTACTTATAATTATGAAGATAATTTATATGAATATGATGTGTTTGATTTATCAGGAAACAAACTTTATAAAATAGAGGATAATAAAAGAATAAATATAGAGGACGTATCTAAGAATTATTTTATAACAAAAGACACAAAGTATCATTTATATAATTCTGATTACGAAGAAATAATAGATGGTAATATGATCGCACCTGTCAATAATTATTTAGTTAAAGTAGATGACAATATTATTAATTTAGATAATAAAATATTATTTGAGGATGTATATTCTGTAAAAACATATAATAATGGAAAACTTGTTAATATTAATAATTATTATCTAACTGATAAAAAAGGTAAAATAATATATAATAATACATATGTAAAAGAAGAAATAAAAAGTAATTATATAACAGATTATTTAATAGTTAATAAAGATAATAAGTATTATACTTTCTTTGTTAGAATAGGTAAAATTATAGGTGATGGTTTTGATAACTATACTATAAAAAATAAAATATATATAAAAAATAATAATAAAATATATAGAATATATAAAACAGGTTTAAGAAAAAAAATTAAAAATAAAAATAAAGTAGAAAAATTATTTATTAATAATAAAAATAACGATATTATTTTTTATAATAAATATAAGACTATTAAAAAGAATAATAATTATTATTTAATTGATTCTAATAATAAAGAATTATTAAAATCAAAAAAACAAATAGTTATTTATAATCAAAAAATAAAAAAAGGCAAAACTAACAAAGAATTTATAATGTATAATCTAAATACTAAAAAGAAATATGATACAAAAAGAATTAGGATAAACAAAAAAGATTACTATTATTATGATAATACTATAATAAGTAGTGATTTTAGTGAAAAGTATTCTTCTAAAGATTATCTATCTTATTTTAAAAATACTATTTTTTATAAAGAAGGTAAACAAATTGTATTTAAGAGTTTTAATAATGATAAAAAATATATTTATAAAATAAATTCTAAAGATGATATTTTTAATGATAAAGATTTAAATAAATTGATTATATTAGATGAGGGTAATGACATTCTTTTAATAGATTTAAAAGGAAATATAATAAAAGAATTAAATAATAGAAGAATAGTAGATTATTATGAAATAGATAATAAAATTCTATTTATAATAGAAACGGAAAAAGATGGAATAAAACATAGAGGTTCTTACTTAGCTGAGTAAGAACTTTTTTTATAAAAAATATTGTAAATTGAATAAAATAATGTTATACTATTTAATGTATAATAAGGGAGGACTAGCATGGATAGAAAAGTGACAATCACTAATCCGCAAGGTCAAAAGGCTATAGCAGATATAGTAACAGTATTTAAATTAAAAGATATTAATAAAGATTACATTGTTTATACATTTAATCAAAAAGATGAAAATAACAATGTTAAGGATTATGTTTCAAGATTAAGAGTTGAAAATGGTATTTATTATTTTGATTCTATCGATGACACAACTGAATGGGATAAAGTTAAGAGTGCGATAGATTATATGGCTAAAGGTGGTGAATAGTATGGATAATAATTTAAACACATTTCAAAATCCTTCATTATCAGGAATAAATGATGGAGTAGATAATACTAGTGAAAGTGTAAAAGTATTAAATCAACTTAATGAAAAAATTAGTGTAGTTGAAGATATTGATAAAAAATTAGATGAAATTATCGGTCTTATTAAAGAACAAGTTAAGAAGACTGATGAAGTAAAAGAAGAAACTGTTCAAGCACCAGAAGTAAAAGAAGAATCAAATACCATTGAAGTACCAGAAGATTTAATAAAAGAAGATAAAGTAGAAAATGAACCAGTTATTGAAACTCCAGTAGTTGAAGAACCAGCTGCAGAAGTAGTACCAGAAATAAATCTTGGAGAAATAAAACTTCCAGAAGAAACTGTTGAAAAACCAGTGGTTGAAGAAGCTGCCCCAGCAGCAGAAACTACTGAACCAACTATTAATATAGAACCAGAACCAATAATAGAAGGAGAAACAATAGATTCAGAAGTTCCAGTAGCAGAAACTGCTCCTGTAGCACCTGCTCAAGTTGCTCCAGTAGTAGAAACTCCAGTTGCTCCAGTTCCAGAAGTACCTGTTGTAGAACCTGCAGTTGAAGCACCAGCAGCAGTAGAAGAACCAAGTGATTTAATATCTATAGATTCTTTATTAAATAATGTTGAACCAGCAGCCCCAGAAGCACCTGCTGAAGAAACACAAGAATTAGATATTCAACCTGATATAAAAATAAATGATAATGTAGTAGAAACTCCAGTGCAATCTGTACCTGAAACTCCAGTAGTTCCAGTAGTTCCAGTAGAACCAGTTGCACCTGTAGCAGAAGCTGCTCCTGTAGCACCTGTTCAAATTGCTCCAGCATTAGAACCAGTTGCTCCAGTAGTTGAAACTCCAGTTGCTCCAGTTCCAGTAGCTCCTGAAGTACCTGTTGCACCTGTAGCAGAAGCTGCTCCAGTAATGCCAGCAGTAGATCAAGTACCAGCTCCAGCAACACCAGTTACTACAAATCCAGATGTTGAAGTATTAAATATAAATATTCCAGAAGAAGTTAAAACTGAATCTGGTAAACAAAGAAGCGATGTTAGAACAGAGGCTGAACAAGCAAATATAATAAATTTTAGTTCAAAAGGAAATGTTAATGCACCAGCTATGGTTTTAACTAATGCAGCTTAATAAAAAATTTTCAACATTGATTTTACAATTAAAATAATAATCATTTGCGATTATTGTTTTTTTATAAAATAAATAGTATAATTAAATAGTTAAAGGAGTTTAGATTATGAACGAGAATAAGAAACCAGTAAAAAGAAGAAGAAAAAAATTAAAAATAGGATATGTATGCGCAAGTGTATTACTTTTAATTGTTATTATATTTGGTATTAAAATGGTTTTACCTGGTAGTGCATCTAAGTATGGAGATAGATTAGATGGTATTAAAAAAATAAAATTTGGTAAAGAAGAACAAAATAAAATAGTAAAGAAAATCAAAGAAAGTGATAAA
Source organism: Bacilli bacterium (assembly GCA_017627015.1). Next base: position 23,642 of record JAGAHP010000027.1, read on the forward strand.
GTTGTAGATGCTAAAATCGAAGTTAAAGGAAAAAGAATTGATGTTATTTACTATGTTAATAAAGATGCTAGCGTAGATGACGCTAAAAACATTGGAAATTCTACTTTAGAAGTAATTTCAGATGAAGTTAAAAATTTCTATGATATTGAATATATGGTTGATAAAAAAGGTAGAGATGAAAAAGATCATTCGTTCCCTAATATGGGTTCAAAAAAGAATACCTCTAAAGGTATAGTTTGGATTAGATAGGTGAAACTATGAAGAAAAAGAAAAATGTTAATAAAAAGAGAGTAGCGTTAATAATTATTCCATTAATATTATTAGCGATAATTATCGCTTTTGGTGTTTTAGTTAATAAAAGCAATAATAAAAATGGTGTATTCTCTTTATTAGAAAAAAGATGGATTGAAAAGAATAAATCAAGAATAGTAGATGTATCTGTTTTAAATGATATTCCTATTTTTGGAGAAGAAGGCGATGGAGTATTCTTTGATTTCTTAAATGATTTTACAAAAGAAACTGAAATAGAATTTAACATGATTCCATATAAGACATCAGGAGAACCCAAAGCAAAGTATTCGTTTGAGTTGACTAATAATACTTCACTAGATAAATCAGAATTATTATTCTATACAGATAATTATGTTTTAGTAAGTAAGGATAATGAAGAAGTTAAAAAGATTGCTGATTTAAAAGGTGTTACTATTGGAACTTTGGAAACAGATTTGAATAAAGTTAAAGCTGCTTTTGAAGACTCTGATCAAATTATATATAATTCATATAATAATATAGATTCAATAGTATCTGCTTTAAATAATAATGACGTTTTATATGCAATTATTCCAAAGACAATATATATAAATGAAATTTTTTCTAATAACTATTATGTAGTTCATAATGTTTCAGAATTATCTAGTAATTTTGTTTTAAATATTAAAGGTGATGAAAAAACTTTAAATAATATTATTAGAAAATATTACATTAGATGGAGTAAAGAAAATTTAGAAAAATCTTATAATCAAAGATTATTAACACTTTACTTTAATGAAAAAGAAATAGATGATGAAACAATTGCTAATTTCCAAGGTAAAGAATATACATATGGTTATGTTAAGAATTTACCATATGAATCAAAAATAAATGATGAATTTATAGGTTATAATAGTGAAATCTTAGATGGTTTTGCAAAGAGTATGAATATTACTTTTAAAATTAAAGAATATGGATCTGTTAAAGATTTAGTTAAAAATTTAAATAGAGGAAGAGTAGATCTAGCATTTAACTATTATGATTTTGATGGTTTAACAAATGATTATGATTATACATTCTCACCATATAATGAGAAAGTAGTTGTTTTAACTCATTTAAATAACGTAACTACATCTGTTCAATCATTAAAGAACCTTAAAGATATGAATGTTGATATGGTTGATAACAAATTAGCTAGTTATATATCAAAAAACTATGGTGCTAAAGTTAAAACATTTAAGAAAGCAAGTTCATTATTTAATGCAATAGATGAAGATAGTATACTTGTTTTAGATTATAATTTATATGATAACTATAGAAATTCTGAATTAAATGATTACAAAGTTATTTATGATGATAGAACAAAAGATTTAGATTATAACTTTATGGTATTAAATACAAGCAAGAATAAAGCATTTAATGGTTTATTTAAGTTCTATATTTCTTGTTTACAACAAGATTTATATATGGCAAGAGCTAAAGTTAAATTAAATAAAGACAGTAAAAAAATAGATTTAACATTTGTTTATATATTAGTAGGTTTATTTGTATTATTAATTTTAAGTTTAATATATTTAAGAATAAAATATAATAAGAATAGAATTAATAAGAATGATAGATTAAAATATGTAGATAGTTTAACATCTTTAAAGAATAGACATTATTTAAATAAGAATTATGAGAAGTGGCAAGAAAATAAAATTTATCCACAATGCATAATAATTGTAGATGTTAATAAGATTGGTCATATAAACGATGTTTATGGACATGCAGAAGGAGATAAAGTATTAAAATACGCTGCTAATATATTAATAAATAACCAATTAGAACAAAGTGATATAGTTAGAACTAATGGTGATGAATTCTTAATATATATGATAGGTTATGAAGAAAACAAAGTAATCGCATATATGAGAAAGTTAAATAAAGAGTTTAAATCATTACCTTATAATTTTGGAGCAACTTTAGGTTATAGTATGATAGTTGATGATATTAAGACTATTGATGATGCTATAAACGAAGCTGTATTAGAAGTTAAAACAAATAAAGAGGTAAATACTGAAAAAAAATAAAATGGGTGATTAGCACATGAATAAAATAAGTAATAAATACAGAGATTTATTTAAAAAGACAGTTGAAATAATGAGAAAGCCAGTAATGTCCGTTTTACCAGGACATCTGTCTTTCTTTTTGTTGCTTTCAAGTATACCAATAATATTAATATTTGGAGTAATCGCATCAGCATTTTCACTTTCTTTTGATTCAATCGCAGAATTTATTACTTTAAGTTTACCTGCTAGTACAAGTAAATTAATAATACCTTTATTTTCAGGTAAAGCATTAGATATAAGTGTAGTACTTTTAGTATTATCTGCACTTTATCTAGCGTCACGTGCTACTAAAGCTATAATAATGGCTGCAAATAATATATATGAAGTTTCAAGTAATCCAATGCAAGAAATTATTAGATCAATAATAATAACTGTATTATTAATATTATTATTTATATTTATAATAATTATATTAATACTAGGAGGTAAAATATTAGAAATTATTGATAAGATACCGGAGATAAGTTTTATAAGTAAAAACATATTAAAATCAATAGATTTGATTAGGTGGCCAATTGCGCTCTTTGTAATATTCTTTACTATAAAATTAATATATACAATGACACCTAATAAAAAGATAAGTAGTAAGAGTGTTAATAAAGGAGCAACTTTTACTACAATTGCGTGGATATTAATAACATTTATTTATTCGTTCTATGTAACACATTATGCTTCTTATAATGATTATTATGGAAGTGCATCTAATTTAGTTGTATTAATGCTTTGGGTATATTTAATATCTCAAATATTTGTTATAGGAATGATTATAAATTCAATAGAAGAAAAAGAAGAAGAGAAAAAAATTAAAAAATATTAAAGTAGTGTAAAGTCATAGATTAATAGTCATAAAAGTGGTATAATTTAATATGGTATATAAGGAGTAAGAAAGATGAGCAAACTAAAGAGTAAGTTTAATAAAATAAAAGAAAAAATTGTTAATTTTAATTATAAAGAATATGCGAACACAAATAGGCAATTTATAGCGTTTATATTAAGTAACTTGGTAAATGCTACGTTGCTTAGATTTTTTACTGTGCATAATTATTTTGCTATAAAACCACTTTTAGCGGATTTAGCAATTATTTTGTTATTTGGTTCATTTGTTTATTTATTTAAAACAAAGAAGCAATTTACATATTTAATGGTAGTATCTTTTGTATTTACATTAATATGTATTGTTAATTCACTATATTATACATACTATATGTCATTCGCATCATTTTCATTGATTGCGGTATCTCTAACAGTTGTTGATGTAGGGGATGCAGTTGTTAAAAACGTACTACAATTTAAAGACTTTATATTTTTATGGCAATTAATATTTATGTTAGGTTTCCATCATTATTTAAAGAAAGCAAAGTATTATGAATTTGCGGGACCTAAAGAAAATAGAAAGAAAAGATTCACTGGAACTTTAGTTTCAGGTATAGTTGTATATGCATTATTCTTTATGACAGTAACATCAGTAGAATTTAGTAGATTATCAAAACAATGGAATAGAGAATTCTTAGTTACTAAGTTTGGTGTTTATACATATCAATTAAATGACTTATTTAAGAGTTTAGATGCTAAGTTTAATACACTATTTGGTTATGATAATGCAGCTAAACAATTTAGAGAATATTATGATAATAATACAATCGAATTAAAGAAAAATGAATTTACAAATGAATTTGAAGGAAGAAATGTAATAGTAATACATGCTGAAAGTGTACAAAATGCAGCTGTTAGACAATCATTTAATGGTAAAGAGGTTGCTCCTACATTAAATAGATTAAAAGATGAAGGTATATATTTCAGTAATTTCTATGCAGAAGCAAGTTCTGGAACATCTTCTGATAGTGAATTTACTTTTTCAACATCACTTCTTCCAGTAACAAATGGTGCGGTTGCAGTTAGTTATTGGAATAGAGAATATGAATCATTCCAAAAATTATTAAAAGAGCAAAAAGGATATAATACTATTTCATTCCATGCGAATAATGGTGAGTTCTGGAATAGAAATAATTTCCATAAATCATTAGGTTATAATACTTTCTATAGTAAAAATTCATTTGAAGTAAATGAAGATAATACTATTGGTTTAGGATTATCAGATAAAGAATTCTTCAAACAATTAACACCAATATTAAAGAAAGAAAAAGATAAGAATGGTAAATTTATGGCTACATTAATAATGCTTAGTAACCACACTCCATTTGATGCAGTAGATAAATATGGTGAATTTGATGTAGATATAAAAGAAGATGGAAAAACTTATCCATATATGGAAGGTACTAAATTAGGTAATTACTTTAAATCAGTACATTATGCTGATAGTGCTATTGATGATTTACTTAAAGGACTAGATGAAGAAGGATTACTTGATAATACAGTAGTTGTTATATATGGTGATCATGATGCAAAATTGCCAAGTAAAGATTATGTTAGATTAAACAATTATGATAAAGAAACTGATAAGACTTTAGATAAAGACGATCCTAATTATAAAGATGTAGATTATTTTGATTATGAAATAAATAGATCTGTTCCATTAATTATTTGGACTAAAGATAAAAAATATAATAAAACAGTTGACACTGCAATGGGTATGATAGATGTTATGCCAACACTTTCTAATATGTTAGGTTTAAAACCAAAGTATGCATTAGGAAATGATATAATGAGTTTAGATAATAACGTAGTTCCATTCCCTAATGGTAACTGGGTAAATAATGATATCTATTATAATAGTCAAAAAGATGAATACAAAGTAATTAATACAAATGCTGTAATAGATAGAGATACTATAACAAAAAATAATGAAATAACTTCTAAAAAGATTGAAATATCTAATGATATAATTCTATATGATCTAATAAAGAATGAAGATAATTCTGGAAGATTAGATAGAGTGGAAGGAGAAAATAATGAGCAAGAATAAAAATAAAAAAAGAATGAGTAATAAAAAGAAACTATTAATATGTTTTATACTTGTAGTTGCTATAGTAGGTGGATATTTTGTTTATATTAATTTCATTGCTGAAAAGCAAGTATCCGCACCTAAAGTCGTTGATGAAATTAAAGAGTTTAATTATGTAGTTAACGAAAATGATACAAAACTATTTAAGAAAACTTTCAAAGAATTAAAAGATGTTTTAAGTAAAAAAGAAGTAGATAATAAAAAATATGCTGAAGTGATAAGTAAATTATTTGTTATAGATTTCTTTAACTTAGAAAACAAGACAAGTAAGAATGACGTTGGTGGAGTTCAATTTGTTTATAATAGTTACAAAACAGATTTTGTAGATTATGCAAGAGATGGAATATATAAACAAGTTTCTAATTCAATTGATAGTAAAAAGAATACTAGTTTACCACAAGTAACTTCTGTTAAAATAACTAAAAATGATACAGTAGTACCTTCAAGTGTTTTTGAACATGAAGACTTTGCAAACGAAACTGAAGCTAATGCTTATGAAATAGGTATTGAATGGGAATACAAAAATGGTACTGGATTCCAAAAGAAAGCAGTTATTACAGTTGTAAAGGATGGCGATAAATTATCTATCGCTAAAATGAGTGAAGAATAGGAGGAAACTATGAGTAAAAGAAATAAATATACTAGAGAAGAAAAAAGAGAATTCAAAAGAAGAAATAAAGGAATTAGTTTATTCTCTAGTGTTATAGTAGGAATGTTCTTAGTCGCAACAGTTTACTTTATTCTAAACTTATTAAAGTTAACTGGTGTTGAAACACTAATTAGATATATCGTAATTGGTGTATTAGTAGTATTTATGCTATTTATAATTAAGAAGAATTTTTCATTAAGATTACAACCTAAAAAATGGAAATTTATAATTTTAATATTATTCTTAATTGCGTTTGGTGCAGCAGAGATGTATGTAAGTTATTTTATCGCAAGAGGTATTAGTGTTGTTGATAACTTAAATAAAAATAAAATAAAATATACAAGTGCATTAATTGCTCTAAAAGAAAATAAAGAAGTAACAGTAAAAACAGTTAAGGATAAAAAAGTAGGTATTATTAGTGATACTGATGATACTGAAGGTTATGTTCTTGCTCAAAAAATAATTAAAGAACATAAAATACCAAGTTCAAATTTAGTTAAATATGATGATTATATTACTATGTTAAATGGTTTATATTCAAAAGATGTAGATGCTACATTTGTATCTGGTAGTTATGTTTCAAAATATAAAGATTTAGATCAATTTAAGAATATTAAATCTGAAACTAAAGTATTAGATAAATATTCTAAGATAATGAAAAAACAAGGAACACATAAAATTAAATCTACAGGTAAAAAAGTAACAGAACCATTTACAATATTATTATTAGGTGTAGATTCACCTGAGGAAAATATTGAAGATGCTGTTGCATTAGGTGATTCAATAATGGTAGTTACATTTAATCCTCATACATTAAATGCTACACTATTTAGTATCCCAAGAGATACTTATGTACCTATAACATGTTATGGTAATGCAATGAGTAAAATTACACATGCTGCATCTGGTGGAGATTCATGCATGATTAATACTGTGGAAAAATTCATAGATTTAGATATTGATTATTATGCTAAAGTAAACTTTAGAGGATTAATGAACCTAGTTGATGCTTTGGGTGGTATTGATGTAGAAGTTCCATATAGTTTCTGTGAAACAGATGAAAATAGAACATTTGAAAATGCAGTATTTGTTAAAAAAGGATGGCAACATCTTAATGGTAGAGAAGCTTTAGGTTTATCAAGAAACAGAAAGAATTATCCAACATGTGGTGAAGAGTGGAATGAAGGAGAAAGAAGTGACTTCGTTCGTGGACAAAACCAACAATTAGTAATGAAAGCTATTCTTGCTAAAGCTAAATCTATTAGATCAGTTGATGAATTCTATAAAGTATTAGATACAATAAGTAAGAGTATGGATACTAATTTAGATAGAGAACAAATTTTAGGATTCTATAATGTATTTAAAAATATATTATTATCAACAGATTCACTTACTGATAAGAACGATGTAATAAGCATGCAAAGAACTTATCTAAGAGGTGGAGGAGGAATAATATATGATGGTGTCGCAGGAACTGGACTTTATGAATTTGTTCCTTCACAAGATGGATTAAAACTAATTAAAAAAGCTATGAGAATAAATCTAGAATTAGAAAAAGAAGAATATAAAAAATCATTTAGCTTTACTATAGATAAACCATATGAACCAGAAGTAATCGGTGAAGATGAATGGGGCGGTGTTAAATCTTATCCAAGCGCACCAACATCATCAGAACCTGAAGAAACAGAAACCAAATGTACTGGAAATAAAGAATTAGGCGCAGATGGAAAGACATGTGTATGTAAATATGGTTATGAAGATGATGGTTCAGGAATTTGTGTAAAAAAAGAAAAACCAAAATGCGGTGAAGGTGAAACTTTAGGTGCAGATGGAGTAACATGTGTTTGTGATACTGCAAATGGTTATGAATATGATTCAGCAACAGATTCATGTATAATACCATCAACACCAGCAGAAACACCATGTTCAGATGGAACATTACCATCAGAAAATCCAGGTGGTGTATGTCCTTCAGAACCTGTTCAATGTCCTGATGGACAAACAGATGATGGCACAGGAACTTGTGTTCCAATAACAAGTCCATAAAAAGAGTAATTATTTACTCTTTTTTTCTTTTTTTAGGGGAACTTTTAATCTTTACGTCTAATATTATTATCGAGGGGGAATTAGATGTTAAAGAGATATATTACTTTAGGAATAGCAATCATATTATTTATTACTATCTTTATAATCAATAATAATAGTTTTAATAAAGAGAAAAAAACTACCAAAAAAGAGAAGAAAGTTATCTATAATAAGGATAAATTTGAATATAGTACGATTGATAGTGATGATATTGAAGGAGTTTTAAAAGAAGAAAAAAAGACTATTAAAATAGTAAAGGAAGAAGTAAAACAGGAGCCTGTTATTGAAGAACCACCTAAAGAAGAAATAATTGAAAAGAAGAATGGATTATTAGATGAAGAAGGTAATACTTATTATTATGTTGATGATGTTAAACAAGTAGGTAAACAAGAATTAGATGGAAATATTTATTTTTTTAATGAAAAAGGAATAATGCAAAAAGATAAAGTCATTGATAATTGTTATTATGATACTGAAGGTAAACTTTTTATTGGTTTCAAAGATATTGATAAAAATACATTTTATTTTAATAAAGATGGTTTTTTAAAAGGTATTAATGAGATTGAAGGTAAGAAATATTATTTTGATGAAAAAGGACATTTGTTAAGAAATGTTTTTATTGATAATTATTATATAGATGAAGATGGATCTATAGTAACTGGTTCTAAGGAAATAAATGGAAGAATATATATATTTAGTGAAGAAGGAATTCTTCAAAATGGATATCAAATAATAAATGGAAAAACTTTCTTTTTAGATGAAAATATGAATCCTCTAAAAGGTATACATTTAATTGATAATCAAAAAGAATATTTTGATTTTGAAACAGGCGAATTAATAAAAAAAGATGTTAAATCAGTAATAGATATATCTTCTTGGCAAGAAGATATAGACTTTGAAGAAGTAAAAAAATCTAATCTAGTAGATGGTATTATAGTACGAGTAGGATATGGAACTACAAAAAATGATAATCCTGTACTTGATAACAAATTTGAAAGAAATATAGAAGAAATAAAGAGGTTAGGTATTCCTTATGGAATTTATATATATGGTTATGCACAAAATGAAAATGCTGCATCTATAGAAGCAAGCTTTGTTTTAAATATAATAAATAAATATAAATTAGAACTTTCTTATCCAATATTTTATGATGCTGAAAATACTGAATTTGAGGGAGTAAAATATACTAAAATAATGTATAAAAAAGTTATTAACAAATTTATATCAGTACTTAATGATAAAGGATTTAATAATGTTGGAGTATATGGAAATTTAAACAGTTTAGAAAAAGGAAATCTTAGTAGCCTTCAAAAAAGAATTCCTAAATGGGTTGCTCAATATCATACAAGATGTGAATATGAAGGTGATTATGTTGGATGGCAATATACATCTTCTGGTATGATACCAGGCATAAATACTAAAGTAGATCAAAATATTTTTTATTAGTAAACTTTTGTAAAACTAGACATAGTTTTACAAAAAACACTTTCATATTATGTTATACTTGAATAGTAAAGAGGCGAGATTACATGAAGGAAAAAAAATTTAAAAAGAAAAGTCATTATATATTTTTAAATAAGTTATATCAATTGTTTATTGTAATATTACTGTTTGTAATTGCGATTATGTGTTCTAATTTTTTCCTAGTTAAAGGTGAAAAAAAATGTGAACCAGTTAAAGTGGTTAAACAAGAAGTAGTAAATGAAAACGTAGTATTTTTTGGCGATTCTATTACTGACTATTATGATTTAGATAAATACTTTCCTGACCTAAAAAAAGTTAATAGTGGAATAAGTGGTAATAGAACATGGGATTTAAAAAATGATATGTATAATAGACTATATAGATATAATCCAAGTGAAGTAGTATTATTAATCGGAATAAATAATTATTTATTTGATGAAGATTCAATAGATACAGTTATGAATGATATTAAAGAAATAGTAGAGAACATACATAAGGAATTACCATACACTAAAATAATAGTTCAATCCCTTTATCCTATTAATGACGACTGGAGAATAAAAAAACATCCGGAAGTACCTACCGCTAATATTTTGACTGAAAAAATATTAGAATCAAATAAGCAATTAAAAGAATATTGTAAAGAAAAAAAATATACATATGTAGACATGTTTAAAGAATTATCAAATACTAATAATGAATTTAGTAGAGAATACACGGATGATGGATTACATCCAAACGAAAATGGGTATAAGAAAATAACAGAAGTATTAAAGAAGTATCTTTAATACTTTTTTTGACAACAAAATGTAAAAAAAATAATTAATACTTGCTTTTTTTTTGAAAAATATTATATTTATGTTAAAATTAAAGAAGAATGGAGTGATATCTATGTCAAGAAGATATCGAAGAAGAAAACATAATAATATTATTTTTAATATTTTCTTTACAATCATTCTGTTTCTTTTGATAGGGTTATTATGTTATAAATTTTATGTAGATGATTTTTCATCAAAATCTACTAATATACCTAATATATTCAAAAATTTAAAAGAAAAAAATTAAGAAAAATAATAAAGGAGTTAAGTATGAAGAAAAAAATTTTAAAAATAATAATTTTTATTATATCGTTTTTCTTAGTGAAAAATGTATATGCATATAACATAAATATATCAACAACTGACGAAACAAAGAAAAGTGTTAATGATGAGTTTGAGTTAAAAATGAATATCTCTTTTTCTGAATTATTTAAGGGAAAGTATACTATAGAATTAGAAAATTCGGATAATATTTCACTAATAGATGGAAATGAATTATTAACATCTGATCAAATAGAAATTAATCGAGAAAAAGAAATAGTATTAAAATATAAAAATAATTCTTCTGGTGATGCTATTATAAAAATTAAATCCATAAGTTTTTATAATGAAAATGATGAATTATTATCATTTGATAATAGAGAAGAATTTATTGATGACATTCTATATTCATATTCAATAGATGAAATTGATAATGATAATCAAGTAATAGAGGAATCAAAGGACTTAGAAAATTCTGAAAATGTTTCTAATATAGAAGAAAATGAAACACCAAAAGAATCCATAGTAGAAGAACCTGTAGTTAAAAAAAGTATTACTTCTAATACTAGAGGAACCAGTGTTAAAAATGGAATAATTACTGAAGATGATGGAACATATTATTATATAAATGATGTTAGACAATCATATTTCCAAACAATAGACGGAAAAACATATTATTTTAGCGTTAGTACTAAAAAAATGATGTTTGGTTTAACTAGAATTAATTCAAGTGATTATTATTTTGATGAAAACGGAGTAATGGCAAAAGATGAAATAGTAGAACTAAATGGTGAAAAGTATTACTTTAATCAAAATGGTCAACAATCAGTAGGATTTAGAGTAATAGACGGAAAAACTTATTACTTTAGTATAAGTAGTAAAAAAATGTTATATGGATTAACAAGAATAAATGTAAGTGACTATTATTTTGATGAAGATGGGGTAATGGCACAAAATAAAGTATTAGAATTAGATGACTCAAAGTACTATTTTAATCAAAATGGTCAAAGAACATGTGGATTTGTAACAATAGATGGCAAAATATATTACTTTAGTATAAGTAGTAAAAAAATGTTATATGGATTAACAAGAATAAATGTAAGTGACTATTATTTTGATGAAGATGGGGTAATGGCACAAAATAAAGTATTAGAATTAGATGGCTCAAAGTACTATTTTAATCAAAATGGTCACAGAACATGTGGATTTGTAACAATAGACGGAAAAACTTATTACTTTAGTATAAGTAGTAAAAAAATGTTATATGGATTAACAAAAATAAATTCATATTATTATTACTTTAATGAAGATGGATCTATGAAAAAAAATGAATTGTTCGTTGTGAATGGAGACAAATACTATTTTAATGATTTAGGAAGAAGAGTATCAGGTTTTACCAAAATAGAAGGAAAAACATATTACTTTAGTGTTTCCTCAGGGAAAATGTTAACAGGAAAAGTATTTATAAATGTAAATTATTACTTGTTTGATAAAGAAGGGGTAATGCAAACAGGATTCCAAGAAGAGAATGGGAAAAAGTATTATTATAGTATTTATGATGGAAAAATGTTAACAGGAAAAGTATTTATAAATTCAGATTATTATTATTTTCATCCTAAAACCGGAGAAATGCAATACTATTTTCAGAAAATAGATGGCTATACATATTATTTCAGTATATATAGTGGTAAGATGTTAAAAGGTAAAATTCTAATAAATTCAGATTACTATTATTTTGACCCAAATAGTGGAAAAATGTTAATGGGATTTCAAAATATAGATGGTAATACGTATTATTTTAGTGTATATAATGGAAAAATGAAAAAAGGTTTGGTGCTAATAGGTCAAAGCTTATATTATTTTAACGAAGAAGGAATAATGAAACGTAATTTTACAATAACAATAGATGGAGTTACATATCATTTCAAAGAAGATGGAAAAGCTACAGAAGGATTTGTAACTATTAATGGAAAACAATATTATATGTATGCTAATGGTAGTTTAGCTAAAGGAATTAAAAAAATAGCAGGCACAAGATATTATTTTGATTTTAATACAGGTGAATTAATAAGAAGTAATGTTAAACATATAATTGATGTATCAACATGGCAAGGTGATATTGATTGGGAAAGTCTTTGGAAGTCTGGTGCTATAGATGGTGCTATTATTAGAATAGGTTATGGAACAACTGCAAATGATGATCCAGTTCTTGATAATAAATTCGAGAGAAACCTTAGTGAATTAAAAAGATTAGGAATCCCATATGGAGTTTATTTATATGGATATGCACAAAGTGCTTCAGCAGCTGTTAAAGAAGCTAATTTTGTTATAAATAAATTAAGACAATATAATTCAACAAATATGGCTTATCCAATATTCTATGATGCAGAAGAATCTAATTATAGAGGTTTTGAATATACTGCTTCGGTTTATAATACAACTATTACTACATTTTCTAATACTTTAAAAAATGCAGGCTTTAATAATGTAGGAGTATATGGTAGTGTTAGTTGGTTAGATACTCCTGGCGGAAGATTGAATACTCCAGCTATAAGAAGTTTACCTGTATGGGTAGCTCAGTACTATTCAATATGTCAGTATGAAGGAGTTTATAGAGGATGGCAATATACAAGTGGTGGTACTGTTATAGGAGTTGGTACAGCAGTAGATTTAAGTATTTTTATATAAAAAAGTCATTAAATATGGCTTTTTTTATTTTATATTAAATGAATAAATGATATAATTTATTTAGGAAAGTAGGAGACGTTATGAACAAGAAATATAAGGTGGCACAAATAGGAACTTTTGATGTTGAAAACTATGGTGATTTATTATTTCCAGTATTATTTAAATATAGATTTTCTAACTATGACATAGATTTATTTTCTCCTATGGGTGGAAAAAAACCATTTGAAGAAAAAACTATTGTTTATTCATTAAATGATTTAGATAAAATGTGTTCAGAAAAAAAGTATGACGCTTTAATAATAGGTGGAGGGGATTTAATAAGGCTAGATAATCAAGTTGCCAATGTATATAAAAAATCATATGTATCTTCATTATCATTATGGTTATTACCAATTGTGTTAGGAAAAAAATATAATATTCCAGTTGTATTTAATTCTCCAGGAGTACCATATTATTTTGATTTAAATCAAGAAAAAATAATTAAAACAATCATGAACAGTGTAGATTATATTTCTGTTAGAGATAGAGAATCAAAAAAAATACTTGAACGAGCTGGTATTAAAAATGTAAATGTAGTTCCAGATACTATATTATGCATTGATAAATATATAACAAAATCTGATAATGAAAAAATAAAGAATCAATTAATAAAAGATAAAAAAATACCAGATGTTGATAATTACATAGTAATACAACATAATAAATCAAATATTAATAACAAATTATACATTAAAGAAATAAAAAAACTTATAGATTTAATAATAAAAAAATATAAGTATAATGTCCTATTATTACCAATTGGTTATGTTCATAATGACATTGATTTTTTAAATAATATATATAATGAAAAAAATAAGAATCTTTATATTGTAAAAAACAAATTAACTCCAGAAGAAATGTTAAGTGTTTTATCTTGTAGTAAAGGATATGTATGAACTAGTATGCATGGAGCTGTAACAACATATGTATATGGAAATCCTATTATGATAATAAATGTAAAAAAACTAGTTAAAATAGGTGGATTATTAGAACAAATTAATTGTAAGAAAAGTGAAGTAAATAATATATATGATTTATGTTCTAAATTTGAAAAAAACTTCTTTGATTCATACAATGGTGAAAATCATAAAAAGGTAAAAAAGATTATAGAAAACCATTTTAAAATAATTAATAATAATGTTGAAAAAGAAATTAAACCAATCATTAATTATGAAAGAGATGTTCTTTTAACAGCAATTGAAGAATTATCAAAATATAATGAAACTACTTATGATTTTGGAAATATATATTTTGATTATGGTAACGGCTTTAATGAAGAAGAAAAGATTGTTGTTCCTATCATTAAATCAAATGGCTATAAACTATCATTTGATATTCCTTCTAATGCTTTAAATATTAGAATAGATTTAATTGAGGGTAAATATCAAAAAATTAATATGTTTGATATTAAAGTAAATAATGAAGAATTAAATAGTGAATTTTTAGAATCTATAAATATAAATGATAGTTATTATTTTAAGACTACAGATCCAAAAATAATAGTTAAACTAAATGATAATTCAAGTAATAAGAAAGCAGTTATTACTTTTGATGGAGTGATACTAGGAAATGATTCTACTGATAATTATATGGATTCTATATTTAATGATTTAGAATCTATAGCTAGTGAAAACTATTCTTTAAAATATAATATAGAAAATAAAATGAAATATAAAGCAAAATATAAAATTAAAAAGTTTATAAAAAAAATAATAAGGAAGAGTTAGTATCTAATTCTTCTTATTTGTGTTATAATTAATAATGGAATAAGGTGAGTAATATGAAAAATAGTGAGTATGCAATTGAATGTCTTAATGTTTATAAGTATTTTAAATTAAACACAGATAAGCCATTCACATTAAAAGAAAGATTAATACATTCTAATAAAAATAAAAAAGATAAAAGACTAGTTTTAAAAGATATAGATTTAAAAATTAAACCAGGTGAAAGTGTTGCTTTAATAGGAACAAATGGATCAGGTAAATCAACATTATTAAAACTAATGACTAAGATTATATATCCTAGTAAGGGTAAAATAATTACAAATGGTAAATTAACTTCTTTGCTAGAATTAGGTGCAGGTTTTCATCCTGATTTTACAGGAAGAGAAAATATTTATTTTAATGCTTCTATTTTTGGTTTAACTAAAAAAGAAATAGATGCAAGATTAAATGACATTATTGAATTTTCTGAATTAAAAGAGTTTATAGATACGCCAGTTAGAACATATTCTTCTGGTATGTATATGAGACTAGCTTTTTCAGTAGCAATAAATGTGGATGCAGATATTCTTTTAATAGATGAAATATTAGCAGTTGGAGATCAACATTTCCAAGAAAAATGTTTTGCTAAATTAGAAGAATTAAAAAATAGTGATAAGACTATTGTTATAGTTTCTCATAGTTTAGATGCTGTTAAAAAACTATGTAATAGAGCAGTATGGATTTATAAAGGTGACGTTAGAATGGACGGAAAACCAGATAAAGTAATAGATGAATATTTAAAGGTATGTCAGTAGGTGATTATAGATGAATGTTTTTAGTAGATTATATCAATATAGAGAATTATTAAAAAGTAATGTTAAAAAAGATATTAGAGGAAAATATAAAGGATCATTCTTAGGAGTATTATGGTCATTTATAAATCCATTATTAACTGTATTAGTTTATGCAATCGTATTTCCATACATTTTAAGAGTAAAACAAGAAAATTATTTAATTTTCTTAATTGTAGGTGTATTACCTTGGACTTTTGTCACTAATGTTGTAATAACAGGTACAAGGTCTGTTCTAGATAATGCAGAAATTATTAAAAAGGTATATTTTCCAAGAGAAATATTACCAATATCTGTTGCAACATCAGGTTTAGTAAATTTTATTATTTCTTGCATAATTATAATAGTTTTCGTTTTAATTAGTGGTATTGGTATTTCAAAATATATTATATTATTACCATTAATTGCTATTATTCAATATTTGTTATTGCTTGGAATAATTCTTATTACAAGTGGGATAAATATTTATATGAGAGACTTAGAATATATAATTAACTTTTTCTTAAACATGTTATTCTATGCAACTCCAATTATTTATTCAGTAGAAATGTTTCCAGAAAAATTTAGATGGATATTACAAATAAATCCATTAGCAAATATTATTACAGCATATAGAGATATTATTTTTTATAAGCAAATGCCAAATATTCCTATTTTTTTAGGAACTGCTGCATTTAGTATTATATTAGTAATAATTGGTTATATAGTATTTAGAAGAGTAGAAAAAGGCTTTGCTGAGGAGGTATAAATGGCAACTGAAGTATTTAAAATAAAGAAAGAAGAAATTAGTGGAATTAATAATCCTTTATTACATTTAGAAGTAGAAGTAGATGTTAAAGAATATGAAGTAGAAGTAATATCTAATGGTAGAATATTACAACCTATATTACAAAAGTATCCTGCATCTAATTCTTTTGTTTGTGATGTTGAATTAAGTCAAAAAGATAAAAAAGTAAAAGTATACTTAAAATACGATAAGAAAAAAGTATTAATGACAAAAGTAGCTAATAATAAAATGAAAAGGGTTAAGAATAAAGTGAAATCAAAATTTAAAAAACCATTTTTATCAATTGCTGTATTTTTTGTTACACTTTGGAAAGGTATTAAATATTTATGGAAAGAATACCATTTCTTAGTTCCTATTTCAATGTGGAAAAAATATTTAAAAGATTTTAGAACTAGAATATCTTTTAAGGATTTAAATTTATATTTTAATCCATTTAATACATTAGAATATAATAAATGGTTAAATAAAAACGAAACAATTGAAGAATATGTTGAACCAAAATATAAACCATTAATATCAATTCTTATCCCAGTTTATAATATTGGAAGAGAATATTTATCTGATTGTATAGATTCAATATTAAATCAAAGTTATCCTAACTTTGAAGTATGTTTAGTTGATGATTGTTCAACTAATGAAGAAACTAAAGAAACATTAGAAGAATATTCTAAAAAAGATAAAAGAATTAGAGTTAAATATAGAAAAGAAAATGGACATATATCTAGAGCAACTAACGACGCTTTAAAAATGGCAAAAGGTGAATTTGTTGCTTTAATGGATAATGATGATATGATTCCAGTTAATGCTTTATATGAAATGGTAAAAGTATTAAATAAAAATAAAAAGATAGATATGATATATACTGATGAAGATAAAATAAATCTAGATGGTAAGAGATGTGATCCTAACTTTAAATCTGATTTTGCACCAGATTCATTATTAAGTAGTAATTATATATGCCATTTTACATTACTTAGAAAAAGTATAATGGATGAAATAGGTGGAGAAAGAGTAGGATTTGAAGGAGCACAAGATTATGATTTATTCTTAAGATTTACTGAAAAAACAACAAGAGATAAAATTTATCATATTCCTAAAATTTTATATCACTGGAGAATGGTAGAAGGATCTACTTCAATGGTTATTGATAATAAGGGATATGCACTTGAAAGAGGAAGAAAAGCTGTTGAAGAAGCTTTAGAAAGAAGAAAAATAAAAGGAACAGTAAAGATAGCTGAAGGATGCCCATATTATTATATTGAATATGATGTATCAAGTAATCCAATGGTATCTATTATTATTCCAACAAAAGATTTAGCAGAAATTACTGAAAAATGTATAAATTCTATTTATGAAAAAGCTACTTACAAGAATTATGAAATTATTCTTGTTAATAATAGAAGTGAAAAACAAGAAACATTTGATATGTTAGAAAAAATGAAAAAAGAACATAAAAACTTCAAAGTAGTAGATGCAGATATGGAATTTAATTATTCTGCAATTAATAATTTAGCAGTTAAGCAATGTAAAGGTGAATATGTATTATTATTAAATAATGATACAGAAGTTATTACTCCTAATTTTATTGAACTAATGCTAGGTTACGCTATGCAAAAACATGTAGGTGCAGTTGGTGCACAATTAGTATATCCTGATAATACAGTTCAACATGGTGGTGTTATAGTAGGTTTAGGTGGAGTAGCAGGACACGCTTTTGTTGATTATCCTAAGGGATCTATAGTTTGGGGTGGAAGATTAACTGTACCTTATAACTATGGTGCTGTAACAGCAGCTTGTTTAATGGTGGATAAAAAGAAGTATAATGAAGTTAAAGGGTTAGATGAAAATATAAAAGTTGCATTCAATGATATAGACTTCAATTTAAAACTTCAAAGTAAAGGTTATTATAATGTGTTTGTACCAATGGCTGAGTTATATCATTATGAATCAAAATCTAGAGGAATGGATAATACTACAGAAAAATATAAAAGATTTGTTTCTGAAGTTAATAGAATGACTAAAAAATGGGAAAAAGAACTTAAGAATGACCCATTCTATAATCCTAATTATAGTTTAAAAAAACCATATTTTTTAGATAAGAACAAATAAAAATCTAGTAAAGGAGTATAATAAATATGAATAAAAAAGAAATTATTATCTTTTGCTTTTTCTTTACATCTTTTATTTTTATAATTATGTTTCCTTTAAAAAAAGAATATATAGTTAGCTCAAAATTAAAAAGTATAAATAATATAGGTATAGTAAAAAAGAATGATGTTATTTTACAAAAGTTTGAAAGTACTAAGAATTATTCTGATTTTGGGCTAAGATTTGCTAATTATCAAAAATATATAAAAGATGGTTATTTAAAGATAACTATTGTAAATAAAAAAAATAATAAAAAAGAAATTGAGTGATTTATCAGATAATGGAATTTTTTATCTTAATTATAAAATACACAAAAATACAAAATATATTATAAAAATTGAAAACTATTCTGATTCTATTGTTACTTTATATACAACAAAAGATAATGATGAAAAAACAAAATTATATTTTAACAATATAATTAAGTCTTCTGATTTGATTGTTTTTTATAAATGTTATAAAAAAGATTATAGTCTTTTGTGGTATTATTTTGTTCTTTTAAATTTATTTTTGTTGAATTATATAATGAATGAGAGGGTTACAAGATGAAGAAAAAAATAACATATTTATTAATATTTATCATATTATCATTTTTATCTAGTTTATTTATTGAAATCGTAATTGTTAATAATGAAGTGTTATTTCAACAAAGCGAAAAAAAACCTGAAATAATTGAAACTAGTGGTATGATAAACGAAAACGGTTATTATGTTACTACAACAGAAAATTCTTATATTAGAATAAGAATTAAAAAAAAGTATATTAATAAAATAAAGTTTAATTATAGATATAATGAAAATTTTAATTGGATTTGTTCCTATATTAAAAATAATAAAGAAGTAAAAATTAATAAATCTTCATCATATATAACTGGAACAGCAGTAAAAAAAGTTAATGATAAAACAGAAGATTTGAAGTTGAGTTTTAATAATAAAAATATAAAAATCAGGAATATAGAAATAGATAATCATATATACATATATTGGAATAGAGTTTTAACTTTATTTTTAGTATTATGCATTGTAAGTTTTTTAATTATTTTTAATAAAAAAATAAATAGCTTTAAAACTCAGAATTTATTCTTATTTTTATCTATATTATTTGGAATTTTATTTGTTTTAGTTACACCAAAACACGTATATACTTCTTTTGATGATCAAATTCACTTTTCTCATTCTTTAAATCCTTTTAAAAGGGAGGTAATGAAGTATTCATATACTGAAGAAATTGTTGAACATGGGGCATTTATAAACAAGACTACCTTCTTTGAAACTAAGGAAGAAAAAAATATATTTTATAGAGCTTTAAATAAAATTCATAAAAAAACAAAAAATAGATATGTCCAAGTTGTTAATGATAGAAGTTTTTACGGAAATTTAGTATATCTACCCTTTTTTTTAGGTTATAAGATATCAAATATGATTAATTTAAATTTTACTACATGTTTCATGATGGGAAAAATATTTAATTTGATTCTTTATTCTTTTATATTCTATTTGGCTATTAAATATGCTAAGTATGGAAAAAAAATGGTTTTTATGGTTGCTATGATTCCTGAGTGTTTGTTTTTTGCAACTCAGTATTCATATGATTCTACTATAATTGCAGGCTTATCATTAGCTACAGTTTGTTTTATTAATATAATGAGTGAAGAGAAAATTAACAAAAAATATGTAATGATATTTATAATATCAACCCTTTGGGCGTCTTTACCTAAAGCATTATATTGTCCGTTTTTATTATTACTTTTATTTATTCCAAATAATAAATTTAATGATAAGAGGCAAGCTATTATTTTTAAATTATTGATTATTTTTTTAACTATTTTAATTCTTTCAACATTTGTTTTGCCTGTGGCATCTGGTCAAATGACTGCAGATGAAAGAGGAGATAATGCATCAGTAAGTGGTCAAATAGATTATATTATTAATAATCCAATAAGTTTTATAAAAACAATAATTATTTTTACATTTAAGAATGCATGGGATAAAATGCTAGGATATAAGAATTTTGTTCATATTCCTTACTTAGTAACAACTAACATTTTTAAATATACTTATTATTTTTATTTAATACCTCTTATTTATTATTCTCTAGCATCTAATATTTCTATAAAAATTGATAAGAAGATAAAATCACTGTTATTGTTAGAAATAATAGGAATATGGTTATTATTTTGTGTTGCCTTATATTTGAAATTTACTAAAGTTGGATTAAATACAATTTCAGGTATTGTTCCTAGGTATATGCTACCAACATTTGTTGCATTTTTCTATTTATTTATGAAGCCAGATAGAAAAAAAGAGACTAATAATTATTTATATATAATAATTCCAATAACTTATTTAAGTTTAATATTACTATATTTATCTATAAAAGTAATTTAAAGAAGCTGTTATCAGTTTCTTTTTTTTGATTATATGTTATAATGTCTTTATAAGAGGTGAATTATTGATGTCTAAGAAAAAAATATTAGTAGTAATCCCAGCATACAATGAAGAAAAAAATATAAAAAAGGTTTTAGATGAAATAAGAAAAGATATTAAATATGCTGATATATTAGTAATCAATGATTGTTCAACAGACAACACTAAAAAGATTGTTGATAATGAAGGAATAAAGTGTTTTTCTAATCCGTTTAATTTAAAATATGCGAGAGCTGTACAAGTAGGAATTAAATATGCATATTATAATAATTATGATTATTTAATACAATTTGATGCTGATGGTCAGCATATAGCCAAAGAAGCTGAAAAATTATTATTAGAAATGGAAAAAGGAGAAAATGATATAATAATTGGATCAAGATATTTAGTTGATATGGGTTATCCTTGTCCGTTCTTTAGAAAGATTGGAACTAAAATGTTTTCATTTTTAATCTTGTTGTTTTGTAGAAAGAAGATTAAAGATCCTTTATCAGGATTCCAATGCTTAAATAAAGATGTTATTAAAAGATATTCAAAAATTGGTGGATATCCAGAATATCCAGATGCAAACTTAGTTATTGAAATGTTATTAGAAGGATATAAAATAAAAGAAGTTCCAGTAAAGATGAGATTAAGAGAAGCTGGAGAAAGTATGCATGGTGGTATCATTAAACCAATCAAATATATGATTGAGATGTTTTATGCAATCATAATTATAATGATTAAGAATATCGGAAGTAAGAAGGTGAAGAAATAATGAATATATGGTTCATAGTTTTAGCGATAATATTTATTATATATATTATTCATAATATTAGAAAAAATGACTTTTCTATAAAAGAAAGTTTCTTCTGGATTATGGGATGTTTAGTTATTCTTGTATTATCTGTTTTTCCAAAAATCATAGATTTTGTAGCTGAAAAAATAGGTGTAGATTATCCGCCTTCATTATTATTTGTTATATGCATTTTATATTTAATCTATATTAATTTTAAACTTAATAAGAAAATAGTATCTAATGAAGATAAAATTATTGCTTTAGCTCAAGAAATATCAATTTTAAAAGGTAAAAAGTAGGTGATTTTTTGAAAAAGATTGCAATTTTTTCAGGTTACGCTTTGCCACATTTGGGCGGAGTAGAAAGATATACAGAAAATTTAAAAAACGAATTGATAAAAAATGGATATAAAGTAGTAATAATTAGTTCAAATTATGACAGAACTAAAGCATATAAAATAAAAGAAGATAATACTACTTATTTTAAAGTGCCAGTTTATAAATTGTTTTCTTCTAGGTATCCAATAATAAAACATAATAAAGAATATAAGAAAATAATAAAGGACCTAGAAAAAGAAAAGATAGATAGAATAATAGTTAATACTAGATTCTATTTAACATCTTTAATGGGCGCTAAATTTGGTAAAAAACATAATATTGAAGTTAGTTTGATTGAACATGGTTCATCACATTTAAGTGTTAATAATGCTGTTTTAGATTTCTTTGGAAAAATCTATGAACATATATTAACTCATTTTGTAAAAAAATATGTTGATAAGTATTATGGTGTATCATCTGATGCTACAAATTGGCAAAAACATTTTGGAATAACTTCAGATGGTATTTGGTATAACTCTGTATATAGATTTGATAAAGGAATGAAAATAGATAAATCAAAAAAAGACATTGTATTCTTATACGCAGGAAGAGTACTTAAACAAAAAGGTGTTGAAGATGCTATTCAAGTATTTAATAAGTTATCAAAAGGATATAAAAACATTAAATTATGGATTGCGGGAGATGGAGATCAATATCAATATTTGGTTGATAAATATGGTAAAAATAAAAAGATTACTTTTTATGGAAAATTAGATTTTGAAAAAGTAAAAGAATTATATTCAAAAGCAAACGTCTTTTTACATCCATCTAAGTATCCAGAAGGTTTACCTACAAGTATAATTGAAGCTGGTTTATTAGAGTGTGCAATAATAGCTTCTCCAAGAGGTGGAACAAGAACATTTATTAATAAAGATAACGGTAGAATAATTGAAAATAATGAAGAATTATATAAAGCAATGAAAGAACTTATTGATAATCCTAATATGATTACTATGATGGGTAAAAATATGAAACAAACAGTTATTGATAATTTTATTTGGGATAAAAATTGCAAGAAGATTTTAAAAGATCTTAATATATAGGAGTTTTTATGAGATTAAAGAAATCATTTTATAATTCATTTAGTAATTCTTTTATTCTAGTAATAAGAACAATATTAATGTTTGTTGTTAGAATAGTATTTGTAAAAAAACTAGGTTCAGAATTATTAGGTGTTGATAGTTTATTCACAAATTTATTATTAGTTTTATCGATAGCTGAATCTGGAATTAGTTCCGCAATATGTTTTGCGCTATATAAACCATTATCAGATAATAATAATAATAAAATCAGTGCTTATATGACATTTTATAAAAAAATGTTTATAAGATTAGGTTTTGTAGTTTTGATAATTGGGATATTATTAATTCCATTTATACAATTTTTTGTAAGAGAACCTGTTGGTAATATTTATTTATATTATTCAATATATTTAGTTACAACGGTAATGTCATATTTTATTTCATATAAAGATGCATTACTTATAGCTGATCAAAATTTATATCAATCGAATATAATAGTAGGTGTTACATATGTAATAATGTATATACTAAGAATAATATTCTTAATAATATTACCTGATTTTGTTATATACTGTATGATTCAATTAATTATGTTATTGATTCAAAGAATACTAATAAATAGGTATATAACAAAAAAATATAGTCATATTTCTTTTGATAGCAAAGATGAATTATCTACAGAAGAAAAGAATGAAATAACAAAGGGCACTTTTTCTATTTTTTTAAACAAATTAGGCAACTATTTGGTTAATGGAACAGATAATATTATTATTTCTGCCATTCCAAAATTAGGTCTTGGCACAGTAACTATTTATACAAATTATTATTCTGTTTTAGGAGCAGTTGATAATATAATTTATAAAGGTATTTCTGGCATAACAGCAAGCTTTGGTGATTTAGCTGTTAATGAATCAAAGAAAGTACAAGAAAATGTTTATAATATTATAATGTTTGCTAATTTCTTTATATGTGGTTTATTAACTATAGGTTTTTATTTTCTGTTAAGTGATTTTATAACTTTATGTTTTGGAAAAGCCTTCTTTATCAATAATAAGACACTATTAATAATATGTTTTAATTTTTATTTAGCACAAGTATTAAAATCATTAGATAGCATTAAAGAAGCAACGGGTAATTACATAAAAGATAAATATGCAAATTTATTACAAGCTCTTATAAATGTAGTTTTATCAATTATTTTAGGAATGAAATTTGGTTTAATAGGAGTAGTATCTGCTACATTATTAAGTTATATAATAGTACCTTTATGGAATAGACCTTATTTAACATATAAGTATACATTTGAAAAGAGTCCTAAACATTTTTATTACCAAAACTTTATATATTTTATTTCATTAATACTTGTATTTGTATTAATGTACTATATAATTCCTTTTATAAATGTAGGTAATATTTTAATGAATATAATATTAAGAGGTATTGTTATTGTTATGGTTTATACAATTATAATACTAGTAATTTATAGAAATAAAAAAGAATGTGAATTCTTTATAAATAAAATAAAAAAATCTAATTAAATTTAGATTTTTTTATTTAAGATTTCTTTTATTAATTAGGTATTTATGGTAAAATTATTGTATATGTACTACGAGGTGTTTTATGAGTAATTACGGCGAATATAATACAAAAGAATTGAAAAAATTACAAAAAGTTTTAACAGAAATGTTAAAGGATGTTAATTATGTATGTGACAAATATAAAATAGATTATTTTGCTCTTGATGGAACTGGAATTGGTGCTATGAGGCATAAAGGGTTTATTCCTTGGGATGATGATATAGATTTAAGATTTTTTGAAGATGACTTAAATAGATTTATAGAATGTATGAGCAAAGAAATGCCTGATAAATATTATTTTATAGATATTGATAATTCTGGTTATCCAGTAGCTTTTACTAAGATGTGTAAAAAAGGAACTCTTTTTTTAGATGATATATCAAAAGAATTAGGCCTAGAAAATGGTATTTTTATCGATCTAATTAGGATGGTTTATGTCTCAGAAGATGAGAAAACTAGAAAAAAAGCATTTAAGAAATCTTGGATTATTTATAAATTAGGAACTATATGCGCGATTAAGAATCCTTCTATATCAATAAAAGGTATTAAGGGTAAAGTATTAAAAGTATTTTTTGTTATCTTGCATTATCTTATGAAATTATTACATGTATCATATAAAAAACTATTCTATAAAGGAGAAAAAGCAGTTAGAGTAGATCATAAAACAAGTAAAACAATTTCATTAAATACTGTTAAGATGTATAGTTATTTATTTAATACTGAAGATTTTTATCCAAAAAAGAAAATTAAATTTGAAGATACATTTGTATATGTACCAGAAAAAATAGATAAATTACTAACTGGTCAATTTGGAGATTATATGAAATTACCACCAAAAGATAAAAGACATAATCATTATCCTTGCAAGATAGATTTTGATTATAAAAAATAGGAGGATGTATGAAAAATATAGCAATAGTTAGTTATAACATTAGATGTAATTTTACAAATTATGGTTCTGCATTACAATCATGGGCATTAAAAGAAGTAGTAAAAAGGATAGGAGAAGGTAATTTAAATCCAATTCTTGTTGATTATTGCCCAAATTCACATATAGATTGTGATCCATTAAATCCATTTAAGAATATGTGGGATAAGGATGAAAGATCAATTAATAATTGTAAATTAAGCATGCCTGCGATTAAAATTAATTATAAGAAATTTGATGATTTCTATACAAATAGATTTAATAGAACAAAGAAAATGTATACCTCAAATAATTTTGATGAAATTAGTAAAGATGAAAACGTTAATTCATTTATATGTGGCGCTGATACGATTTTTTGTGTAGATGAATTTGGTATGGATGAAGTTTATTACGCAAATAAAAAATGTATGAAAGATGGATATACTTTTTCTTATGCTGCTAGCTTCGGTGATTCTCATTTTAATGATGAAACATATAAAATATTAAATCAAAGATTAAATAATTTTAAGGCAATTGGTATTAGAGAAGCTGGTATGATAGATTATATAAAAGAGCATGTTGATAATAATATTGATGTTGAAAGAGTTATTGATCCAACATTATTATTAACTCAAGATGATTATGAAGAAATATGTTCGCCACAAACAGAATCTGGTGATTATTTATTACTATATGCTAGAAGAGGTAATAAGATAATGGATGAATATGCTGAAAATCTAGCAAGAGAAAAGAATTTAAGAATAATAGAAATTAGTTTAAATGCCCTTAATAAAGACATACATACAATGAGATATGATGCAGGAGTAGAAGAATTTCTAACATTAGTAAAGAATGCAAAATATATTGTTACTAATTCATATCATGGGATGATTTTTGCAACTATTTTTAGAAAACCTTTTGTAATTTTTTCAAGAGAACAATGTGATACTAAAATAGTGGAAGTTTTAAATATAATGGGACTTGAAGACAGATTATTAATAAATGAAATTAAACCTGTTTATGATGTTATTAATTATGATGATGTTTTTGATAAGATCAATGTAGAAAAAGAAAAATCAATAAGATATTTAAAAAAACAATTAAACAATATCCATGAGGAGGATAAAAATGAATAATCAATATTTAAGTAATAGAATTTTAATAGAGTTATTAAAAAAGTATGGAAT
Organism: Bacilli bacterium; assembly: GCA_017627015.1. The sequence goes on from JAGAHP010000027.1 coordinate 50,731, forward strand.
TAAGAAATTAGTATTATCATCTGGAGCAAGAAATGTTCCATTTGTTTCTACAGTTGAAACAGATCCTGATTTTGAATGTTTCTCAGTTATAGATGAAAGAAATGCAGCATTTTTTGGATTAGGTTTATGTGAACAATTAAATGAACCAGTAGCTATTGCTTGTACTAGTGGAACAGCAGCATCTAATTATGTAACTGGAGTAACAGAAGCATATTATTCAAATTCACCATTAGTAGTATTAACATTTGATAGAAATCCTTATATGCTTAATCAATTAGAAACTCAAAAAATAGATCAAGAATCAATATTTAAGAGTATTACAAAATGCAGTGTAACATTACCAATAATAAAAGATGAGGAAGATGCATGGTATTGTAATAGATTAGTTAATGAAGCCTTAATTGAATTAGATAAAAAAGGAAAAGGACCTGTTCATATTAATATTCCTTTAATAGGAGATATGAATAAATTATTTAATGGTTCTACAAATGAGTCAATTAGCACAAAGAAGATTGATTATGTTCCTTATGGAAGCAGCATAATGAATGAAAAAGTTGAAGAATTATTAAATACAAAAAAAATATTATTAGTAATAGGTCAAGATACATCATTAAATAATAGAGATAAAGAATTGATCAAACAATTTGTAAAAATTACTAATTGTCCAGTATTAACAGATAATTTATCAAATATTAAAACAAATAATAATATATTGGCGGGCCCAATAATTAAATCTTTAAATTCAAAAACTGTAACAAGTTTTTTACCAGAATTAGTTATTTCATTTGGAAATAATATGCAAGAAAGAATTAAAGATATTTTAAGAAATAAACCAATTAAACATTGGTATATATCAGAAGATGGAAAGATTAGAGATTGCTTTAAATCTATGACAGCGTTATTTGATTGTAAGGTTAGTGAATTCTTTGGTTATTATAATTCTAAATTAGAAAATAATTATAAAGTAAATTTTGAATATTTTGATAAGTGGAAAAAAGTAAGTGATAAAATTGAATTTCCTAAAATACCATTTACTAATTTTTATGCTATTAAAGAATTTTCAAAATCTATTCCTAAAAATTCAACATTACATCTAAGCATTCTAAATTCTACACGTATAATGCAATTCTTTAATCTAGATGAATCAATAAAAGTGTTTAGTAATGTAAATTCATTTGGTATTGATGGATGTTTACCAACTTTTATGGGTCAGGCATATGCTACAAATGAATTAGCATTCTTAATTATTGGTGATTTAAGTTTCTTTTATGGAATGAATGCTTTAACAATTAAACATAGAAAAAATAATATAAGAATTATGATGATAAATAATGGTGGAGGAGCAGAATTCCATATTCAACCAGATTCCAATTCTATACCAACTATTGATATGCATATAGGTGCATCACATGAAAGAAAAGCAAAGGAATGGGCTATTTCTCAAGGTTATGAATATTTATCAGCTACTGATGAAGAATCATATATTAATAATTTAAAACAATTTGTTAATGAAAAAAGAGAAAAACCAATATTTTTTGAAGTTTTTACTGATATGAAAAAAGATGGCGAATTTTGTTTAGATGTATATAGATTTATGGAAAATAGTATTAAAGACGAATTAGAAGGGTAGGAAACAGGATGAATAATATAATAGATAATATCCCAGTTTGGAATCAAACTGTTTTAGAAGGTAAGAATATTGTAGTAACAGGAGGAACTAGTGGAATAGGTTATTCAATTGCTGAAGCTTGCCTTAATGCTGGATGCAATAAAATAGTTATTACTAGTAGAAGTGAAAAAAGATTAGAAGAAGCAATTTCTAAGCTAAATAAAAACTATCCTGAAAAAGTATATGGATGCATATTAGATTTAGAAAAAAAAGATTCATATCAAGAGTTTTTTAATAATATTCTTTTATCATTAGGTGATGATAAGATTAATATATGGATTAATAATGCAGGAATATATAAAGGTACTCATTTTATGTCAGTTACAGAAACTGAGTGGGATGAATTAATGGATATTAATTTGAAATCACAATATTTTTTAAGTCAAATTATTTCACAATACTTTATAGATAATAAGATAAAAGGAAATATATTAAATCTTTGTTCATCATCTTCATATAGACCTTCTATTGATCCTTATATGATTTCTAAATTAGGAATGAGTGGATTAACACTAGGAATGGCAAAAAAACTTATACCATATGGAATTGTAGTAAATGGAATTGCACCAGGACCAACTTTTACTCCTATGTTAAAAAAGAAAGATGGAGATAGTATTGAACATGGTGGTGTTCCAGCAGGAAGATATATTTTGCCCCAAGAAGTTGCAAATTTAGCAGTTTTCCTTATATCACCTATGGGACGTATGATAGTGGGAGATGTAGTTAAAATTACTGGGGGATCAGCAGTTACTACATATGATGATGTTAGATATTAAAGAGGAGGATGAATAAATGATTAATTTTACAGTAGGACCAGTTCAAGCAAGTGAAGATATTTTAAAAATAGGAGCTGAACAAGTACCTTATTTTAGAACGAATGAATTTTCAAAAATTATGTTTGAAAATGAAAAATTAGTAAAAAAAATAGTTAATGCAGATGAACATAGTAAGGTAGTATTCATTACAGGATCTGGAACTGCTTCAATGGAAGCAACAGTTATGAATACATTAACTTCTAATGATAAAGCATTAATTGTTGATGGAGGAAGTTTTGGTAAAAGATTTGTATCACTATGTGAACTACATGAAATACCATATGATGAAATAAAACTAGATTTAGGACAACCTCTAAAAAAAGAAGATTTAGAAGTATATGATGGAAAAGGTTATACTACATTTCTAGTAAACTTACATGAAACATCTACTGGAGTCTTATATGATTTAAATCTTATTAGTGAATTTTGTAAAAAGAATAATTTATTTTTAATAGTAGATGCGATTAGTTCATTTTTAGCAGATGAAATAGATATGAAGAAAAACAATATAGATGTATTGATTACTGGTTCACAAAAAGCATTAGCGTGTCCTCCAGGAATATCTATAATAGTTTTATCTAAAAATGCATTAGTTAGGATAGAAAAAAGTAAAACTAAATGTATGTATTTAGATTTAAAAGAAGCTTTAAAGAATGCAGAAAGAGGTCAAACACCATTTACACCTGCGGTTAGTATTTTACTTCAAATAAATAAACGTCTAAGAACAATAGATGAAAATGGGGGAGCTAAAACTGAAATAGATAGAGTTAGAAATTTAGCTAACTATTTTAGAAATAAAATAAAGGATTTACCATTTGAAATATTTACTGAAGCTCCATCAAACGCAGTAACATCTTTACATCCTTTAACTGCTTCAGCTTATGATATTTTTACAGAATTAAAGGATAATTATAATATATGGGTATGTCCAAATGGTGGAGATTTAAAAGATAAAGTATTTAGAGTTGGACATATAGGTTATTTAAGCGAAAAAGATTATGATAAATTAATTGATGCTTTAATTGATATGAAAAATAAAAATCTTTTATAGGAGTATTATTATGAAAAAAGTTATTACATATGGAACTTATGATTTATTACATTATGGTCATATTAGATTACTTGAAAGAGCAAAGGCTTTAGGAGATTATTTAATTGTAGGAGTTACATCTGAAGATTTTGATAGAAAAAGAGGTAAGATTAACGTAGAACAATCTTTGATGGAAAGAATTCAAGCTGTTAAAAAAACAGGATTAGCAGATGAAATAATAATTGAAGAATATGAAGGTCAAAAAATAGATGACATCATTAATTATGGTATTGATGTTTTTACTGTAGGTTCAGATTGGGAAGGAAAATTTGATTATTTGAAAGAGTATTGCGAAGTTGTTTATCTTCCTAGAACAAAAGGTATTTCGAGTACTAAAATTAGAAATGATAAAAAGATGATAAAACTTGGAGCAGTTGGTTATCCGTTTTTGATTAATAAATATGCCAATGAAATAAATTATGTTAATGGAATTGAAATGACTCATATATGTTTAAGTGATTACAACAAGAAAGATTTTAAAGTTGGTAAGTGTATAAAACTAGAAAAAGATTATTCAAAAATGTTAAAAGATGTGGAAGCAGTATATATAGCTGCTAGTATTGATGATCATTATAAATATATAAAAGAAGCAATTGAAAATAAGATTCATGTTTTATATGAGCCACCTTTAACAACAAGTGTTGAACAGTTTAAGGAATTAGAAGAATTAGCAAAGAAGAAAAAAGTAATTATAATGGAAGCAATGAAAACAAAGTATTCTCAGTCTTATAATAGATTAATACTTTTAGCTAAATCAGGAGTTATAGGAGATATAGTATCTGTTGATTCTACATGTACAAGTTTAAGACAGTTAGAAAGTATTGGCGAAAAAGAAATGGTTAAAACGCAAAATAGTATAAGTGCATGGGGACCAAATGCTTTGTTGCCAATATTTCAATTATTAGGAACTGATTATAGACAAAAACAAATAAATTCAATTGTAAGTAAATATAATGAAAATTTTGATTTATTTACAAGTATAAACTTTATTTATGATAAAGCTATAGCTACTGCAAAAATAGGAAAAGGAGCTAAGTCTGAAAGTGAATTAATCATTTCAGGGACAAAAGGATATATATATGTTCCATCTCCTTGGTGGATTACAGATTATTTTGAAGTTAGATATGAAGATACTAATGAAACAAAAAGATATTTTTATTCTTTAGAAGGAGAAGGAATAAGATATGAATTAGTTAAATTTAATAAAGCCATAAATAATAAATCAACAGTATTTGATGGAGATATATCTCTAGCTACGGTCTCAATAATAGAAGAATTTAATAAGAAAGAAAATATTAATATTATAAAATAAGAAAAAGTACTATATATATAGTACTTTTTATGTTATAATTGTATTAATAATAATACTAGTCAGGGGGACTATTATATGAAACAAAAAGAACGTAATTCAAATTTTGAATTAATGAGAATTGTATCAATGTTTTTAATTATTGTATGGCATTTTATTATGCACACACACTTAATCAGCAGAACTACTGGTGAGTTGAATTTTGTAATAAGAGTTATTTATTTATTAATTGCAGTGCATGTCAATTCATTTGTTTTAGTCAGTGGTTATTTTCAATACAATAAAGATATTAATTCTAAAAAAATTTTTTCATTAATTGGGAAAACCTGGTTTTATAAATTAATGTATGCATTAATATTTGTTTTTTTTGGCATTGTTACGATGTCAAAATTTGATTTTTTCTTTTTTTTACAACCGCTTAATATAACTTATTCTTATGGTGAGTTTTATTGGTTTATAAATATTTATATATGTTTATATTTATTGATTCCATATTTAAATATATTAATAAAAAATCTTAGTTATAATATGCATAAAAAGTTAATAATAATTCTTTTTATATTATTATCAATTATACCTAGAATAGCTTTATGGTCTACAATGTCTAATCATGGCACAACATTAATTACTTTTATAATGTTATATTTAATTGGAGCTTTTTTTGGAAAGTACAAATTGAGAGATAATTATCACTTCAAATATTATTCTATAAAAAAATATAAATTTGTTATTAATATATTATTTATTATAACTTGTTTCTTATCTGTCATTGTGTTGTGCAGTTCTGATTATTTAAGAATGTACAGTAATACACTAATTTTTGATTATTTTTCTAGATTTTTTGGTGAAAATTATATTGATTTTGCAACACCATTGATAGTAATAGAAAGCGTTTTATATCTTTTGATTTTTGAATCAATAAATATTAAAAGTAAAATTATTAATAAAATTGGAACTCTAACTTTTGGAATTTATTTAGTTCATGAGAATAAATTTTTATTTGATACATTTTATAATTGGTTACCAATTGGTACTTCGGGATTAATATTTTCAAAAAAAATATTAATATTAATTATTGCATATTCATTAATGATATTTATGGTTTCTGCTGTAATAGAGTATATTAGACAAATTATAACAAAAGCAATAATTAAAATATATAAAAAATTGCCAAAAAATATTTGATAAAAAAACGTGAAAAAATGATATAATCTAAATATAAGGGAGACTATTATATGAGTAAAGTATTAGTAACTGGTGGGGCAGGTTATATAGGCTCACATACAGTAGTAGAATTATTAGAAAGAGGAGACGAAGTAGTTATAGTAGATAACTTTTCTAATAGTAATGAAGATGTATTAGATAACATAAAAAAGATTACAGAGAAAGATTTTAAATTTTATAAAATTGATTATTTAGATAAAGAAAAATTAGAAAAAGTATTTGAAGAAAATGATATAGATTCTGTTATTAATTTCGCTGGTTTTAAAGCTGTTGGAGAATCTGTAGAAAAACCACTTGAATATTATCATAATAATATTGGTGGGGCAGTTATTCTTCTTGAAATAATGAAAAAATTTAATGTAAAGAAATTTGTTTTTTCTAGTAGTGCGACTGTATATGGAGATCCAGAAATTATTCCTATTACAGAAGAATGTAAAATAGGTGGAACAACTAATCCGTATGGAACTACTAAATTATTTATAGAACAAATTCTTCAAGATTTATATATTTCAGATAATACATGGGATATATGTATATTAAGATACTTTAATCCAGTAGGAGCGCATGAATCAGGTTTGATTGGAGAAGATCCTAAAGGTATACCAAATAATTTAATGCCATATATTACGAAAGTAGCAGCGGGTATACTTCCTGAATTATCAATATTTGGGAATGATTATGATACAAAAGATGGTACTGGTGTTAGAGACTATATCCATGTTGTAGATTTAGCTAAAGGGCACTTACTTGCATTAGATAAATTAGATAAAGAAGGTACAGGAATATACATTTATAACTTAGGTACAGGAAATGGATATAGTGTACTAGAGATGGTAGAAACATTTAAAAGAGTAAATAATGTAGATGTACCATATAAGATAGCTCCTAGAAGATCAGGAGATATAGCGGAATGTTATTCGGATCCATCAAAAGCAGAAAAAGAATTAGGATTTAAAGCAACTAAGACTTTAGATGATATGTGCAAAGATGGATGGAATTATCAAAAAAATAAAGTATAATATTGAAAAAGGAGTGATATAGATGTTAAAAAAAATTCATAATGAATTAATACAAAAAAATGTTGCTTTTATAATATCATTTTTTGCTTTTTATGGATTTAGGTATTTACTTAACATAAGCACAAATGGATTTTCTAACTTGCTTTTATTTTTTGCTATATTGATAGGTTTTTATTATATAAAACAAAATATCGTTATAGAAAACAAAAAAACATCCATTGTTTTTAGTTTGCTTTTAACGTTAATATCCTATGTAGGTAAGGAAATATATTTGAATGGTCAAATTATTAATTGTAGTAAGTTTTATAAAATTCCTATAATTATTATTGGATTATTTATTATCTATTATTATTTCTTTGAAATAATAAATAATATATATAATAAAGAAAAGAAAAATAAAGAAGAATCTCTAAAAAAATATAATATTTCAAAGAAAAAAATTATAATAATGATAATACTTATGTTAACTGTGTATGGTTTATGTTATTTTTCTTTTTTTCCTGGATTGTTTAATTATGATATGCTTTTACAAAATTGTATGGCTAAAGGTATTTGTAATTTATCGAATCATCATCCAGTCTTACATACTTTAATTTGGAAAATGTGTTTGTTTATAGAAACAAAATTAAGCATAAAGAATATATCAATAATAAGTTATTCAATATTACAAATGCTAATCGTAATTATTATTTATATAAAATTTATTTTATGGGAAATAAAAAACAAATGGGATTTAAAATACATTTATATAACCTATATTTTCTTTTTAATAAATCCGATTTTACATGTTTTTTCTTTTTCACCAACAAAAGATGTCTTTTTTTCCTGTTTTCTTTTGTTATTTTTGATGTGTTTATTTGATTCATTTCATGATAAAAAGAATTCTTTTATTAAACTAATTATTCTAAGTTTATTTTGTTCTTTATTCAGAAACAATTTTGTATATGTATTGTTTGTTGTAGCTATTATTTTGATGTTTTATAAATATAAAAAACAGTTTGTTTCTATAATTATTACTATAGTATTATATTTTTTTATAACAAATTTTCTTTTTGCTAAATTGAATATAGTAAAATCAAATGTTGCTGAAAAACTATCCATACCTTTAGTACAAATATCATATAGCTTAAATAATACTAAAGTATTTAATAATAATGATAAAAAAATATTAGTAAGAACAGCTCCAAATATATATAATTATAATCCGAGATTATCAGATACTATAAAAACTCCATTTGATGAAAATTATTATAATCAACATAAAAAACAGTTTTGGATTGTTTATCTTAAAGGGTTAAAAAATAATCCAAAAGGTTATATCGTTTCTGCATTAAATTTAGATATTCAATATTGGTATTATGATGCAGAATTGGTAGATCCATATAATAAAAAAGAGTATATAGAAGATAAGTTGTTTGATGAAGAAATGCATAATAGAATTCCATTTGTATTTAAAAAGATTTATAATTATTATTCTAAAGTAGATGATACCAAAGTATTCTATATGAATTTACCAATTTTAAATTTCTTCTTTACTTTATCGTTTAATTTTTATATTTTAATTATTAGTTTATATTTATCAATTAATACAAAAAATAATAATAATATAATAATATTAATGTTATTATTATTGTTATTAGGAACATATTTGTTAGGTCCAATCGCTAATTTTAGGTATATGTATCCATTCTATTTTTGTTTACCATTTTATTTAGGTTTAGTATTTAATAAAAAAAGTGATATAATTAAATAGAAAGGGTATGTAAAAATGAACAAATTAAAAACGAACATAGTAATCGATTGGTTTTATAAATACAGATATTTAATAATGTTTATAATATTTTGTTTTTGTATATTGTTTAAAATAAGTGGATCTTCTATAGGATGTTGGGATAGTATAATTAATACAAATAATAGTGATTTTACTCTTGGTCTTAATAGAGGAGTTAGATCTGATGAATGGGCTACTTTTACACCTATGTTGTTTGGTCAAGTAGCTAACGGTTTTAGATATTTTAATACAGCCTTTAGAGCAACTTCTACTGATGTATTTATGGTATATGCTTTACCTGTAAAATATATATTTCAAATTTTCAGACCATTTTTATTAGGTTTTATTATATTTGGTGCAGAAAGAGGATTATCTTTCTTTTGGTGTGGTAGATTGATTGCGTTATTCTTAGTTAGTTTAGATTTCTTTATGATATTAACTAAGAAGAATAAACTATTATCTTTTGTAGGATCATTTATGATATTATTCGCACCAATAGTACAATGGTGGTTTGCGGTTAATGGTATAGCTGAACTATTTATATTTGGTGAATTAATAATTATAATGCTTTATAAATATTTAAATACAGATAGTTTTAAAAAGAGATTGTTATATTTATTAGTAATATATATATGCGCAGGTGGTTATGCACTAATTATGTATCCATCATGGCAAATACCTATGGCTTTTGTATATTTAGCACTTGCTATATGGGTACTAATTGAAAATTATAAAAAAGAAAAAATTAAACTTAAAGATATAATTTCAATTATTGTTATGATTGGATTACTTGGTATTTCATTATATATGATATTAAATAAATCTATGGATACTATTAAGACAGTAACAAATACTGATTACCCAGGAAAAAGATTTGAATTAGGCGGAGGACAAATAGGATTCTTATTTAGTTATGTAATAGGAATGTTTTTACCGTTCAAAGGAGAAAACCTATTTGGGAATGCTCCAGAACAAGCAATGTTCTTTACATTATTTCCAATTGGCTTAATCTTATCAATAAGAGAATTAATTAAAAAAGGAAAGAAAGATAAATTATTAATTATATTATTAATATGTTATTTATTTTTAGGGATATGGTGTATTGTTGGATTTCCAAAAATTCTAGCTAAGATTACAATGCTGTATAACTCACAAGCACATAGATCTTTAATTGCATTAGGATTTTTAGATATACTTTTATTACTTAGATCATTATCTATAAATAGAGAATCAATGCCAAAGAAATTTGCATTGGCTTTAACATTTGCTTTAACAGGATTAATAGTATATAAAGTAAAGATATTTGAAGGCGTGTATGTCGGTAAGAAAATGATCTTATTAATGGTTATTACATGTTTAGGATTATTCTATACAGCTTTAAGATATAGTAATAAAAAATGCAAATACTTATTCTGTTTAGGAATGATATTCGTAATGCTTATATGTGGGTCTATGGTGAATCCTATTAGATTTGGAGCGGGAGTATTTACTAAATCAGAAATATTAAAAAATGTTAAAAAGATAGATAAAAAGGATAGAGGTATATGGATAACTGAAGGTGAAGCTTATCCTGTTAATAACTATATTGCTATTGCAGGAGTAAAAACAATTAATGTTACAAATACATACCCTGATTTAGATAAATGGTATAAGTTAGATAAGAACAAAAAATATAAAAGCATTTATAATAGATATGCTCATATAACTATTAATATTGATGAAGATGCAAAAGATAAGTTTGAACTGAAAAATCCAGATGTATTTGTTGTTAATATAGATTTAAAAAATTTGGATACATTAAATGTTAAATATATATTTACAAGAAATAACTTAGAAAAGTTTAATAATGAAAAATATAAATTTAAAAAGATATATAAATATAACAATTATAATATTTATAATGTCATGAGGAATAATTAGAAGAGGTGTAGTATTATGAAAAATAAAAAGAGATTGTTAGTTGTTGTAATTGTATTGTCAATTTGCTTTAGACTTTGGTTACTCGCAAGTAGCAATTGGAGATTAATTATTAATTCTTATTATGATAGCCATTTACAAATAAATGAAGCAATTAGTTTATTGAAAGGACATTGGTTAGGATCATATAATAAATTTACTTTATGTAAAAATATATCATATCCAGTATTTTTATTTGTACTAAATATATTACATTTACCATATTATATTGGAATGGGTTTATTAATATCTTTTTCATCAGCTTTATTTGTTAAAGCTATAAAACCAATTTGTAAAAATAAAACAGTTCAATGCATAATATTTATATTTTTGATTTTTAACCCAGTTGGATTCAATCAAGAAGCACTATATCATTATAGGAATTCTTTAATTCCTTGGGTTGTATTAATAGTAATATCATGTATTACTGGAATTTATTTAAGAAAAGACAAGAATGTTAAAGAATTATTACCATATGGAATAATAGGTATGGTTTTTACTGGCTTTTATTGGTTGTTAAGAGAAGATTCAATATGGTTTCTTCCATTCATCTTAATGGCATTCTTAATGACTATATTTAGTTATATCAAGAGTAAAGATAAAGTTAAAATTGTAATAAAAAAATCTATTGTATCCTTTATGCCTATGTTTGGAATAATATTATCAGTAGTAGTAATATCTACAATAAATTATTTTGTATATGGAGTATTTGCAACTAATGATAGAACTTCATCTTATGAAGCGAAAGTATTAGGTCAATTAGTCCTAATAGATGATGGCACAGATTTAGATAAAGATGTTTGGGTTTCAGATAAAGCATTAAAACTAGCAAGTAAAGCGAGCCCTTCATTTTCTAAATTAGATTTAGAAGCATTTAATTCATGGTCTAAACATGGTGATTATTCAATTTGGGCACTGAGAGATGCTGCTAGTAATGTAGGTTATTATAAAGATGGTAAAACTACAAATGAAATGTATAAAAAAATCTATTTAGAGTTGAAAGATGGATTTAAAAAAGGAAAGCTAAAAAGGAAAAAGGCTATTAAGTTATCTGATACATCTGGAGTGTTTTCAGTGAAAGAGTTCGTAAAACCAATTCCAATAATGTTCCATAGTTTGTATAATCATTCAATTTATTCATTTGATAATGTAGTGGATGAAAATATAGATACACCAAACGATGTAGCAAGTATTGAGAAGTACGAGTTAGTATTAAAAATAAATCTTTTAAGAAGTGATGATGTTTTATCCAAAGGAAATGCTGATTATAGGAGAATTACATTAAATAATAATTTAAAAAGATCTTTAAGAATCAATAAGATGATATCAAATAGCATTATATTTATATACAAATTAACAGGATTCCTTTTATTGATTTTTGCTTTAATAGTATATGTCATAAACATGTTTAAAAAGAAAAAGGATAAAAATTCAGATGTTTTGTTGATAATGACAGGATTGCTATTAACAATTTTCCTAAATTCTTATTTAGTAGGATTATGGGGAGTAGGATTTAATTTAAGTGCGGACGATGGATTATTTTCATCATATACAACTGCACAAACTATTATGATAGCTTTATTTGAAGTATTATCAATTATTTTGTTTATAAAACAAATAAAGAATAGAATTGTAAAAAAATATATACAGTGTTAAAATAATTATAGGAGTGATAGTATGAAAAAAGAAAATAAAAAAATAGCGGTTTTAATACCATGTTATAACGAGAGTAAAACAATAGAAAAAGTAGTAAAGGATTATAAGAAAGCATTACCAGAAGCAGATATTTATGTTTATGATAATAATTCTTCCGATGGTACTGATAAGATAGCTGAAAAAGCAGGTGCCATTGTTAAATACGAATATAAACAAGGAAAAGGTAATGTAATTAGATCAATGTTTAAAAATATTGATGCTGATTGTTATTTAATGATTGATGGTGATGATACATATCCAGCTGAACATGCTAGAGAAATGTGTAATTATATACTAGATGGTAAAGCTGATATGGTTATTGGTGATAGATTATCATCAACATATTTTAAAGAAAATAAAAGACCATTTCATAACTTTGGAAATGTATTAGTTAGAGGATTAATTAATTCTTTATTTAAGAGTAAAGTTAAAGATATAATGACAGGTTATAGAGCATTTAGTTATGACTTTGTAAAAACATTCCCAATATTATCAAAAGGATTTGAAATAGAAACAGAAATGACTATTCATGCACTAGATAAAAATATGGGATTAAAAGAAATACCAATTGAATATAGAGATAGACCAGCAGGTTCTGAATCTAAATTAAATACATTTAGTGATGGATTTAAAGTATTAAAAACAATTGCTAGATTATTTAAAGAATATAAACCAACTATTTTCTTTAGTTTGATAGGTATATTATTCTTAATTATCGCAGTAGCATTTGGTACACCAGTATTTATTGATTATTTTAAAACAGGTGTAGTAGAAAGATTTCCTACATTAATTTTCTCTGGATTTATGTTAATGATTTCTGTACTTAGTTTTATGTGTGGAATAATACTTGAAGTAGTTGTTAAAAAACACAGACAATTATTTGAATTTGTATTAATAAACAATAGGAGAGATAAATAGTGAAAGAAGATAAACTATCTATATTATTTGATAAAATATGTAAGATATTTCATTTAAAATTTAAAGATAAAACAAAAAAGTTATTTTTACAAATGTTTAAATTTCTATTAGTAGGAGGTTTAGCTTTTGTTATTGATTATGTAACATTAATTATTTGTAAAGAAGTTTTTAATATACCGGTATTAATAAGCGCAGCGATAGCGTTTACTGTATCAGTAGTTGTTAATTACATACTTAGTGTAAAATGGGTATTTGATGTTGATAAAAGTAAAAGTGAAAAAAAGAATTTTATTATATTTATAGTATTTAGTATTATAGGTTTAGGTCTAACTGAATTAATAATGTGGTTTGGTGTTGATATTGTTAAGATAAGTTATTTAATAGTTAAAATAATCGCAACCGCTATAGTAATGGTTTTTAATTTTGTTACAAGAAAATTATTTTTAGAATAAATTATTATATTTTAGGGGAAAAAGTACTTTCTATGAAGAATATTATTATAGGAGGTACTTTTTTATATGGATAAACATCTAAATAATATTAAAAATTTAATTGATAAAAATATCGTTTTTGAAAGAAAACAAAATATTCAAAAAGAAAGAAATAAGTTATTAAGAAATTATTATATAGGAAAGGAGATAGTAGATGCAATTGGCGAAAGAAGTAAGTACGGGAAGAAGTTATTAAGAATATATTCAAAAATACTAACAATGGAATATGGAAAAGGTTATGATTATACAAACCTAAATAGAATGAGACAATTATATTTAGTTTTTGAAAAAGTTGGGTTGCCACCCCAACAATTAACTTGGACTCATTATAATATTCTTTTACCAATAAAAGAGGAAGGAAAAAGAAACTATTATATTAACGTTGCTATTCAAAATTCTTTATCCGTTAAAGAATTAAAAGAAGAAATAAAAAACGATTCTTATGAAAGATTAACAAAGGAAGATAAAACAAATATAAAACTAATAGATGATAATTATACACCTTCAATTATAGATATGATAAAAGATCCAATTATATTAAATTGTTCAAACAAATCTCTCGATAAGTATTCGGAAAGAGCATTAAAAGAGATAATGCTAGAAGATATAGAAAAGACTTTACTAGAGTTAGGAGTAGGATTTAGTTATATAGGTAAAGAGAAAAGAATAAAAGTAGGAGATAATTATAGATTTATAGATTTAGTGTTTTTTAATATTGAATTAAATTGTTATGTTTTATTAGAATTAAAAATTAATAAATTAGATATAAGAGATATAGGTCAAATAGAGTTTTACATTAATTATTATGATGATGAATTAAAAAAAGATAATCATAATGATACAATTGGAATAATAGTTTGTAAGAAAAATGATAAAGAAGTTTCGAAGTATATTAAAAATAATAATATTTATGTAACAAGTTATAAAATTGAATAAATTCTTTACATTTTTTTACTTTTTAAAAAATATGTATTTTATAACAAAAACTATATGTGTTATATTTATAATAGAGGTGAAAAAAATGGAGAATAAAAAAAGTAAAAAAGGTTTATTAATAGTACTAATTATATTAATACTATTAGTATGTTTATCAATACCTACAAAAACAGCATTAAAAGATGGAGGAACAGTTATATATAAAGCACCATTATGGAGTTATACTAAATATCATTCACTAGATGTTGATGGTTATTATGTTGGTGATCAAGTGAAAATATTAGGAATTAAAGTAATTGATAATACTAAAATAGAAAAATATTCTAAAAAAGCTAAAAAGGTATCAGAAAATACAAAAACTGATTCTAAATCAGACGATAATTCCAATTCAAAAAATACTAAAACTAATGTTAGTGATAGTGATCTTGAAAAAGATACATTAGTTACTATAGTAGATACTAATTGTACAGGACATAATCGTGGAGCTAAAATTATTGATGGTAATATTCAAGTATATGATAGCGATGGATATGATTTAACTATCAAAGTAGGTAATGCTAAATATTTAAAAGTTCAGTCATTTATGGCTTGTGATAATACTTATTTATTGTTTATGACTGAAAATGGACAAGTATATTCAATTAAAAAAGCACACGAATTAGTTAATGAATCAATGAAAACAGGTAAGACTGAATATACTTTATCAGATATTTTTTCTTCAGTTGAAAAGTTAACAAATTCACAAGATAATGCGACTGCATTTTTAAAAGATGGAGTAGTATCTCGTTCTACAGATGATGAATATGGATTAACTTCTTATAATGTTGGTATTTTAGAAGCAGATGATAGTATAGGTACAATTACTTATGAATATATAAAACTTCCATAAAGCAAGTTAATACTTGCTTTTTTATTTGCTTTATAAAAATATAATCTTCATCAAAAAGAGGGTTTGTATGAGAAAATTTAAAAAAGAAAAATTATATGCGTTAATCCAAATATTTAGTTTATTAACATCTATAATTGGAGTTGGTACATTTTTTACAAATTATTTTGAAACTAGTAGTACTAGTTTTAGATTAGATTTATATAATTTAAAAATAGATGGTTCAAAAATAGAAAAGGTTTTATTAGGGTCAACTAAAGATGTGGCATGTTCAGCACAAAGATAAAATGTAAGGCTTATGCTTTACATTTTTCTTTTATTTGCTTGTAAAAAAAGTGTTTTTTGTGTTATAATTCAATATGTTTGATACTAAGGAGGGTTTTTGGATGGCTAAGTATGATGAACATTCAATAAAAATATTAGAGGGATTAGAAGCTGTTAGAAAAAGACCTGGTATGTATATAGGTTCTACAGATAAGAGAGGATTACATCATTTAGTATGGGAAATTGTAGATAACTCTATAGATGAAGTAATGAATGGTTATGGTGATTCAATTAAGATTACCTTACATAAAGATGGATCTGTTAGTGTAGCGGATAATGGTAGAGGTGTACCAGTAGGTAAGCATGAATCTGGTAAAAGTACAGTAGAAGTAATTTATACTGTTCTTCATGCTGGAGGAAAATTTGAAGAAGGTAACTATAAAGTTTCTGGTGGTCTTCATGGTGTAGGTGCATCTGTTGTTAATGCATTATCTAGTTATATGGTAGTAAATTCTAGAAGAGATGGAAAAGAATATACTATCAGTTTTAAAGATGGCGGACAAAAAGTATCTAAATTAGAAGAAGTAGGTAAAACTAATAAGACAGGTACTTTAGTTAGATTCTTACCTAATAAAGATATATTTAGTACAACTGATTTTTCATTTACTTTAATATGTGAACGTATGCAAGAGAGTGCATTCCTTTTAAAAGGATTAACTGTAGAAGTAATAGATGAAATAAAAGGAAGAGAAGCTAAATATCATTATGAAAATGGTATTAAGTCTTTTGTTGAATATATAAACGAAGATAAGACTCCAATAAATAATATTCTTCATTTTAAAGGATCAAAAGATGGTATTGAAGTAGAAATAGCAATGCAATATACAGATTCTTATAATGAAAATATAGTATCATTTGTTAATAATGTTAAAACTGCTGATGGAGGTTCTCATGAAGTAGGATTTAAGAGTGCCTTAACAAAAGCATTTAATGATTATGGAAGAAAGAATAATTTCTTAAAAGCAAAAGATAAAAACTTTGAAGGTGGAGATGTTAGAGAAGGTTTAACTGCAGTTATATCTCTAAAAGTACCTGAAGCATTACTTCAATTTGAAGGACAAACTAAAGGTAAATTAGGTACTCCAATAGCTAAACCAGTAACTGAAAATATAACTTTAGAAAATATGCAGTTCTACTTAGAAGAAAATAAAGATAGTGCTGTTACAATTATTAATAAAGCTTTAAAAGGAAAAATGGCAAGAGATGCTGCTAGAAAAGCTAGAGATGAAGCAAGAAAAAGTACTGGTACTAAAAAAGAAAAAAATATTTCTGATAAGCTTGCTCCAGCTTCTCGTCATGATGCTTCTAAAAATGAATTATTTATAGTAGAGGGTGATTCAGCAGGTGGTTCTGCTAAATCAGGTAGAGATAGATCTTATCAAGCTATACTTCCTTTAAGAGGTAAAGTTCTTAATACTGAAAAAGCATCTTTAGAAGATGCATATAAGAATGCTGAAATAAATACTTTAATTTATACAATAGGCGCAGGAGTAGGAGCAGACTTTAATATTAAAAATTGTAACTACGATAAAGTAATTATTATGACCGATGCCGATGTTGATGGATGTCATATACAAGTATTATTAATAACATTCTTCTATAGATATATGAAACCTCTTATAGAAGAAGGAAGATTATATATCGCATGTCCTCCTTTATATAAAGTTAAATTTAATAAAAAAGAAGAAGTATATGTTTATTCAGATGAAGAATTAAAAGAAATAACTAAAGGTAAGACTATGGAAGACCTTCAAAGATATAAAGGACTTGGTGAAATGGATGCTGAACAATTATGGGATACAACAATGGATCCAGCTAAGAGAACACTTATAAGAGTAAATATTACTGATGCAGTATTAGCAGAAAAAAGAGTATCAGTTCTTATGGGTGAAAAAGTTGAACCAAGAAAAGTATGGATAGAGGAAAATGTCGAATTCTCTTTAGAAGACGACTATCAAATTAAGTAGGTGATATTATGGCAAGAAAGAAACAAACAGAAGAAATATTACAAAAAATTAATGATTATGCCCTAGAAGAAATAATGGGTGATAGATTTGGTAGATATGCTAAAGAGATTATTCAAGATAGAGCTATACCAGATGTAAGGGATGGTTTAAAACCAGTTCAAAGAAGAATATTATATGGAATGTATAAAGGTAAAAATACCTATGATAATAAATATAGAAAGAGTGCAAGAGCTGTAGGAGACATCATGGGTAAATACCATCCACATGGTGATTCATCAATATATGATGCAATGGTAAGAATGAGTCAAGATTGGAAAATGATGACTCCATATGTAGATATGCATGGTAACAATGGATCTATGGATGGAGATTCAGCTGCGGCAATGCGTTATACTGAAGTAAGACTTTCTAAGATCGCAGGTGAAATACTTAAAGATATAGAAAAAGATACTGTTGAAATGGCACCTAACTATGATGATACAGAACTTGAACCAACAGTATTACCTTGTAAGTTTCCAAACTTATTAGTAAATGGTGCGACAGGTATATCTGCAGGTTACGCAACAGATATTCCACCACATAATTTAAGTGAAATAATTGATGCAACAGTACTTAGAATAGATAAACCAAAATGTACTTTAGATGATGTATTAGAAATAGTACAAGGTCCAGATTTTCCAACTGGTGGTATTGCATGCGGAAAAGATGAAATAAGAAAAGCATTAGATACTGGTAAAGGAAAAGTAGTTGTTAAATCTAAATATCATTTCAATACTGAAAAAGGTAAAAATCAAATCATAATAACTGAAATACCTTATGAAGTAAATAAGGCAGCTTTAGTTAAAAAGATGAATGATATTAGAATAGAAAAGAAAATAGATGGTATTAATGAAGTAGTAGATTCTACATCTAGAGGAGAATTAATTATTACTATTGATCTTAAGAAAGACGCTAATACTGAATTAATTCTTAACTATTTATTAAAGAATACAGATATGCAAGTTACATATAACTATAATATGATTGCGATAGTAGATAGAAGACCTAAAGAAGTAGGTATTATAGATATATTAGATGCATATATAAATCATCAAAAAGAAGTTATAACAAGAAGAAGTAGATTTGATTTAGCGCACGCTAAAGCAAGATACCATATAGTAGAAGGTCTTATTAAAGCTATATCTATATTAGATGAAGTTATTAAGACTATTAGAGCAAGTAAAAATAGAGCGGATGCTGTAGAAAACTTAGTTAAAGAATATGATTTTTCTCATGAACAAGCAGAAGCTATTGTTAAGTTACAATTATATAGATTAACTAACACAGATGTTGTTTCTCTAGAAGAAGAACTTGCTAATTTAAGTAAAGTAATTGAAGGACTTGAGGCATTACTTTCTGATGAAAAGAAATTAATGAAACAAATTAAGAAAGAATTACTTGAAATTAAGAAAGAATATGGAGAAGATCGTCGTACTGAAATAGTTGATGAAGTAGAAGAGATTAAGATAGATCAAGAAGCATTAATTCCAAAAGAAGATGTTGTAGTAGTAGTTACTAAAGATGGATATGTTAAACGTACTTCAAAGAGAAGTTATACATCTTCTAATGATGAAGATTTAACTTTAAAAGAAAATGATTATGTTATTGGTCTTTATGAAATGAATACATTAGATACTTTATTAGTATTTACAAATATTGGTAATTATTTATATATTCCTGTTTATGAACTTCCTGATATGAAATGGAAAGATATGGGTAAACATATAAGTAATGTAATTACTATTAAAGATGATGAAAAAGTTATTTACTCTATGCCGGTATATGATTTTGAAGCTAAAGAAGTAGTAACTATCTTTAGTAAAAATGGTATGGTTAAACGTAGTAATGTATCTGACTTTAAAGTACAAAGATATAATAAACCAATTAGTTGTATGAAACTTAAGTATGACGATGAAGTTGTTAGTGTAACATCTAGTCCATATACTGAAGTATTTATCGCAACTAATAATGGTTATGGTTTATGGTATAATGCTTCTGAAATACCTGTTGTAGGTGTTAAAGCTGCTGGTGTTAAAGCTATTAAACTTGATAATGATTATGTAGTTTCAGCAGAAGTATTTAATAAAGATTCAGAATACATAACAGTAGTAACTGATAAGGGTACTGCTAAAAGAGTAAAACTTACTGAAATGGAAAAATCATCAAGAGCGAGAAAAGGATTGTTATTAATAAGAGTAATAAAAACTAATCCACATAAAGTAATAAGTGCATTTACATCTAATACTAAAGATATGATAGGAATGCTTAATATTAAAGGTATAACTATATTAAAGAATTCAGAAATAACAATCGCAGATAGATATGCTACTGGAAGTACTATTTCAAAGGTAAGAATAATAAGCATGTTTATTGTTAAAGAATTAGAAAACAAAGATGACATAAAAGAAGTAGAAGTTAAAGAAGAAGTAAAAAAAGAAGTTAGTTTAAAAGAAATAGATGAAGAAATATTAACAATAGATGATTTTCTAGATGATTTCAAAATAGAATAATAAAAAGTCCAATTAATTGGACTTTTTTATTTTTTTAGGGGAAATATGTATATAGATGTCTAATATAATTATTGGAAGTGTTTTCAGGTGTCTACCTTTTTTCAAGAAAGAAAGGAGGTAAATATGAAAAAGAGAGAATATATCTTATCAATATTCAGATACATCTCCCTTATTATACTTTTAATAATAATTCTAGTAATAGAAATAAAAAAAGACACCTAAGTCCATGACTTAAATGTCTACACCCAAAGAGGTAGGCATTTTGTAAAATGCTTCCCTTAAGTAAATTATAACACGTTTATAAAAATATTCAATTAAATTTTAATTATTAGGGGAATTCATTAAATTAATGTCTAATATTATTATTGGAAGTGTTTTATGGGTGTCTACCTTTTTTCAAAAGAAAGGAGGTTAAAAATGAAAAAGAGATATTTTATAATTTCCATATTTAGATATCTCGCCTTTATTATTCATTTGTTAATAATATTAATAATTGTAATAAAAAAATGACACCTAGATTGTAAAATCTAAATGCCAATCACAAACATGGTAGGCATTTTATAAAATGCTTCCCTTAAGTAAATTATATCATATTTAAATTAAAAGTAAACTTTAAAAATATATATTTACTAATTATTAAAAATAATTTATAATTATATTTAGGTAAAGGAGAGATAGTTATGACAATTATTTTAATTATTGTAGGAATTGTTGTTCTACTAGTTTTATGGTTTATAGCTGTTGCGAATAAACTAGCTAAAAAGAAAATGAAAGCTGAACAAGCATTTGCAGACGTAGATGTTTATTTAACTCAAAGATATGATTTGATTCCAAATCTAGTATCTACAGTTAAAGGTTACAGCAAACATGAAAAGGAGACATTTGAAGCTGTTGTTAAAGCTAGAAATGCTGCTGTTAATGCAGGAAACATGAATGAAAAAATTGATGCTGATAATGTAGTTACAGAAGCTATTGGTAAATTATTTGCTTTAGCAGAAGCTTATCCTGAATTAAAAGCAAATGAAAACTTCGTTAAATTACAAGATAGCTTAGAATCAGTAGAAAAAGATTTAGTTGGTGCTAGAAGATACTTCAATGCAGCTGCTCAAGAATATAACTTTGCTACAAAAGTTATTCCAGACACAATAGTTGCAGGAATTTTAGGATATAAACCAATTAGTATGTTCACTGCAAGTGAAGAACAAAGACAAAACGTAAAAGTTGATTTTGAAAACTAAGAAGGAGAGAAAGATATGAAGAAGAAATTATTTAGTTTACTTTTTATATCTTTTTTTCTTTTAATGCCATTTGCGGTTAAAGCAGAGGACGTTGGAGAAAATTTAGATATAGGTAATACTCTATATGCTTCTAACGGATATTATATTGAAAAATATGATGTTAATATGGATGTTCATGAAAATCATGTTATTGATATAACTGAGACAATAGATGTTATATATACTCAAGATTATAAACATGGTATTAAAAGAAATATTCCATATAGAAATAGTTATTATAGAGTAGTAGATGGAGAAGAAGTAAAGACAACTGAAAAATCTAAAATTAAACATATTTCTTGTGATGCAAGATATACTAAAACAAAAGAAAATGGAGAATATATTTTAAAAATAGGTGATCCAAATAATTATGTAGAAAAATATAAAGATTATAAATATGTTATTAAGTATACATATGATGCTGGTGATGATTTAATAGATGAATATGATGATTTATATATGAATATCATTGGTACAAATTGGGATACTTTTATTAGAAATGTAACATTTACTATAAAGATGCCTAAGGAGTTTGATAAGACACTTATTAATTTCCCTAATGGTGCTTATGGAAGTACTAGATATGAAAATGTTAAATATGAAATAAATGGTTCTACAGTAACAGGTTATTTAGAAAAAGATACATATGGTAATGCTTTAAATAGTTATTCAGGTTTAACAGTTAGAATAGAACTTCCTGAAGGATATTATGTAAACGAAAGAAAAAATTATGATTTTACAAAACCATTTTTAATGAGTATTATTGGAATAATTGGTATGATGACTGTATTAACAATAATATTATTCATTAAATATAGTTTAAGAAGAAAAGAATTAATGGTTGTAGAATATAGATTACCAGAATATACACCAGCAGAAGCAGGATATGTATATTATGGATATACTAAACAAAATCAAATAGTTTCTTTAATTACATGGCTTGCGAATGGTGGTTTCTTAGAAATAATAGAAGATGGTAAAAAGAAATTCTCATTAAAGAAAACTAAAAAAGATATAGGTGATCAAATGCCTAATTATGTTACAACAACATATAAGGGATTATTTAAAAAAGCAAATGAATATGGAGTAGTTAAGAGTACACAATTACAAGATAAATTCTATACTTCACTTGCGACAGCCTTATCACAATTAAGTAAAACACATACTATATTTGATTCTTCACATTATGGAATGTATGTATATTATATATTTGCGTTAGTATTATCGATAGCTATTTATCCAATCGCATCTACAACATTTACATTTAGAATTAAATATTTTGAAGGTTTAAAAGCTATTGCAATATTTATGGTAGTAGTTTCCTCTATACTTCATTTTGTATTATTATTCTTAAATAATAAACGTAATGATGAAGCTGAAAAAGAATATGCTAAAGTCGCAGGTTTTAAAGAATTCTTAGAAAAAGTTGAAAAAGATAAATTAGAGACTTTAGTAGAAGAAAATCCAAATTTATTCTATGATGTATTACCATATGCTTATGTATTAGGTGTATCTAGTAAATGGAGTAAGAAATTTGAATCTATTACAACAACACCTCCAAACTGGTATAAGGGTGATATCGCAACATTTAATACAATGAACTTTAACAATTCAATATCTAGAACAATGACACACGTAAGCGCGGCAATGGCATCTAGACCATATGAATCATATAGTAGCGGTTCATCAGGTGGCGGAAGCTTTTCTGGTGGAGGCGGCTTCTCCGGTGGAGGAGGCGGAGGCGGAGGCGGCTCAAGCTGGTAATAAAAAAATAATTTCTTCATACTATTAACTAGAGGTAATATTATGAAGGAAGAATTTAAACAGTTTGTTCAGTCTCATAAAGAGCTAGTAAAATTTGTTAATAATGGCAAAATGACATGGCAAAAGTTTTATGAAATGTATTCGTTATATGGTAAGAATAATGATGTATGGAAGGATTATTTAAATAGCGAAGAAGTAACTAATAAAAAAACAATTAGTGATATAGTGGAGGCTTTAAAGAAAGTAGATGTAGATACTGTACAAAAGAATATAACTACTATAAATAAAGCCTTAGCTTTAATAGGTACATTACTTACTAAAGATGAAGTACAAGATACTTATACTCCAACTCCACTATATAAAAAGTTTGAAGATTAATGAATCTAGAAACACAGTTTAAGATAAAAAATAATCCTATGCTACAAAAATACATTAGAGAAAATTCATATTGGTATAAAATATTGAATAGAAAACCAGAATACATTAATAAAATGATTGATGATATGAAAGAAAAATACAAATTAAGGTTTGAAGATAAAATAGAAGATCTTAATAGTAAAATGAATTTAGTAAAAGCATTTATGGATGCTTTAAAGTAGGTTTATATGATAGAAAAACAAGAAGAAATAATTAACAATTTATCTAATTCTGATGAAATAAAAAGATTTAAAGAGTTAGAAAAAAGTATAAAGAGTAATAAAAAGTATAACGAATTAATAACTAATTTTGAAAAGAATAAAGATGATTATGAAAAAGAAGGTATTCTTAATAAAGAGATTATTAATTTAAGAAAAAAATTGTTTGAAATAGATGAAGTAAGAGAGTATGCTAAATTAGAAACAGATATCAGGTTATTATCAAGAAAAATAAGTGATATTATTTCATCTATAGTAGATACAGAAAATTGTAAAAAATAAAGGGATAATTATTAATAATTATCTCTTTTTATGTTATAATTTTAGGAGGAAGTGATTAAAAATGATTCAAAAACCAAAAGGTACATATGATATGTATGGTGAAATGGTTGAAAAGTATAATTATTTAAAAAGAATATTTGCTGATTTAATGAATGAATATAATATTAAATATATTGATACTCCAATCATAGAAAGTTCATCTTTATTTCATAGAGGTGTAGGTGAAACTACAGATATCGTTACTAAAGAAACATAT
Organism: Bacilli bacterium; assembly: GCA_017627015.1. The sequence continues at coordinate 75,564 of JAGAHP010000027.1, forward strand.
GATTTTAAAGATAGAGGAGATAGAGATATTACTTTAAGACCAGAAGGGACTGCGGGTATTGTTAGAAGTGTAATAGAAAATAAATTATATACTACTTTACCATTAAAGTTATGGTATGAAGGACCAATGTTTAGATATGAAAGACCTCAAAGTGGTAGACATAGACAATTTAGACAAGCTGGAGTAGAAATACTTGGAGATCCAACACCACTTATGGATGCGAATGTAATATCTATTATGGTTAAATTTTATGAAAGAATTGGTTTAAAAGGAATAAAGGTAAGAATTAATTCAATTGGTAATAAAGCATCAAGAGAAAAGTATAGAGAGGTCTTACTAGAACATTTTAAACCATATTTAGATGATCTTTGTGATGATTGTAAAGTTAGATATGAAAAGAATCCTTTAAGACTATTAGATTGTAAAGAAGATAGCGATAAAGAATGTATGGCTAACGCTCCTAAAATAATAGATTATCTAGATGAAGAATCTAAAAAACATTTTGATTCAGTATTAAGATATTTAGATTTAATGGAAATAAAATATGTAGTAGATGATAAATTAGTTAGAGGTTTAGATTATTATACAGATACAGTATTTGAAGTAGAAGCTGATATTGAAGGATTTGGTTCTCAAAATGTAATAGGGGCTGGAGGAAGATATAATAATCTTGTTGAGAATATGGATGGACCAAGTGTACCTGCTGTTGGATTTGCATTTGGTATAGAAAGAATTATTAATGCTCTAGACGCAGAAGATGTTAAAGTATTAAGTGATAATTCACTAGATTGTTATGTAATACCAGTTACTGAAAATGAATTAGAAAATGCAGTAATGCTTGTTAATAGTTTAAGAGACAATGCTTTTTCTGTAGATATGGATTATACTAATAAAAAAATGCCTGCTAAATTTAAAGAGGCTGATAGATATAATGCTAAGTTTATAGTTATAATTGGTGAAGATGAAGTTAAAAATAATAAATTAACTATAAAAGATAATTTGACTAAAGAAGAAACTAAGATAGAAAGAGATAATCTTATAGATTATTTAGATGTTAATATTTAATGAAAAAAATAGAATTAATAGAAAACTATTTAGAAGAATTATTCCCTAATCCAAAATGTGAAATAAACTATTCTAAAGATTATGAGTTACTTATTTCTGTAATGTTATCTGCGCAAACTACAGATAAAAGAGTAAATGAAGTAACTAAAGATTTGTGGAATAAATATCCTACATTAGAAGCATTAAAAGAAGCTGATATAGAAGATTTAAAAACTATATTAAGACCATTAGGTAATTTTAATAAAAAGGCAGTTTATACAAAAGGAATAGCTACTATGATAGTAGACAAGTATAATGGAATAATGCCAAGAAATAGAAATAAATTAGAAATTTTACCTGGTGTAGGTAGAAAGACAGTGAATGTAGTTTTTTCAGAACTTAATATAGAACCACAAATCGCAGTTGATACTCATGTTGAAAGAGTATCTAAAAGATTAAAACTAGCTAAAGAAAATGAAAATGTTTTAGAAGTAGAAAAACATTTAAGAAGAATATTTAAAAGGGTCAATTGGAATAAAAGACATTTACAATTAGTATTATTTGGAAGATATTATTGTAAAGCAATAAGTCCTATGTGTGAATCTTGCAGATTAAAAGATATTTGTAATCATTATAAGAAAGAGGTTCAATATGACAATAGAAGAAAAAAGAAATAAAATATTTGAAAGAATTAATTCTGATATAGATAAAACAGATAAACAAATAGAATTATTACTAAAACAAAAGGAGTTTTATTTAAAAGAGAAAGATGTAGTAAGAGACTTAAATTATTTTTCAAAGGAAGAAACTAAAGAAATATTAGAGTATTTAGTTAGTAAAGTAGAAGGTAAAAATTATACTGTTGAAAAATACCATATGAAAAAAATAGGAGATTCAGTTAATTTAAAATTGATTCATGAATATACATTTTTATATTTAGTGAGTGAAGAAAGCTATGATGCTGCACTAGACGAAATAGAAAGTAAATTTACAAAGTTAGATGATGATAATGAAAGAGTAATAATTGCGGACGCATTAAATACTGATTATATTAGTGATAATTATGTTAGATTATCTTTTTATAACAGATATAATGATAGAAAAATTGAGTTTGATAATACTGAAGAACCACATGTGATATCTGTTGATATAAAAGATGAGAGATTTAATTATATTACTGATTTTATGAATGAAGTAATAAGTGCTAAACTAGATAGAGGAAGTTTTACTATTCCTATGCAAGGTATTAAAGTAATGGCAGATAATTTTGCATTAAAACAAAAACAAAAGAAAAGATTAATATTAGAAAGTGAGTAATAAAAATGCCAAAATTTGAAAAACAACAATGTACAGAATTAAAACAATATTTAAATTATATATTATCTGAAAAGAATACTGATATTATTCTAGATAGTATTGTAAATAATGATACAGATATATTATGGAATTATGTAGTTGGTTATAAATTAATCGCACATAATTTAGAAAGATTAACAATAGATGATTCAGAGTTAGCTTTCTTAGTAGGTAAGTTTTTAGGAAATTATGCTGCTGTAGAAAAACTACATAAAAGATTTGAAGATAAAAAGACATTTAATAACAATTTAGATTTAGTAATTGCTAATAGTGATAATGCAATTGATTTATTATCTGATTTATATATGACTCCAGCTATTAGTTATAATTCAATCGCATCTAAATATAAGCATAATACTGATGATGAATTAAGAATAATGACTAAAGAAAAAATAGTAGAAAAATTAGAACTAGAAAAAGAAAACTACTTTAAGCTTACAGATGAAGCAAGAAGATATATGAAAGAACATTATTTCTTTAATATAGGTGAAGAAGAAAGAAAAGAAGAAAAAGAGTTAGATAATTTAAGATCTAAAACATTGTATTTATTAAGAGAAGAAAATAAGAAGGAGGAACTATGAAAAGAGTATTAATTAATAATTTAGTTGAAGAAGAAGAAACTAAAATATCAGGATGGGCTAAAAAAGTAAGAGATACTAAATATATGATATTTGTTGTACTTGAAGATAGATCAGGATCAATTCAAGTATCAATAGATAAAGAAAATAATAAAGATTTAGTAAAAGAAATGGAAGGAGTACTTCCTGATTCAGTATTAGAATTTGAAGGTAAGATGGTACTTTCTGAATATGTTAAACAAGGTGGTAAAGAATTTTTACCTACTAAAGTAAATATATTATCAAAAGCAGAAGCATTACCGCTTGAAGATAATGCTAATATAGATACTAGATTAGATTATAGATGGTTAGATTTAAGAAGCAAAAAGAATAATATAATGATGAAAGTACAAAGTGAATTTGTTAAAGGTATGAGAGAATATCTCTATAGTGAGGATTTTACTGAAATACATACTCCTAAATTAATTGGTACAGCATCAGAATCAGGATCAGAAGTATTTGAAGTTGATTATTTTGATAGAAAAGCTTATCTTGCTCAAAGTCCACAATTTTATAAACAAATGGCTATCGCATCTGGTTTAGAAAGGGTATTTGAAGTTGCTCCAGCATTTAGAGCAGAAAATTCTAATACTTATAGACATGCGACTGAATTTACTTCATTTGACTTAGAATTTGCGTATCCAGAATCAATAGAAGATATTATGTCTTTTGAAGAAGATTTATTAATCGCAGGACTTACTAAAGTAAAAGAAAAATATGAAAATGAAATAAATGATTTATTTGATACAGAAGTTATTATTCCAACTAAACCTTTTCCAAGAATTAAGTTAGAAGACTTATATAAAGAACTACATGAAAGATATGGTTACGAAATTCCTACTGAAGATATTGGTGACATGAATAATGAAACAGAAAAATTAACTACTAAGTTTGCATTAGAAGTATATGGTTCTGAATTTATATTTGTAACTGATTATTCTAAAGCAAAAAGACCATTCTATCATATGAGAGATAATGATACTCCAATTGGATATGACCTTATTTGGAGAGGTACTGAAATAACAACAGGAGCAATAAGAGAACATAGATATGATGTATTAAAGAAACAAGCAGAAGAAAAAGGATTAAAGAAAGATGTTGAGTTCTATTTAGAATTCTTTAAGTATGGTTGTCCTCCACATGGTGGATTTGCTCTTGGTGTAGATAGATTAACAATGCTTCTATTATGTATTCCATCATTAAAAGAAGAAATGTTTGTATTTAGAGGTCCAAATAGATTAAATCCATAAAAAAGTAAAGAAAAACTTTACTTTTTTTAATTTTATCATTATAATTATATTAACCTATAAGAAGAGTAGCGTACATAAAACCCACTAAAGCTACGATAAGGGAATCAGAATTAGTAGATGGTGTTGAATACTTACTTATTAAGTAAGGATCCTAATATCTATTATGGGATGCCCACCTGCACATACGTGTAGGTTTATCGATGCTACTTGCTTATAGGCTTTTTATATCTATAAGGAGGTTTGTATGAAAAAAGAATTAAATAGAGAAAGAAAATATCTTAATTATGTATATAATATGATTATAGATAAAAATTATGATGTTGCTAGAGATAGAATAGATAAATTAAGAAAAGATTCATCTTTTCGTACATATAGATTTGAAATAGAGTATTTAAATGATTTTTTAGAAGAACAAAAAGTATTCTATGGAGAAAAGAATAGTGTTATTCAGGAATTTTTAACAGATGGAAAAAATTGTTTGTTTTATGATGATCCAGAAGAAGCAGTTAATTATTTTAGCGCTGGAGCTTATGTAACTGGAGTACCATTATTTTATTATATGATTGGAAAATCTTTATTTTTAAATCCTGAAACAAAAGAAGAAGGAGTTAAATATTTAGAAGAATATATAAATATGCATGGTGCTTCTAAAGCATATAATGCTTATTGTAAATTAGAGGACTATTATTTTTATTTAGATCAAGATAAGAGTAAAAAATATCAAAAGAAAAGAGATAAATTAAACCTTATAAGCAGTATGAACTATGTTAGAAAAGATAGAGATATAGTTTATGAAGAAATTAAAGAAGTTGAAGAATTAGGTAAGAATAAGGAAATAGATAAACTATATAAAATGTTTCCTAAATCAACAGATGAAATAAAGTTAAGAATAATAGGTGAACTATATAAAAGAGCTTATAGAAAGCAAGCAGATGCGTTATATAAGAAAAATAAAAGAGAAATAGAAAAGCATAGTAAAAATAGTAGAAGATTAGTTATGGAATTAGATAAGAATAGAACATTGTTTATTAATAAAGGTAAACATAATATAAATGGATAGAGGAAATATGTTTGAAAGATTAGAAAGAATAATAGGTAAAGAAAAAATAGCTTTATTAAATAAAAAGAGAGTATTAGTTATAGGATTAGGTGGAGTAGGAGGAATGGCAGTAGAAACTCTTATTCGTAACGGTATAGAAGATATTATTATAGTTGATAATGATAAAATAGATGTAACTAATAAGAATAGACAAATAATTGCGCTTAATTCTAATATAGATGAATATAAAACTGATGCTTTTGAAAAGAGAATACTAGATATTAATAAAAATGTTAAAGTAACTAAAATAACTGATTTTATAAATGAAGAAAATATAGATAACTTATTTTCGTACAAACCAGATTATATAATAGATGCATGTGACACTATCAATACTAAAGTGTTAATAATAGAAGAATGTTTAAAAAGAAATGTTAAATTTATATCTTCTATGGGTATGGGTAAAAAAATAGATATTTCTAGATTAGAAATAACAGAAATCAAAAAAACAAGTTATGATAAACTTGCTAAAGTTATAAGAAAAAAATTAAGAGATGATAAAGTGATTGGTAAAGTACCAGTTCTTTCTTCTAAAGAACAAGTAATAGATACAAAAGAAGAAATTGGTAGTTATTCTCCTGTTACAATGAGTGCGGGTATTATTTTAGCTGATTATGTAATTAAAGAAATAATTAATGGAGGTAATTAAGTGGAATTAATAGATATAGTTGATGAAAATGATAATATTACTGGTGAAATAAAAGATAGAGATTATGTTCATAATAATAATTTATATCATAGACATGTATCTTGTTTTATACTAAATAATAATGGAGAAGTATTACTGCAAAGAAGATCTATGACTAAAAAAAAGAATCCAGGAATATGGTCTAAAACAGGAGGACATGTAGATGCTGGTGAAACTGTATTAGATGCTTTAAAAAGAGAAGTAAAGGAAGAAATAGGATTAGAAATGAATGATAAAAGAATATTTTTTATGAATAAGTTTAAAAGTACTAATCCAAATTATTTTTCATATGGCTATGTTTATGTTACCAATAATAAAACTACTGATTTTAAATTACAGCTAGATGAAGTAGATAAAGTAGAGTATTTTAAAATAGAAGATTTAGAAAAAGAAAAAAGAAATAAAAAATTTACATTTTATAATTGGGATGATGATGATTTTTATTCTCAAATGGAATTTTTAAAAGAATTTTCAAAAAAAAATAACATTTAATGTTATTTTTTTATTATACTAGTATAGAATTTATCCCACATTTCATAAACATGTTCTTTTGTATAGAAATTTGATATATATTTTGAATTATCAACTGCTTTTTTATATGTTTTCTCATCATCTTTTAATTTAGTAATAAGTTCAGCAAATTTATCATTATCATTTGCTTTTAAATATTTCTTAAATAGTATATCTTCATATAATTCTAAATCTCTAAGTAGAAGTGGAGTATCTGTAGAACATGCCTCCAATATAGTCATAGGGAATAATTCATTATATGATGGTACAAATAATAAATCAGCTGCATTAAATAAATCATTCATTTTTTCTCTTGGTATTATTCCAATAAATTCAACATTTTTAGGAGGGTTTTCCATAACTCTTTGTAATTCTTTATGTCCATCAGTAATCGCACCAAATGAGAAGCCTCCAGCCCATATAAATTTAACATCAGGTAGTTTTTTTGCTACTTCAACAAAGTCTAATACACCTTTTCTAGTTTGTACTTGTCCTGCGCCAATAACTACAAATTCATTATCTTTTATATTAAAATCTTTTCTAGCTTTTTTTCTATCTTTATCATTCATTTTATAAAATTTTTCTTTAGATACAAAATTAGGTATATAAGTAATTTTATTTTCATCTAAACCGGCCTTAACCATATCTTTTTTAAATATAGGATTAACTACTACTAAGTGATCCGCATTTTTATAAAAACTAATAACATATTTTTTAAATATTTTAAATGCAAATTTTGGTAATTTAATTGAACCATCTAATGTATCTGGTAAAAAGTGTACATACGCAACAGTAGGTACTTTAGCTCTTTTCATTTTTATATAGTTTCTAGGTTCAACTGTATGTGAATGAATAATATCACAATTTTTTATATTCGCATTTAATTGTATTTCAAATTTATCTTTTCCATCTTCTTTTAATAATTTCATTAATTCAAGGTATGCAGAACCAACACCTTGTCCATCAACTGAGTCAGCCATAGAAAGCATATTTACTCTTATCTTTTTCATATTTACACCTCTAAATAATTATATCATATTCTGTAAACATTAAAAAGAAATATTGACCTATGTCTTCATTCAATATAGAATATTAATAGAGGTGAAAAAAATGTATTGTAATAATTGTGGTACAGAAAATGAAAAAGAAACAAAATTTTGCGTAAAATGTGGAAAGGAATTAGGAAAAAAAGGCGAAGGTCTTGGAACTGCATCAATGATATTAGGTATTATATCGATAGTATTATCATTTATAATAACTGTTGTTACTTTACCGTTATCTATAACTGGTTTAATACTAGGTATTGTAAATAAGGCTAAGGGTGGTAAAAAGATATCAGGTATAGTATTAAATGCTATTTCAATATTCTTAAGTATAGTTTTAATATTTGTTTATCTATTTATAGGTATAGGAATATTTAGTGCTGTTATATCTGATCCAGAAGTTAGAAAAGAATTAGAAAACTTAGAAAGAGATATTGATAGATATTCTTCTACTAATTATGTTGAAGGAGAATATAACTGTAAGAATTTTGATGGTAATGGCGCAACAGGTAGTTATATAGTTAGATTTGAATTAGATGATGATATGAATTTTATGTGGGGTAAATACGGTGATACATATAATAACTATGTAAAAGGATCATATACATATAAAGATTTAGATAAAAAGAATGCCGCAGGTAATTATTCATATTATAACATTAAACTAGATGGAGATGTATTCTATAAAGATGGAGTTAAACAAACTGAACCATATGCATCTGAATATGAATTTGGTATTACAAAAGATAATGGTAAAAAACAAGGTATTATAATGAATACTAAAACATACAATATGTATTATTGTTATGAAGATTAGTCCTTTATAGGACTTTTTCTTATGCCTTTAAAATGCCTTTAAAATTTGACAAATTTATAAAAATATGATTAAATAATGCTCGATTTCTGAGAAAAAGGGGTGTTTTTATGAAGAAATTAGATATTTTAAAAAATAAAAGAAATAAGTTAGTAGCTGAGGCTTTAACATTAGGTTTAATTACAGGTGGTGCGTATACAGCTGGAATTAATTTATGTGATAAATCGTTTGAAAATAAAACTGAAACAACAGTAGAATCAGCTGAACCAAAAGAAGAAGTTAAATACTATACTGAATATACATATATCGATCATAATGCTTCAACTGATGAAAAACAAGTATTAGTTACATCTAATACTCCATTAGTTGCTTATCAAGATGGTAATTGGTTTGAATTTGTAAAATCAGAAGATAAAGTTATATCATTTGATGAACCAAAAGAAAAAGTTTCAGAAGTTATTCAAAAATTTAGTAAAAGTTTAAGATAAAATAGTCTCTAAGACTATTTTTCTTATGCCTTCAAAATTTGACTTTTTGGGGTAAATCTGCTATAATTTTTCTTGTATGACGGGTGCAGTATCCTAGTTGATACATCTATTATGAAGACGAGCCTAAAAATTCGTTAAAGAGCATACCTGTGAAACTTTTGGTGCTTGCTTGTTTCGCCCAGATTCGGGTGGGTGCTGAAAGGATAGTTATTTGGGAAGCTTATAACGGCATATAAGTGTAACCCATCTAGCGTAGAGACTTAATCTTGTGCTTTACCGAAAAAAGTACGAATTAAGATTAAACCTATATCGAGGGGAAACCTTTGTATAGAGTAGCTTGCCTTGAGTGAGTATTATGGGATTATAGATAAGTGTGTTTAATTCATGGCCAGAATTAGGGATACGGTAATTACTATATGAAATTGTACTTGCAAAAAAGACTAATAATAGATAAATATCAGGGAGGAAATCTTCTAGGCTGTATGCTGATATAAGATTGCAGTGCGTACTAAGTGGTAATCAAGTCGTATACTTAGGTAACGGTATATACGTTCATTAAAAGGGAACTGCCTTGAGGTAACGAAAGGTTGAATTGTGGGAAATCCTACTTGACCTATGACGCAAAGTTAATTATATTGGTACCAATCATATTTTTTTAATGAAGTAAACCAGTTTTATAACTGGTTTTTTTATGTTATAATTATTATGGTGATGATATGAAAAACAGTAAAGCAAAATGGTTATTAACAGTATTATTAATATCTTTTGTATTATCTATTGTTATGTCTATAACAAGTGAAGGTTTAATACCTAAAGTAAATGTAGTAATAGGTATAATAATAATACTTTTATTTATATTTATAGCAGTTATATTTGATATGATAGGTGTTGCGATAACTGCACAAGAAGAGACACCATTTCATTCAATGGCCTCTAAAAAGATTAAAGGTAGTACTCATTCAGTTAAATTACTTAAAAACGCTGATAAAATCGCATCTATTTGTAATGACGTTGTAGGTGATGTTGCTGGAGTAGTATCAGGATCAGCGGGAGTATTAGTCGCAAGTACTATAAGTGATTATTTTGGTATAAATAAATCACTAGTAGTATTAGTAACTACCGCAGTAATCGCATCTCTTACAATAACAGGAAAAGCATATGGTAAATCAATTGCGATTAAGAATTCAAAAGAAATAACTAAGCAAGTAGGTAAGGTTTTACATAAGTTTCAAAAATAAGAGGTAAAATATGTCTGTAGTTTATATTGTAGGTCAAATATGTGGAATAATTGCGTGGATATTATTATTAATTAGTTATCACGCTAAAAGAGAAAATAAAGTTATATTCTATCAAATACTCGCGTCTATTTTATATATAGTAAATTATTTTTGTTTAGGTGCGATGACTGGTCTTTGGATTAGTTTATTTGAATTAATTAAATCTTTCTTTTATTATAAAACTGATAAAGATGAGTATATTTATTTCTTTACTATTCCTGTTTACTTTTTAATACTTTATTATACTGGATTTAATATGGTAGATTTAATCGCTGTAGTAGGTAGTTTAGTAGATGGATATGTAATGCTTAAAAATAAGAAGACTATGGTTATTGGAGGAATAATATCATATTTCTTATGGGTTATTTATGATTCGTTCTTCTTAGATTTTTCAGGAATTATATCTGATGGATTTGTAGTAGTATCTAATATAATTATATTAATTCAAGGTTATAATAAGTATTTACATAGATCTAGTATTTATACAGTAAGATCTCAGTATATTACTAAGAATACAGTTGATGTTATTGAAAAATTAGATAGACAAAATTTAGATAGATGTTATAGATGGGATAAAGATAAGATAGAAGATTTAACTAAGAAGAAAAAGTATTCTTATATCTTAGTTAAAGATGAGAATAAAGTAGTTGGATATGTTAACTTTTTAAATTTAGATGAAAAAGTATATAAAAAGATGGTAAAATCTGAAGTATTCTTTGATGATTTTACTAATAAAGATATATTAGATTGGACTAAAAATAGAAGGTCATTTGTTAATTTAAATGCTATTGTATTAAATGATGTTTATAATAATAAAAACACTATAAGTAAAATAGAAAACGCAATCAAAAGATATATTAAGTTTATGAGAAAAAATAGATATTATATAGATGAAATATGTAGTTTCGCAGTTAATGATTTAGAAGTAGCTATTTTAGAAAATTTAGGTTTTGAAAAAGTAAGAAATATTACTAATGAATGTTTCTTATACAAAAAAGAAATATAAAAAAGTACGATTAATCGTACTTTTTTAGTGGAATTATATTATATACGTCGAATATTATTATTGGATGTACTTATCGGTGTTAGGTGTACCTCCTATAAGGAGGTGGTAATTATGTATAGAGTCTATAATATAATTACTTTACTTATAATAATAAATTTCTTTTTATTAATATATATTTTATTCTTATAAAATAAAAAAAGCACTTAACACCTCTTATTCGAAGTATTAAGTGTACCAAACTTTGAGGTGCACCTAACTTCTCAGGGTTAAGTACATCCTTTTTTTATGAAGTTTCCTTCATTAATTAAATGTTATCATACTATTTTTAATATGTAAATTAAATATTATAATTCTTTATAAATATTTGTATTTTTTTGTATTTATGTTATAATACACTAGGTTAAAAAAAAGGGATGAATAGTATGGAAATAAGAAATATTGCGATTATTGCGCACGTAGACCATGGTAAAACTACTTTAGTAGACCAATTGTTAAAACAATCTGGTACTTTTAGGGAAAATGAAAATGTATCAGAAAGAGCAATGGATTCTAATGATATTGAAAGAGAAAGAGGTATAACAATACTTGCTAAACCCACTTCAATTAAATATAAAGATTATAAAATTAATATCTTAGATACTCCTGGGCACGCTGATTTTGGTGGAGAAGTAGAAAGAATAATGCACATGGTTGATGGTGTATTACTTTTAGTAGATGCATATGAAGGTGTTATGCCTCAAACTAAGTTTGTATTAAAGAAAGCTATGAAAGCAGGTTTAAAACCAATAGTTGTTGTTAATAAAATAGATAAAGAAACAGCTAGACCAAAAGAAGTTATTGATGAGGTATTAGATTTATTAATAGAATTAGAAGCTGATGAAGATCAATTAGAGTTCCCAGTTGTTTATACATCTGCGATTAATGGAACTTCATCATTATCTGATGATCTAAGTACACAAGAACACACTATGGAACCGATATTTGATTTAATAGTAAATGAAGTACCAGCTCCTACTGGTGATAAAAATGCTAATTTACAATTACAACCAGCATTACTTGATTACAATGATTATGTAGGTAGAATTGGTATTGGTACTATTGCTAATGGTAAAATTAAAGTTAATCAAATGGTATCATGTGTTAGATTAGATGGATCTATCAAAAAATTTAGAATACAAAAATTATTTGGATATTTTGGCTTAAAAAGATTAGAAGTAGAAGAAGCTGAAGCAGGTGATGTAGTTGCTATTTCTGGTTTACCTGATATAGAAGTTGGAGAAACTATTTGTGAAGAAGGTAAAGAAGAAGCTCTTCCAAAATTAAGAATAGATGAACCAACACTTCAAATGACATTTGGTACTAATTCTTCACCATTTGTTGGTAAAGAAGGTAAACTTGTAACTGCTTCTAAAATAGAAGAAAGACTTCGTAAACAAGCTGAATCAGATGTTAGTTTAAAAGTAGAACAAAAAGACCAAGAAAGTTTTATAGTTTCAGGTAGAGGAGAACTTCACTTATCTATTCTTATTGAAAATATGAGAAGAGAAGGCTTTGAACTTGAAGTATCTAAACCAGAAGTTATAATTAAAGAAATAAATGGAGAAAAATGTGAACCATATGAAGATGTTCAAATAGAATGTCCAGAAGATACTGTAGGAGGTATAATTGAAGCTTTAGGTACTAGAGGAGGTATTATGGAAAGTATGAGTAATCTTCCTGGTATAGTTAGATTAAATTATACAGTTCCATCAAGAGGTTTAATTGGTTTTACTACTGATTTTATGACTTTAACTAAAGGTTACGGAATACTAAATCATACATTTAAAGAATACTTACCTAAAACAGGTGCGGATGTAGGAGAAAGAAAACTTGGTGTACTAGTTTCTATGGAAAATGGTAAAGCTACTGCATATGCATTAGGTGCTTTAGAAGATAGAGGGGTTATGTTTATAGAACCAGGTGCAGAAGTATATGAAGGTATGATAGTAGGTGAAGCTAATAAGGATGCAGATCTTGCAGTAAACGTTGTTAAAGGTAAACAATTAACTAATACAAGATCAGCTGGTAAAGACCATACTGTTGTTCTTAAGAAAACTAAACTATTAACTTTAGAAACAGCTTTAGAATATATTAATAATGATGAGTTAGTAGAAGTAACTCCGTTAAACTTTAGATTAAGAAAGAAAATACTTAATACTGAAGAAAGAAAAAAATATGATGCTAAAGTAAAAAATGCTAAAGAGAGTGAATAAGAATAATTAGGGGGATTTATGAATAAAAGAAAGTTCTGTAAGATAGCGGAAAAAGGTTTGTTAATAACAGGAGCTACTAGTTTTGCTATTGGATTTGTTCCATATGTTTGTGGTGAATATAATAATACTTCTCTTATAGCTTACGCTGGTATAGGTGTATCGTTAGCTGCAGCTAGTTTAATACCACATGATATTTTATATAAATATCATTTAAGAGATGAAGAGTTAGAATCTAAAAAAAATAGTGAAACTTACAAAAAGAGCCTTGAAAAAGAAATAGATAAATTTGAATCTTTTGGTATGTATGTGATTAATAAGACTAAGCATTATCCTGAAGAATTAAGAAACGAAATATTTAATGATTTTGATATAGATATGGAAATATTAAAACATAAATTAGAATTATTAGAAGAAGATGATGAAGAACATATAGATTATTTATTTGAAAGAATTAATGAATTATCTTCTTATATGAAATCTAAAGAATATGATAATTTAAGAAATAAATTCTATAAAAAAACAGATAATAAAGTACTTGAATTTAAATCTGAATCTAAAGATGATGGTTCTAATAATGTATTAAAATTAACTAGAAAGAAAACTAGTAATGATAAAAAGGAGTAACATAGTTACTCTTTTTACTTTACACTATAAAAAACAATTTATTTTACTATTATTAATAATAAGTTATAATGATAATAGAAAAGGAGTGTAATTATGAAAAAGGTGTTAATAGTTATATTATTTATAGTTGCTATATTAGGATGTTTATCAATTCCAATTAAGTATGAACTAAAAGATGGAGGAACAATAGTTTATAAGTCTATTTTATGGGAACATTATGATTACCATACTTTACCTGATAAGAAGGGTAAATCATTAAGAGGTACATTATTAAAAATATGTGGAATTACTGCTCAAGATAATACTAAATATGTTACAATAAAAAACGATGAAGAAACAACTAAGGTAGATAAGAATACTAAAAAAATAGATGTTAATAGATATTATCAATATAAGACAGAAGCACAAGTATCAGAAGATGAAAATTCAAAATCAAAATATTATGAAGTTGTGTTAAGAAAAGATGGTACTGCTAAGATAGATTATTATAGAGTTTTAGATTTGATGCCAAAAGAAGGTATATATGTAGAAGATGATAAATATATAATTCTAACTTTAAATACAAAAAATGATCAATGTGTAGAAGGTAATTATCAACCAGTAATAGCAGATTCTTGTACTGAAACTATTATATTTATAAAAGATGGAGATGTATTAAAAACGCAAAGAGGTTCTATATTCCATTTTAATATAGATAATGTAAATAATGCAATGGAATTTAAGGCAGTAGAACAAGCAGAATTACAAACTAGTTTAAAAAACTAAGGATTAATCCCTAGTTTTTATTTGTTTAAATACTTCAGCAATAGGTTTGTTTATTTGAAGATCACAATTAACATCTAAATGTTCTTTATTAATTATTATTAGGTTCTTTCCTTTAAAATAATTTATTAGTCCTGCGGCAGGATAAACATTAAGTGAAGTTCCACCTACTATTAAAGTATCTGCTTCGCTGATATATTTAATTGCGCTCATATAATCATCATTATTAAGAGGTTCACCATATAAAACAACATTTGGTTTAATTAATCCACCACATTTACATGTAGGAACATCCTTATGTTTTAGCATGTCATCAAGAGAATATTCTTTATTACAATCTACACAGTGATTTTTGTATATTGTCCCATGTATAGTAATAACATTCTTAGAACCTGCCATTTCATGAAGTCCATCAATATTTTGTGTAATAATTGCTTTTAATTTTCCTGAATCTTCTAATTCTTTTAATTTTTTGTGACAATCATTAGGAAGTATTTCAGGATTAACTAATTTATCAAAATAAAACTTATAAAAATCTTTAGTCTTAGTAAAGAAAAAATCATGAGATAAAATTAGTTCAGGAGGGTAGTCATATTTTTGATTATATATTCCATCTACTGATCTAAAATCAGGTACACCACTTTCAGTAGATACACCAGCACCTCCAAAGAAAACTATATTATTACTTTCATTAATTATTTTGTTTAGTTTATCTATCATAATATCACCAATTTCATTATATCAAATAATATGATTTTGTGATATAATTTAAGGTAGGTGATTATAAATGAAATATAAAGTTATGGATGGAAATAGTGCAGCAGCACATATTTCTTATATGTTTTCAGATGCTGCAGCAATTTATCCTATTACACCAGCTTCTACTATGGCAGAAAAAGTAGATGAATGGAGTTCTAAAGGAGTTACTAATTTATTTGACGATGAAGTAAAAGTAGTTGAGATGCAGTCTGAAGCAGGTGCGATAGGTACAGTACATGGTTTACTTCAAACAGGTTTAATCGCAAGTACTTATACAGCTTCTCAAGGATTATTATTAATGATTCCAGAAATGTATAAAATAGCGGGAGAATTATTACCTAGTGTTATAAATGTAGCAGCAAGAACTGTATCTACTCACGCATTAAGTATTTTTGGAGATCATTCTGATATATATGCTGCAAGATCAACAGGATATTCATTTTTATCATCAGTAAATGTACAAGATGTTATGTATATGACTTTAATTTCATATCTAAGTACTTTTAAAGGAAAAATTCCTTTTGTTAATTTCTTTGATGGTTTTAGAACAAGTCATGAATTATCAAAAATAAATGTACTTGATAAAGAGGATATTAAGACTCTAGTAGATTATGATTTGATAAATGAATTTAGAAGTAATTCATCTCTTGCTAAAAAACAAATTAGAGGCACTACTCAAAATGATGATGTATATTTTCAAAATGTAGAAGCAAGAAATAAATATTATGAAGAAATGCCTAATATAGTTAATGATTACATGAAAGTAGTTAATGAAAAATTTGGTACTGATTATCATCCATTTGATTACTATGGTAATAAAGATGCAGAGAAAGTAATTGTAGCTATGGGATCTGTTTGTGATACTATTAAGGAAGTTATAGATGAAAAATATGAAGAAAAAATAGGTTTAGTAATAGTAAGATTATTTAGACCGTTTTCTAATGAATATTTTTTAAAAGTATTACCTAAAAATGTTAAAAAGATTGCGGTACTTGATAGAGCAAAAGAAACTAATGATAGAGAACCTCTATATTTAGATGTAGTAAATGCTGTTAAAAAGACTACAAAAGTAATTGGTGGAATTTATGGATTATCTAGTAAAAATACTACTCCAGAAGATATATATGCAGTATATAAAAATCTAGATAAGAAGAATAGTATTAATCCATTTACTATAGGTATAGAAGATGATATAACTAATAGAAGTTTATCTAAAGAAGAAATAAAAATAAAAAGTAAAAATATAGAAATGCTTGTATATGGATATGGATCTGATGGTATGGTATCTGCTACTAAAGATATTATTACTTTAGTCGGAGATAATACTAGTGGATTTGTACAAGGATATAATCAATATGACTCTAAAAAGAGTGGTGGAGTAACTATGTCTCATCTTAGAATAGGTAAAGAAGAGATTAAGTCTAGTTACTATGTAGAAAATCCTCATATAGTAGTATGTACTAAAGATTCATATTTAGATAAATATGATTTACTATCTAATATTAGAAAGAATGGTATATTTATAATAAATACATCTAAAACAGCAGATGAATTACCTGATAATATAAAATATAGAATAAGAGAAAAAGAATTAAGAACATATTTAATAGATGCGCATAAAATAGCTAGAGAAAATGGTATACCTAATAAGATAAGTGCTATTATGGAAAATGCTATATTTAAGATAACTAAAATACTTCCATATGATTTAGCTACTACTAAAATGAAAGAAAGTATAGAAAAGAAATTTTCTAAAAAAGGAACTGATATTGTTAATAACAATATTAAAGCATTAGAGGTAGTAGAGGATAGTATTAATGAAATTCCATTTGAAGATGAATGGTTAAATATAGAATATAAAGATATTAATTATAATGGAGTACTAGATAGTATTTCTCATCTAAAGGGTGATGATTTAAAAGTAAGTGATTTTATAAATCATGATAATGGTACTTTTGAAGTAAATACATCTAGATTTGAAAAGAGAAATATTGCAGAAATGTTACCATGTTGGAATACAGAAAACTGTATTAGTTGTAATCAATGCGTTATGGCTTGCCCTCATGGTGTTATAAGACCAAAAATACTTAATGAAGAAGAACTAGCAAATAACCCGGATATCAAAACAATTGATGTACCAGGTAAACCAGATCTTAAATTTGCATTAGAGTTTAGTTATGATGATTGTACTGGTTGTTCACTATGTTCATCAGTATGTCCTGGTAAAATGGGTAATAAAGCTATTACTATGGTTAAAAATGAAGATAGTAATAGAGAAAATAATAAGATAAAAGGTGTAAAAAATAAACATTTATTTCCAGAAACAATAGTAAAAGGACTAGCATTTAATAAACCATTATTTAAATATTCAGGAGCTTGTGCAGGATGTGGTGAAACTCCATATATAAAAATGCTTACACAGATAATGGGAGAAGGAATAATTATCGCAAATGCGACAGGATGTTCATCTATATATGGTGGATCTATGCCATCTTCTCCATATAATTTATCTTGGTCTAATTCATTATTTGAAGACAATGCTGAATATGGTTATGGTATGGGACTTTCTATATCTATTATGAAAGATAAAATAGAAAAAATAATGAATAAGAATATAGATAAAGTTAGCGATAAGAATAAAGAACTATTTAATGTTTGGTTAAAGAATAAAGATGATTATAAAATTACTAAAGAAGTAATGGAAAATATAGATTATTCTGAAGTTAAAGAATTAGAAGCTATAAAAGATTATATACCTAGTAAATCAGTTTGGATTATAGGTGGAGATGGATGGAGTTATGATATTGGTTTTGGTGGACTAGACCATGTAATGAGTACTAATCAAAATGTTAATATTTTAGTGCTTGATACTGAAGTATATTCTAATACCGGAGGACAATCTTCAAAAAGTACTAGAAAAGGAGCAGTTGCGAAATTCGCAGCAAAAGGTAAAACTACATCTAAAAAAGATTTAGCTAGAATGATGATGGGATATCCAAATGTATATGTTTCTCAAATAAGTATGGGAGCTAATATGAATCAAGCTATTAAAGCAATAAACGAAGCTAAAAACCATAATGGACCATCTCTTATAATTGCTTATGCACCATGTATTAATCATGGTATAAAAGGTGGAATGGGTAATTCTATGAAAGAAGAAGAATTAGCTGTTAAATCAGGATATTTTCCTATATTTAGATATAATAGTGTAACTAAAGAATTTAATCTTGATTATAAAGAACCAGACTTTAATTTATATGGTCAGTTTTTAGCAAATGAAACTAGATATAAAATGATTAGTTCTGTTAATTTAGAAATGGCAAAAGAATTACTAGAAGATAATTTGGAATCTGCTAAAGAAAGATTTGAATACTATAAATCACTTGAAAAATAATCAAGTGATTTATTTAAAGAGGTGTTATTTTGAAAAAGAAAGAATATAAATATGATGCTTTTATCAGTTATAGACATTGTGATTTAGATAAATTTGTCGCAGAAAATCTACATAGATTATTAGAAAGCTATGAACTTCCAAAAGAAATAAAAGAAAAATTAAAAATAGAAGGAAGAACTATTAGAAGAGTATTTAGAGATCAAGAAGAATTACCGTTATCAAGTAATCTTGAAGATCCTATATTAGATGCTCTTAATGATTCTAAATATTTGATAGTTATTTGTTCACCAAGATTAAAAGATTCACTATGGTGTAAAAAAGAAATAGAAACATTTAAAAAATTACGAGGTAGAAGAAATATATTTTGTGTATTAGTAGAAGGTGAACCAAAAGATTCGTTTCCTAAGGCTGTTTTATATGATGATGATAATAAAACATTAGTTGAGCCACTTGCTGCAGATGTAAGAGGGGAAACAAAAAAAGAAGTATTAAAGAAATTAAAAAATGAAAAATTAAGACTAATCGCACCAATGCATCATTTAGACTATGATGATTTAAAACAAAGGCATAAGATGCAAGAACAAAGAAGAATGGTTATTACATCTTCTATAGTAGCGGTATCTTGCTTGTTGTTTGCTTTATATACATCAATTATGCTTATAAAAATAAATAATCAACAAAAGCTTTTAAAAATGCATCAAGCGATATCGTTATCAGAAAAATCCACTCGTTCACTAAAAAAAGATAGTAGATATAATGCAGTTAAATATGCTTATCAAGCACTTACTAAATTTAATGGTGTTAAGATGCCATATACAGAAGATGCAGAATATGCTTTATCAGAAAGTTTAGGAGTATATAATTCAGGATTATCATATAAAGCTATATCTGAAATAAAAACAAAAGGTGTTATTGATCATATTAAGAGTAGTGATGATGATAAATATCTAGCTATATATGATGAATCAGAAGAATTAACTTTATGGGATTCAAATAAATTAAAAAAATTATATACTTATAAAGATATATCTGGATTTGCATTTGATAATAATTATTTTGCATTCATGGGTAATGATTATTTTGCTTATATTAATAATAAAGGTAATATTGTTATTAATAATATAAAAAATGGTAAAAAAGTAAAAGAAATAAAAAAAGGTGATTATTCATATACATCTATTAGAGGAACAAATAATTTACTATCATATATTGATAATAAAAGTGTAAGTATATATAACATAAAAGAAGATAAGGCATTAGGTACATACAAAGTAGATGATAGTATGATGAAAGAAATGTATTATTCAGATGATAATAAATATTTAATAGCTAGTTCTACAAATAAGACTTTTGATATTAATAAAGAAGAATATATTAAAGTACATATACTTGATATTAATTCTTTAGAAGAAATAAATAGTGTAGAATTAAATGCAGGTTATATAAGTACTATGTTTACAAAAGATAATAATTTATATATGCTTTTAAATAGAACTTTTAATACTGAATTTAATATGGTAGTCGCATCTTATAACTATATAGATGGTAATATTAATTGGACTAAAACTTTTGATGGTAATTGGGGTAAATTTATGACTAAATCTTATCCAGAAGAAATAAATGATATCGCAGTAGTAAACTCTAATAAAGTTAATGTAATAGATGGTAATACAGGTGATGTAAAAGGCATATTCGATACAAAAAATGAAATAATTGAAATATATTCAAATCTTAATAAAGAAATATATGTAACTTTTAGTAGTAAAGGTAATGTTAATTTCATAAATATGGAAACAAATAAAAATATTGAACACATAGGAAAATTTGAATTTAATTTAGATGAATATATATTAGTAGCTAAAAATAATAATGGATTTTTATTAGTACCAAAAAATGATAATAGAGTAATTTCTTATGAAGAAAATTCTAATAAAAAAATAAAAGAAGAAAAAATAAAAACAGGCTATCCAAAAGATGATTCTATTAAAATTACAGATGTTAAAAAAATAAAGAAAAAATATAATGTTAAAAATAAAAATCTAGTTTCAAATATGTTTTATAGTTCAAAAAAAGATTTACTATTTGTTAGTTATGTAAATAATACTTTAGGTATATATGATACAAAAGAAAATAAACATTTAAATACTATTAAAGGAATAAATGAATCTAATCATTATTATGGTAAAGATAAATATGGAAGAATGTATATTGGTGATATGACAGATGCATATATTATAGACAAAAACTATAAAAAAGTTGGTCATATAGAAGGCCTTTATAAAGTTAAAAAAAATAAAGTAATAATAGTGCAAAATAGTAAATACTATTCAATTCCAATTTATACTTTAAAAGATTTATTAAAACTTTCAAAAGATTATTTAAAATAAAAAAAGAACTTTATTAAAAGTTCTTTTTAATTATAAAAAAATTGGAACTGCCCCCCTGAAGAACAGTTCCATAAAAAAGAATAAAAAGGGGTTGGCTAGTGTGATACTAGCAGCCAATTCGCCATTTGGGAATTGGTAGTTAATATACTACTTATTTTGACATATTTTGTCAACTGTTTTTAATAAAAAAAATTAATTATTTTTAAATAAACAAACAATTGTTCATTTTTATAAAAAATATGATATAATTAAAGAAAGAAAGTAGGTGATCAAATGACTGACTTACAGTTTATAAAAGGTATAGGAAACGCAACTATTGAAAAACTTAATAAACTTGAAATATATAATGTCAATGATTTAATTACTTACTATCCGTTTAGATATGAAGTATTAAAAAAGACTTCTTTATTAGATGAACATCCTGTTGTTACTGGAGTTATAGAATCAACTATAACTACTAATTATTTTAATAGAATGAATAGACTTAGATTTAAAATGCAAGTAGAAGGTAAATTAATAAATGTAGTTATATTTAATAGAGCATTTTTAAAAGAACATCTAGAAATAGGTAAAGTTATAACAATAATTGGTAAATATGAAAGTGATAATAATACATTTACTGCTTCTGATATAAAATTATTAGATATTGGTGATAATGTTAATATATATCCAATATATCATAAGGTTAAAGGTTTAACTGATAAAAATTTAAATAAGTATATTAATCTAGCTTTAAAACAAGAATATGTAATAGATTATATACCAGATAAGATAATAAAAAAATATAATTTTTTATCAAAAAAAGACGCTCTTAATCTAATACATAATCCATCTAATAATGTAAAACTAAAAGAGGCTTTAATAAGATCTAAATATGAAGAATTATTTTTATTTATGTTAAAGATAAATGAATTAAAAAATAAAAATAGTGTTAATAATATAGGTTATTCTAGAAATATAAATATTGATAAAATAAATAAATTTATAAGTTCATTACCATTTACGTTAACAGAAGATCAAAACAAGACATTGAAAGAAATTTTTGATGATTTAAAATCCGAAAAAAGAATGAATAGATTAGTACAAGGTGATGTAGGTTCAGGTAAAACAATAGTAGCGATTATAAGTATGTATGCGATGCATTTAAATAATTATCAAAGTGCCCTAATGGCACCAACTGAAATACTTGCGCACCAGCATTATGAAAATATGATTAATCTATTTAAAAACCAAAATATTGTTATTAAAGAAATTTTAGGTAGTACTCCTAAAAAAGAAAAAGAATTAATTTATGAAGAATTAAAACAAGGTAAAATAGATATGATTATAGGCACACATGCTCTTTTACAAGAAAAAATAGAATTTAATAATTTAGGATTAATAATTACTGATGAACAACATAGATTTGGAGTTAACCAAAGATCTTCATTAAGAAATAAAGGTAATATGCCTGATGTATTATATTTATCCGCAACACCAATACCAAGAACATATGCGTTAACTATATATGGTGATATGGATATATCTATTATTAAAACAAGACCAGAAGGAAGAAAAGAAATCATAACTATGGTTAAAGATAATAGTGAAATAACAGATGTTTTAAAAAGAATAAAAACAGAGTTAGATTTAGGACATCAAGTATATATTGTTTCACCACTTATAGAAAATGATGAATCAGAAGATGAAGATATTAAAAAATTAGAAAGAAAATTTAAATTAGCATTCAAAAATAAAAATATAGGTATTTTACATGGTAAGATGACACCAAAAGAAAAAGATGCTATAATGAAAAAGTATCAAGATAAAGAAATAGATATTTTGATATCAACTACAGTTATAGAAGTAGGGGTAGACGTTAAAAATGCAACTATGATTGTTATATTTGATGCATATAAATTTGGACTTGCAACTCTTCATCAGTTAAGAGGTAGGGTTGGAAGAAATGATTTACAATCTTATTGTATTTTAGTAACAAATAGAGAGACTAAAAGATTAGATATTATGGAAAAAGTATCTGATGGATTCCTTTTAGCGGAAGAAGATTTCAAATTAAGAGGATCTGGTGATCTATTTGGAACAAGACAAAGCGGAGATATGAATTTTAAGATTGCAAATATAACAAAAGATTATAATATATTGATTCAAGCAAAAGAAGATTCAAATGAAATACTAAACGAAATAGATAATTATCCTTTGTTAAAAGGAGTATTAAAAGAAAGTATAAATAAGGATTAGGTGATATTATGAAGAGACAAAAATATTTTTGGTATTCTATTTATTTAAATTTTATTTCACTACTAATATGCATACTATGTATAGTGTTTAGTTCTTTTATACATAAGTTCCAATTTGTTAGTTATTTATTAACAATAGTAGTGTTATTAGAATTATGTGTAAATGTCGTAAATTATCGAACTATTAATAAAAAAAAGAATTGACAAACATATAAAATTAATATATCATTATAATAGCGTAACATATTGTTACGTAACACTTTCACGAACTAGTTGAAAGTGTAACCAAACCCCCTGAAGGAGCCTTATGGCTCCATTTTTTTGTTTATTTATATGGGTTTTTGAGATGCTTGAAAAGTTTACAGATACCAAGCCAGATACCAAAAACATATTTCAGATACCAAAATAATTATTTATTTAAGTTTTAATATGCTTTAATATGTTATGTATAATATAGATTGTAATAATGATTCAAAAAAGAGAAAAGAAGCTTTATGACTCTAAATCTTAAAAACAACTAAAATTATGATATAATAAATATATAGCAAGCTTTAAATTATTAACAAGTAGGTGGTTTTAATGAAAGTATATATTGTAAGACATGGACAAGTTCCACATAATGCAAAAAAAGTATATAGTAATGAAAATGAAGATTTAAATGAAGTAGGCTTACAACAAGCACAAGAATTAAAAAATATAATTAATTATATTAATTATGATATTATAATTTCTAGTCCACTTATTAGAGCTAAACATACTGCTGATATTATTAATGTTAAGAATAAAGACATTATTTTTGATGATAGATTGGAAGAAAGAAATTCAGGTGATCTAAATGGAAAACCAATTTCATTCACAAATAGAGAAGAATACTGGAATTTTAATTCTAAAATTCAATATGGTACATCAGAAAATATGAAAGTGTTTTTTAATAGAGTATTTGATTTCTTAGATGATCTGAAAAATAAAAAATATGAGAGTGTCTTAATAGTTGCTCATAGTGGTGTATCAAAAGCATTTAGTGCTTACTTTCAAGGAATTAATGATGGAAAATTTTTAGAACATGGATTAAAAAATTGTGAAATTAAAGAATATGAATTGTAGAGGGTGAAAACATGGGTATTATAATTGCAGGATTTGCTACATGCGGCAAAAGTGTATTAGGTAGAAAATATAGTAACATTAAAGATTTAGAATCTAGTCCATTTAAAAATATAATGAGAGATGATATACCTGTTGAAGAACAAAAGGGAACAAAAAGAGAATTAAATCCTCTATGGCCACAAAACTATTATGATGCTATTAATGAAGCTATAAAAAAATATGATGTTGTTCTTGTTCAATTAAAGCCTGAACATTTTGATTACTTTGATAGACATAATATAAAATATTCTATTGCATATCCTAATATAAATAATTGGGAAGTAGTGGAAAGAAGATGTATTGAACGCGGTAATAATGATACTTTTATAAAAAGACTAAAGGAAGTTTTTATTCCATATTATGAAGATTCTATCAAAAGAAAGTATGATAAATTGTATATTTTAGATGGTAATGAAACACTTGAAGATTTATTAAAAAAAGATAGAATAATTTAAAAAAAAGAATGTGAAAGTCATGAATAATGAAAATAAAACCTATATCAATTGGTTGATTACAGTTTATAGTAACTTCTTAATAAATCCTTTATTTATAAGTATTTATTAAGATTAACATCTTGCATGTTTATAATAAAAACATCAAAAAATGATAAAAAATAGCCAAAATAGTAAAAAATGGCTAAAAATAGTATAGGAATTAAGGTGTTGATTACGGGACAGTAACTCTTAATAATAGAAGGTGAAAGAATGAATGATAATGATAAAAATTGGGATTTAAAAAAATTAGAAAGACAAGCCATTTCAAATCAAGATTATGATGATTTTATTTTAAATGAATCTGGTATTTTAGAATTAGATAATATTAATGCTTTAGATATCGGATGCTCAAATGGATTTAAAACTAAATTGTTATTAGATAAATATAAAAATATAACTACAATTTATGGTATTGATATAGATGAAAATGCAATTAATGAAGCAAATAATAACTTTAAAAATAATAAAAGATATACATTTGAAGTAAAAACAATAGAAGAACTAGATAATAATAAAAAATATGATATTATTATTTTGTCTTATGTTTTACAACATTTAGAAAATCCAAAAGATTTTTTATTAAAAATTAAAAAAAATTTATCTGATAGGGGAGTACTAATCATAAAAGTACCAGATGATAGTTTTAAAGTATGTTATCCGGATGAAGAAGATTTATTACATAAGATATTTGAATTATATGAAAATAATATAATGAGAAAACAAACTACAACAAAATTTACAGATAGATATATTGGAAAAAAAGTAAATAGTTATTTAATACAAACAGGTTATAGTAATATAAAACTATATTATTATATAAATGATACAATTAATAAAACAAAAGAAGAAAAAGAAACTTTATTTAAGACAACAATTTCATTTAGAACTGCAGAAGAAAAAAGAGACATTGATGAAGAAACGAGAATTAAAATGAATAGTTATTTAGAAAAATTAAAAGAAAAATTTAGTGATGATGAATTTTATTATTCAATGACTATTCTTTATTACATTGTAAAAAAATAAAGGAGTTGATCCAAATGAATGAAAATAAAACTAATATAAACTGGTATCCAGGATATATAGAAAAATAAACTCAAACTAAAATGGTTTGAGTTTTTAATTTGACTTTTAAAAAAAAAGGTGTAAAATAACTATTAATTATATTTAGGAGGTTATTATGGGAAAAAGAGGAAACTATACACCATTTCAAGCATATGTTGATACAGAAAGAGAACTAAGTTATATGAGAAGTCAAAGAAAATTTGGACCTAGAAATCCAATGTCAGGACCTGCACTTGAAAGAAGAATACTAAAAGAATCTTTAGCAGGTTTAGCTTTCTTTTTTGCATTAAGTGCTGCTGGATGTGGGGCATATTATTTAATAGATAAATATAGTGATTCAAATATAGAATCTACAACTTTAGATAATAATGATGAAAAAACATATGAAGCTGGTGAACATACTGTTGTTAAAAGTGTAAAAGAAGATGAATTAAATAACAGTGTTAATAATATTCCAGATGGTTATAAATTTGATAAAATAGTAGAAAATAGTGATTCTAAAATGTATGATGTATATTATACTAATACAGAAAAAGTATTAGCTACAGATAATAGTTTTGGTACTATAATTGAAAGTAATAAAACTTTAAAATATACACCTAATAATAATGGTGATAAATAATAAATAAACTAAACTCAAACTATTTGTTTGAGTTTTAATATGCTTTAAAATATGGTATAATTTATATAGTAAGTTTGGTGGCATTATGAATGAAATTAATAATAAAAAATTATATCAAAGTATTAAAATATATCCATTATTTTACGGATTAACTGCAGATTTAGTTTTTTGGATAGCAATTAATACTTTGTTTTTAACAACAGTTAAAGGTTTAACGCCTGCTCAAATTAATTCAATAGAGGCGTTAGGTACTGGAATAGGTATTGTTTTCCAGCTGTTTTTAATAAAAATTGTAAGAAAAATTGGAAATAAGAATTCAGTTGTTTTTGGGACATTATTATTGTTTTGTTCTATATTATTAAATATTATATCTACAAAATATATTGGATTTTTATTTGCTGAATCTTTTTATACAATAGGATTCGTATTTAAGCATATGGACAATGTAATATTAATAAAAAATTTGAATTATTTAAATAGTGAAGATCAATATATAAAAATACAGACTAAAGGAAATATGATTTATTCATTTATTACTTTAATTATTTCATTAATATCAGGATTCTTATTTAATATAAATCCATATATTCCGATAATAATATGTTTAATAATATGTTTTATAAATATATTATTAACTTATTTTATATATGAAGTACCTATAAAAGAAAAATTTAAAAAGGAAGAAAATAAACAATTAAGATTTAATGTTACAATTTTACTAATGATATTATTATATGGTTTATTTTATGCAATGGTATGTTGTGGACAAAAAAATAGTAAATTATTTATTCAATTAAATATGCAACAATTTTTAAGTTTAGATAAAGTAGCTATATATATAAGTATTTTTATATTTATATCAAGAGTATGTAGATTAATTTCAAATATAGGATTTATTAAAATATATAATAAAATTAAAAGTAAAACTTTATTTTTGTTAGAATTTTTATTGAGCTTTTCCTTTTTCTTATTATTAATAGGTAATTTTATAGGATATAATATGTATGGAATATGGATAATGGCATTTGGGTTTTTTATATATTTATTAATAAGAGATCCTTTTGATACTTATATGCGAAAAACACTATTTGAAATTAGTAATGAAAAAGAACACGATAAAATAGTAAACTATATTAATTTATCTAGAAAGATATTTACATTAATTTATGGATTATTGATTTCTATAATACTAATAAAAATGAATTATGTAATTGTAATGAGTTTATTATTAGGATTATCAATATCATTTATAATATTAATTACTAAAATAAATAATATGTTAAAACAAAATAAACAGTAGGTGATAATAATGTTAAAACCAAATATTTTAATTGAATTAGCTAATTTAAATGATATAGATGAAATAATTGATTTAAAACAAAAAGTATATGATGAGATGGATAATAAAGAATGGTATTTTATTGATTCAATAGACAATAAATATTTAGAAAATATATTAAATGAAGAAAAAGGCTTTGTTATAAAATTAACATATAATAAAAAAATAATTGGATTTTTAATTATTATATTAAAACTTAAAGAAGATAGTAATATAATAACTTACTCCAATTTAAAAGATAAAGTTAAATATTGTGCTGAGTTAGGAAATGGTGCGATTTCTAGCGAATATAGAGGTAATAAATCATTACAAAAAATGATTTTAGAAGCAGAAAAATTAATAAAAAATAATAATTACAAATATATATTATCTACCGTTCATCCTGATAATAAAGCAAGTTTAAATTCACAATTAAATCTTGGATATAAAATTTTATGCCGTACAAAAATGTATGGAGATAAAGACAGAGACATTCTAATAAAAGAAATATAAAATTATATATTATAATTGACTATTTAATAAACATAAGGTTAATGAAGGAGTATAAAAAAATGAAAGTATCTTTATCTTTGCAGGATATAAAGACGAAACGGAAGAAATAGAAGCGGGAGAAGTAAGTAATTTTTAAAACATAATCTATTAATGTTATTAATAAATAATAAATTAAACTCAAACAAATAGTTTGAGTTTTAATATGTTTTTATTTATGATATACTATTTATAGATGGTGATTATATGGGAGAAGTAATAAAATTTAATAATTCAATAAATGAAACTAATGATAAAATTAAATCTATTTTTAATAGTGTAATAAATGAAATAAATAAAGATATAAATAGTTTTTCAGATTTAGATAAAGAAACAATTGATGAATTAAAATACTTAGAAAACTATATTAGTAAATTATTATTAAAAATAGAAAATAAGAATTGGAAAAGTAAAGTTGTTGAAGAAAAATTTATAGGCACATATAATTATTTTAACGAAGAAATCGAAGAATCTGATGAATTATGCAAAATATTTTGTATATCTGAATTAATATATTTTACAGATATAAATTCATTAATACTAGATGATAATAAGGAATATACTAATTTAATATTAACAGCACTTGATACAAACATGGATGAAATTGATATTAATAATAAAGAAATGATTAATAAAATAATTGATGAAGTACAAAAACCAATAATAAAAAATGTTTTTAACAATTATGATGAAGATCAAAGGTATAAAATGATTGATATAGTTGATGGAATATCTTCAGGTATAGATTTAATAACAGTAAGTAATTGGTATAAAGATGAAAAAGAGTTAGAAAATGATTCATATTCATTAAAAAATGGTATATTAACAATAGATAGAATTTATAATTATTATATTGAACAAGAGTATTATAATTATTTGTTTAAAAAACTTGCTTTAGAACAACATAATGAAGATACAAAAAAATTAGAACAAGACCACAATTATAATACATCTATATTAAATAAGATTTTATTATTAAATAGTTATTCAGAAAGTGATAAATTGAAATATATTGATACTATAAGAAAGATAAATTCTAATTATGCTTTAGAAGAACAAATAGATAAAGTTATCAATTTAACTGATGTATATTTAACACATCTTGAAGAAACAAGTGAAGATAATTTGAAGATAAGATATTAAATGACACTATGACACTATAAATGTGTTTGGGGTACTCTCAAACAATGTGTCATTGTGTCATTATTTATTTCTAGATACCAAATCTAGATACTAATTGAAGAAAAATAAGTTATTTTTATAAACTTTATTAAATTTAAGAAAATTAAAAAGCCTTATAATATAAGACTTTTACTAATAATTAAATTATTACGAACTGGTTTTATTATTTCCTCCTGAAGGAGCCTTATGGCTACATTTTATTGTGGTTTTATGCCAATTCTTTAATTTTTAGGTATACAATTAGGTATACAAGATTAAAAAAGTTTAAAAAATTTGTATACCTAAAATTGTGTTTTTATTATATTATTCGTAAAATAGTAATCTTGCAATTAATCTAAACTATAGAAAAGTATGATATAATTATAATGGTGGTAAAATGAAAAAATTAAATTCAAATCATTTAAAACTTATTGCAATAATTGCGATGACAGTAGATCATTTAACTTGGTTAGCTTTTCCAGGATGTCAAAAAATATGGTATGTAATGTTACTTCATATTGTTGGAAGATTAACGGCTCCAATAATGTGGTTTTTCATTGTAGAAGGGTATAATCATACGCATAATTTAAAAAAATATTTAATAAGATTATTTTTATTTGCATTTGTTTCTCATTTTGCTTATTGTTTAGCATTTGGTATACCATTCATACCTAACTCTATGTTCAATGGAACAAGTGTTATGTGGTCTCTTGCTTGGGCAGTAGTTCTTCTTGCTATATTTGATAGTAAAATAAATGAAAAACTAAAAATATTATTAATGATTTTAATATTCTTAATAACATTTTCATCAGATTGGAGTTGTATAGCTGTATTTTCAATAATATTTATGAATAAATATAGAGGCAATTTTAAAAAACAAATGATAATGATGATGCTTGGAACATTAATGTATGCAACTGTTTATTTTATTTTCCTAGATAAAGTATATGGATTGTTGCAATTATTTACTTGTTTAACTATTCCTGTATTATATTTATATAATGGTGAAAGAGGTAAAGTAAATCTAAAATATTTATTTTACATATATTATCCATTACATTTAATTATTATAGGAATTATAAGATTAGTAATATATGGAAATATACCATTAATTCTTAAATAATGATTGCTCGTAAGATTAAGATATTCCTGTTTTAACTGATGAGAAAAATCTCATCTTTTTTATTGATTGACTTATACTACCAATCGGTAGTATAATAGCATTGATTGGAGAATGTATATGTCAAAGAAAGAAGAAATATTATTATCAACCTTAGATTTAGCATCAAAATATGGACTAAAGAGTTTATCAATGTCTCAAATAGCCGATAGTGTTGGTATAAAAAAACCATCATTATATAATCATTTTAGTTCTAAAGAGGAATTGATAAAAGAAATGTATGAATATATAAGAAATAAATCAAAGCAAAATATATCAAATATTACATTAGATAATATTAATGAAAAAAGTACTTATGATATTTTACATAATTCAGTTATGAATTATAATAAAATGGTTTTAGATGAAGATATGTTTAAATTCTATAGTGTTATTTATTCTGAAAGAACAACTAATAATAATGCATCACAAATTGTAATTGAAGAAACAAATAAAATGATAAATGCGACTAAGAAACTTTTTAAATTTTTAAAAGATAATAATAAATTATTTATTGATGATATAGAAATGGCTTCTATTACATTTTGTATGACAATTCATTCTTTAATAGATTATGAATTAGATTGTAAAAAGAATAATCATGATTACGACGAAAATAATATACCAAAATATATTAGATGGTTTTGTAATCAATTTAGTGAGGAGTAGTTATGAAAAATAAAAGATTAATTAATTGGTTTTGTTTATCTGGTGTTATAAGTATTATATTTTATTTATTACACGATATAATTGGATCTATGAATTATCCTGGATATAATTGGATGAGTGGGGCAGTAAGCGATTTAACATCTACTGATGCACCATCATTTGTAGTAGCAAGTGGATTTGTAACAGTATATAAAATATTCAATTGTCTATGCTGTGCATTATTATGCATATTAATAAAAAAAGAAAGCAACAAATCATTAAAATTAGGGGTATACTTATTTTCAATAATGAATTATATATCAGCAATAGGATATGCATTATTCCCATTATCAAGTGCAGGATATGATGGAAGTACTCAAAGTTTTATACATGTGTATATATTAACTACTTTAGTAGTTATATTATCAATAATATCACTTATACTAATAGCTATTGGATCATTTAAAAGTAAGTATAAATTACTTGGAGTATTAGCCATTATTTCATTAGTATTGATGTTTATAGGAGCTGTTGGTAGTGCTAATGTATCAAAAGATATATTTGGTATCGTAGAAAGATTTAGTACATATAGTGCAGTAATATTTACTGGTATATTAGGTATATTTGGATTTAAAAAAAATACATCGGAAGATTAAGATATTCCGATTTTAGGACTACAATTAGGACTATGAAACAGTAAAATAATTTAGAATTTATTTAAACAGATTAATATTATTAATCTGCTTTTTTTGATATAAATAAAAAAATCAAAAAGGGAAGTATTATGGTTTTTTTTTCTTTCTCTGAAATAAGCTTATACTTCTTTTTTACACATATTTTAAAAAGTACTTGATTTAAATTGAAAAATTATTATTTTTATGATACAATGTTTAAGATAGTAGGGTACTATTAATATACATAATATGGAGGTGGTTCTATATTGTGCTAGAAAAAAAAGATTATTTTTTCTAGGACTATTTCTGTTTTTTATTATGTTAATTTCTGGTATTTATTCTTTGAATAAAGAAATAAATACTACTGAAGTTGGTATATCTACTGGAGCAGTTGATATAGAAATTAAAGAATATAATGATACTCAACCATTTGATGAAGATGGAAAGTCTGTAATGCCTGGTGATGAAATTGTATTAATTCCTAGAGTTAATAATCTTGGAGTTGATTGCTATTTAAGAACAAAAATAGATTATATTATTAACAATGAAGTGTTTTCAGAAATTGATTATATAGATGGTAATTATTCTTCTTGGACTAAAAAGGGAGATTATTACTATTATGATTCTATTTTTCAAAAAAAAGGTCATATAGATTTGTTTAACAAGGTAACTATTCCAAATTTATCTTCAGAATATTATGGTAAAACTGTTGTAGTACGTATTGTTGTTGAAGCAGTACAATCAAAGAACTTTAATGGCAATTGGGATTCAGTTGATATTAGGAAAAGTATTGATAGAGCTTATGATATAGACTATGAAGGTGAGTCTTCAATAATATATGATGATAATACTAATAGGCATATATCATTAGATAATAGTTTTTTTAATAAACTTGGAAATATGCTTCCTGGTGATAGTGTATCCGAAAGTTTAGTTCTTTTAAATAAGAGTAGTTCAAAAAATGAGTATTACTTATCAATTGACTATAATAATTTAACTGATGAAGAATTAGCTTTACTTCAAAAAATAAAATTGTTAATAAAAAAACAAAATGGAGAAGTTTTAGTAAATAGTAATCTTGGAAACAAAAATAGATATGATTTAGGTATTTATAAAACAGGAAGAGGAGAAACTTTTAAAATAGAAGTATCCATACCAGATGATGTGAATAATGATTTTAGTAAAATATATACTAAAATTAAATGGAATTTTTCATATAAGAATTTATCTGGTGATTCGAATGGTAATGTTATAATAAATCCTATAACATATGATTTAGGTATAGATATATATATAATAGTATTCGTTTTTTCTACAATAGGATTAATAATTGATATGTTTTTGTGGAAAAGAGAAAATCAAAATAATAAAAAAGGTAATTAAAAAAAGAAGGAGTTTATTTATGAAAAAAAAGAAAACAATATTAGCAGCAGCTATATTATTATTTATTTTTGTTATTGGAGGAGCAATTGCATACTTCACTGACACAGATTCAAAAACAAATACATTTACAATTGGTAGTGTAGATATTACATTAACAGAAGATGGATGGGATGCATTAGCAGATGCTAATGATAATGATATTCCAGATGCAGCAGAAGATATGATGCCTGGAGAAAGTGTTACAAAAGATCCATTAATCAACAATGTTTCTACTAAAAATCCAGCATATGTATTTGCTAAAGTAGAAGTTCCTTGTACTACTATAGTAGCACCAGCAACTACATCAGAAGAATTATTCACATATACAACTAATGCAGGATGGACAGAATTATCTACTGCAGCAGTAGCATGTACTAGTGGAGGAACTGCAACACATGTATATTATTATGGAACTGGTGGAACATTAACAGCTTTAGCTAAAGCTTCTAGTGCATCAACACCAACTTCTACAACAAATCCTTTATTCAGCACTATTACATTACGTGGTACTTTAACAGGAAATGAAGGTTTAACTGGACAAAAGCAAGTAATTGTAACTGGTTATGGTATTCAAACAGAAGGATTAACTAGTACTGCTCCAGCTGATGTATGGGCTAACTTCAATTAATATAGATTATGAAGATAATAAAAAAAATAATTGATGTATTAACAACAATTATTATATGTGTTGGAGGATTGTTTTTAATACTATATATATTTGGAATTGTTCCATATGTAGTATTATCTGGATCTATGGAACCTACTATAGATACAGGAAGCTTATGCTTTATTAATAAAAATACAAAGATAGAAAGTATTAAAGAAAAAGATGTTATTGCTTTTAAAATGAAAGATGGTACTTTAGTTACTCATAGAGCTATTATAATAAATGATTCTGGAATAGTGACTAAAGGGGATAATAATAGAGAAGCAGATAGTAATGTGGTAAATAAAGTGAATTTTGTAGGTAAAAATCTATTTTGGATTCCTAAATTAGGTTATGTAGTAAAAGCATTTCAAACTACTAAAGGAAAAATAATAGGGGTTGCTATCATTGTATTATTATTAGTATCTGGATTTCTTTTTGGTGATGATAAGAATAAAGAAAAAAGTAAGTGAAAAATTATAGAGAAAGGGTGATGAAATATGAAAAGAATAAAACTATATGTAGTTTTATTAATTATAAGTGTTTCATCACTTTTTTTAATTAGAGGAATTAAAGGTATTTTTATAAAAATAACAAATCCAGTATATAATAAAATAACTATATTACAAAATACAAGTTATACAGTAGTACATGAAACTATGAATATGGATGGAACAACATATACTGAACATAGTCGTCTTAATTATACAGGTATTCCTGTAGGAACTATAGTTGTTCCACCTGTATTAGATATTGAAGGATTTAATTCACCTTCTGTTCAAGCCGTTGTTCTTGAAGGCTTTGATAATACAGTTATTACATATAGATATACTAGAAAGCAGTATACTTTAACTATAAATAATAGTAATTATGTAACAACTACAACTCCAAGTGGAACATATTATTATGGACAAGAGATACATTTGGTCGCAGATCCTACAGATTCGAATGGAAATAATTTTGTTAAATGGTCTAATAATGTTACAAATCCAGATTATACATTTACAATGACAGATGATGTTACAATAGAACCTATTTATGATCAAGCATATTCAATTATTTATTACCCTAATAATGGTGATTCTATAATAATAGATTATGTTGTTCAAGATCAAAGTTTAGGTAGTCTCCCTACAGTAACAAATAATGATTGTTCTAGTGGTACTGGTGATTATCATTCAAGAGGATGTTCTTATTATTATAAGTTTGAAGGATGGTATCTAGAACCTAATTTTATAACTGAGGTAAATGAAGATTATGTTCCAACTGGTGATACTAATTTGTTTGCTAAATGGAATAAAGTATATTTTGCTCAAGATGAAACACTAACTTGTTCAGGTACTAATTATTTAGATACTGGTATTCAAATGTTTAATGAGTTAAATGCTGATAAAGACTTTATTGTTAGATTTACAGTAGATGAGAATAATGGTTATACTGCTGCTACTGGTGTAGATAGAGGTAGTATATTCGTGGATATGAACGAAGTAGGAGATCCATATCCTGGTGTTCAATTCTATACTAATAATACTGGAGTATACACGATGAATATTAATACGACAGGTAAAAAAGTAAAAAATAGTAATACAGGATATGTTACAGGTCAAAGTGTTGTAATTAAAAAGATAAATGGAATAGTTTACTATAGTTATAATGGTGGAGCGGATGTTCAAATTAATAACTTTAGTAACTTTAATACATATTTTGATAATCCTGCATCATTTTGTGCGGGTATAAATTCTCAAGGTAATAGATATCGTTTCTTCAAAGGAAAAATATCAGACATGAGTGTTGAAATGATTGATCCTGATTCATATACACTTCATTTTGATTCTAATGGTGGAACTGGTATGATGATTGATCAAGTTATTAAATTAGGTAAGAATACTACTATTAAAACTAATAGTTTTACTAAAGCGGATCATTCATTTGGAGGATGGAATACAGCTCCTGATGGAAGTGGAACTAGTTATCCAAATAACTATAGTATTACATCTGATTTAGGTAATAATGGTGATGTAATTACGTTATATGCACAGTGGATTGCACCAGCAGACTATAGTGTTCATTTTGATCCTAATGGTGGAACTGGTACTATGGATGATCAAACATTTGTTGTGGATGGTAGTGCTAAGCCTTTATCACCAAATCAGTTTACTAGAACTAATTATGTATTTAGAGGATGGAATACAATGCCTGATGGAACAGGAACACATTATGATGATGAGGAAGCTGTAAATAATTTAAGTACTACTGATGGCGATGTAGTAACACTATATGCGGACTGGTGGAAAGTTGAATACTCTCATGTAGGAGATGCAGTATTTAATGGTACAGCTAGTACATTTATAGATACAGGTGTTAATGTATTTAGTACGGCTAATATTAATAAAGATTTTGAAATAAGATTTACATTTAAAGCAGTTGATAGCGATATATTTAGTGTTTCACCTACACAACCAACTATGTTTAATGTTAAAGATGAATCAAATAATAAATATCCAGGATTTAATATCCGTTTCAATAATAATATTATTAATACAATGTATCCTACTGCTAGATGGGGTGGAAGTACATCTAATATTCCAACAAATGGTATTTCAACAGCTAATGCTCCAATAGACTTTGTTTATAAGAGAAAAAATGGTGTAATTACAATGCAATATTCATATGAAGGATTTACAAGCCAAGAATATACAATGATTACTCAAAGTAATTGGACATTAAATCAACCGTTTACAACTAATGTAGCATTTGGTGGATATTTTGATAGTAATAATCAACCAGGAAGATTCTTTAAAGGAACTTTATCAGATATGGTAATTATAATGGATGATTAATTGGCAAAAACAGTCTTATGACTGTTTTTTTGCTATATAATAAAGAAATATAAAAATGGTTTTAGGTTCTATTTAATTACAATATAGTAATCTTACGATTTAATTAAAATTTAAAAATGTATGGTATAATTGATTATAGGAAGTGATAAAATGGCTACTACAAAAGATTATAGAGATTATATTTTAGAACAACTAAACTTATTAGATAATATTACTTGTAAATCTATGATGGGAGAATATTTACTTTATTATAACGGAGTATTATTTGGTGGTATTTATGATGATAGATTACTTGTTAAAATAGTCGATAGTAATAAAAAATACAATATGCAAGAATCTATTCCTTATGAAAATGCTAAGCCAATGTATCTTATAGTCGATGTAGATAATCAAGAAACGATAAGAGATATAGTATTAGATACTTATAAAGGTTTGAAATGAGGGTTTTATGGATATTAGAAAGAGTAAAAATATTACAACTATAACTTTAGTAATGGTATTTACAGTGTGTTTCATATTGGGAATTATAAGGTGGATTAATATATTTAATGAAAATGTTTTTGTAATAACAAAGGAAATTAATTTACATATAACTAATTTTACTATAAGTTTAATGTTGTGTACTTTAATCGGATATTTATTATTATGTTATAGAAAGAAATACTGGGCTATTATAATAATTGGATTAATACTAATAAGTACGAATCTTATTTATGAAACAATACTTCCATTTATAAATACAATAGATTTAATAGATGCAGTTTATGGAATTTTAGGAGTAATTATAAGTTTAATACATCTATTATTTATTGATAAAAAAGGCTTTGATAATTAAAATAATCGCAATATTAAGATATATAGATCAGATAAAATCTGGTCTTTTATATTGCTATTAATCAAATATTGATATATAATTAAGTATGAAAAGTATAATTTGTTATACTTTATAGGAGGAAGATTATGAAAAACAAATTTGTAGGTATTGCTAAAGTTGGAGAAAAAGGGCAAATAGTAATTCCTAAAGAAGCAAGAGATATGTTTGATATTAAACCTGGTGATACTGTTGTAGTTTTATGTGATAAAAAGAAAGGAATGGCTATTGTTAAATCTAAAGTATTAGAAGATACTATGGATAAAATAATGCCAGATAATAAATAATATGTATTCTATTGAAACAAAGAAATTAACAAAAAATTTTAAAGATAAAATTGCAGTAAATGGAATAGATTTAAATATTAAACAAGGTGAATTATTTGCACTTTTAGGAACTAATGGTGCTGGAAAAACTACAACAATTAAAATGTTATCAGGATTAATATTACCAACTTCTGGAAGTATTAAAATCCTTGATATGGATATGAAAAAA
>JAGAHP010000003.1 GCA_017627015.1 Bacilli bacterium
AATAATGAATTTTATAGACTTACTAAGTATTTAGGTTGTTAATTACTTTTGTACTTAGGACATATTCTTAATTAACTAAACTTGTAGATGTTACTTATTACGTATTTTTGGACAGGGGTTCAACTCCCCTCAGCTCCACCATAGTGATTTTTAGTCGAACTAATCGACTTAATATAAATAAAGGTTAATTTCGGTTAACCTTTTTTATATGCTTTGAGAGGAGTTGATTAGTTATGCAAATAATAAAGGAAAAATATGAGATTGAGGAAACATTAGGAAAGAGAGTAAAAAATATGTTAATATTTCTAAATCTTAAAGGTAAACTAGAAGAAGGAAATATAATTAGTATTTCTAAAACTAATCTTGCATATATTGAGCCACACAAATTAAAAATAAGAGATATTACATATTTATTCTTTAATGATTGTAATGATGCTTATATTAATTCATTAGAAAATAAAATACCATTTAATGAACTTCAAAGTTTTATTAAAGCACAAATTAACTAATACCATTCCCTAAATAAGGAATTGACAATTAAAATTATAATGATAAAATAAATAACCAATAAATGACAAGCAGTATCCGCCTTTATTAGAAAGAGAGGTACTTCTATGATTAAATGCACAATAAATTTTATATTAAATTTTAAGGAGTTAAAGGTATTAGTTAAATAGCTAGTATCTTTGACTCCCTTTTTTATGGAAAAGGAGTTGGTAACAGATGAAGAAAAATGCTGCTATATATTGTAGAGTTTCTACTGATGATCAAGCAAGAGAAGGATATAGTTTACCAGAACAACAAGAAAAATTAAAAGATTTATGTAAGTATAGAGATTATAACATTTATAAAGTTTATGAAGATGCTGGAATAAGTGGCAAAGATATGGATCATAGACCAGCGTTTATGGAAATGCTAGAAGATGTTAGAGATAAGAAAGTAAATGTAATAGTTGCGTATAAACTAGATAGGGTTACTCGTTCAGTAAGAGATTTAGAAATACTAATAACAGAACTTGAAAAGTATAATTGTGCTTTAGAGTGTGCTATAGATGATATAAATACATCAACAGCTAATGGTAGATTCTTTGTAAGAATGTTAACTGTGTTATCACAATTAGAAATAGAAAGAGTATCAGAAAGAGTTAAATTTGGTATGGTTGGAGCTATTAAAGATGGACATATACCAGTAAGAAAGACTTTAGGATTTATGAGAGATGGTAAAAAGTTAGTTATTAATCCAGAAGTAAAAGAAGTTATAGTAAGAATGTTTGAATTATATTCTAAAGGTTATTCATATTCTAAAATAGCAAATATCTTTAATGAAGAAAAAGTATTAGATAAAACTAATTGGAGAGAAAATTCACTACAACATTTATTATCTAATCCATTATTTAAAGGAGATTTTGTAAGTGGTGGACGAGTTGGAAATCCTATATATTATGAAAATGTGGTTGAACCAATAGTTAGTAAAGAACTGTGGGAAGAATGTCAGGTTCAAACTAAAAAGAATACAAGAACTTATCAAAGAAGAAATGATTATATATTCTTTCAAAAAATATTATGCCCTAAATGTCATAGAATAATGGCGTGTAAAGCACCAGGTGGTAAAAAGAAGCGCTATATTTATTATAAGTGTAATGATTGTGGGTGTTATGTAAGAGAAGATATGTTAGAAGATAAATTGATTGAAGAAATATCTTTAATTATAGAATTTGATGTGATAGTTAGACAGTATTTTGCACCACTTTTAAAGCATAAATTAGAAAATCCTAATGATTTATTAAAGAAAGAGATAAATATCTTAAAAGATAAGATAAATAGACTTAAAGAAGCATATTTGAATCAAATAATAGATATTGATGAATATAAATCAGATAAAGAACATTTAGAAAAGAGAATAAAAGAGACAGAAGATAAATTAAAAGTAGAAAATGAATTAGAAGAATTCAATTTTAGTTTTGATGATGTAATGCTTACTAGAGATTTAGAAAGTATAAAATATATACTTGATCCACTATATCACAATAAGTTTATAAAAACATGGAAAGAATTAAGTATAAAACAAAAACAAGATTTAATAATGAATTATATAGATTCAATTGAGGTAATAAAAACAAATGATGATGTAAGAATAAAGAATATAAACTTTAGAAATACATTCATAAAAGAATATGCAAAACTATTTGGTGATGGTGGATTTACTAGACATGTTGATGTGAAATCTAATAGACCAACATCTGAAATGGAAGTTAGTTATCCAATGACAAGAGAAGAAGCAGAAAAGTATGTAGACAAATTATCAAGAAAATGTCCTATTGAATATGTTGAAGTTAAAAAACAAAAATATGGGGATAATCAATTTAGATTAGACTATATTAATGCTGATGAAAATACTATTCCATTTAAAATGATTCCAATATTAAATAAAAATAATATAAAGAAAGTTGAAAGTTTTGGTGTGATAGGAGTTCCGAGGCCACCAATAATTTTAGAATATGAAGGAAACAAAAATTTAGAGAACTTGTGAAATAGATAAGATTATAAACATTAAACTTAACAATAGATTATTTAAATTGCATTTTTATTAAAATTGTGATATTATAATAAGCAATTTACAAAGGGGGATAATTATGAATATTGTTTTGAGTGGACCAAGTGGTTCAGGAAAAGGAACTATTACAGAAATATTAATGAATAAGATGGGATATCGAAAATTTACTACATGTACAACCAGACCACCTCGTGAAAATGAAAAGGATGGCTTTGACTATTATTTTCTTTCAAAGGAAGAATTTGATAATTATGTAAATAATGGTGTAATGTATAATGTTAGAGAATATGGTGGAAATCTATATGGTAGTTTTGAAAAAAATATGGATAATATTGAATCAACTGTACCTGTTATTTTTCAATTAACACCAGATAGAGCGATTAAAATGAAGGAAGCTAATCCTAATACATTGTTAATTTTAGTCTTACCACCAAGTGTAGATGAATTAAAAAATAGAAGAAAAGATAGATCAGCAAAACGTGTAGAGGACGATATTAAAAATCTAGAAGATGCTATTGATTATGATTTTGTTGTAGTAAATGATGATTTAGAATTAGCAGTTACTCAAATTATTGAGACAATAAAGGCTTTTGAAACAAAAACATTTTCTACAAATAATGTCCAAAATCAAAATTTAATTAAAGATTTTATAAATCAATTTAATAATGCATCACTATCATCTAAGGTTGAAAAAGTATTTAATAAAGAAATAGCTGATTCCTGGGATGATAAAGCAAGATTTGTTACATACCATGGAATTAAAAACCCAATTACTAGTGAAGTATTATCATCTGTTCATAACGGAATGTCTATTGCAGATATTGGTTGTGGAACAGGTAAGTTAATATCAAAAATAGATAGAAAAATAGATAATAGTATTTTAACAGGTTTAGATATAAGCTGTGACATGATTGATCACGCACAAAATAGAACTATGACAGGAAACAATAAAACATTTTTTATTAATGATGATTTTATGAAGTATGATTTTAAAAATAAATTTGATATAATAATATTTAGTTATGTATTACATCATATGAGTGATCCAGTTGAAGCGTTAAAGCGTGCAAAAGAATTATTAACTAATGAAGGAAATATTCTATTTTCTGTACCCGGAATTAATTATCTTTCAGAAACATTTAATCCAAGTGAATTAAATGGTCGTTATAGCATAGAAGAAATGGATGAAATAGTTTCAAAAGCTAGTTTATATCCATTGTCAGCATGTAGAAATAACTTTTTAATGTCATTCAATTCATACGAAATGTATATAGAATATTTAAAAAGTATTGGAACTTATCAAAAAATAAATAACTATCAAAATACTGAATGGGATAGTGAATTTAACAAAAAAATTCTAGAAAAATTTAATGCATCAAGTTTAATAACTGGGGAATATCTTACTTATAATTGTAAAGATAAAAATAAAATTTTAATAAGGAGTTAATTATGATTGTTTATAGTGATAGTGTTAAAAATTTTTGTGATAATGTTACTTCTATTTCAGATATATTAAATAATAGATTCAAAGAACTATTTCATAAATATAGTAATAGTTCTGAAATAGATTCATGGAAGAACTCACTAAAGTATTTTTCAAACATTTTATCAGAAACTACTATACCTAATGAATGTACTATCACTTTAGAATATAATATACCTTTAACTTCAAATAGAATCGATTTAATTTTAACTGGTTTCAATAATAAAAAACCAGTTATCTTTGTGTTTGAATTTAAACAATGGCAATATGTAAATGATGTGCCAGAAAGTGATTACTTAGTTCAAACAATATTAAATGGTAATATACAAGAGGTTGTACATCCAGGATATCAAGTATGGTCATATTCTGAAATAATTAAAAACTATAACGAATATATCCAAATAAATGATATAGAAGTGAATGCTTGCTTATTAATGCATAATTATATATTTAATGATGATGATGTATTACTTCAGAAAAAATATGAACCATTTATGAAAAACATAAACTATTTTGGTTCTAATAATATAAAAGAATTAATAGATTACCTTAACACTTCACTTACAAGTGGAGATAAGGGAGAAATTATTAGTAATGTTGATAATTCTAAGATTAAGCCATCGTTTAAAATTCAAACAGAAATAAGTCATTTGATCGGGAAAAATAAGTTTTTTAATATGATTGATCAGCAAATTGTAGTATATGATAAAATAATGTCAATAATTAAAAATGAAGAAGAAGGTAATGTTATTATTGTCAAAGGTAGACCTGGAACTGGTAAATCAATCATTGCAATAAACTTACTTAACTCAATAACAAATAGTGGCAAGACATGTCAATATGTATCCAGAAATACAGCACCTAGAGTAATTTATTCATATACTCTAAAGGGTGAATTGAAAAAGACATTAATAGATTATTTATTTAAATCATCTGGAAGTTACACAGAAATAAATGATAAAAGTATAAATACACTAATTGTTGATGAAGCGCATTGCCTTACAGAAAAATCTGGACTTTTTAACAATTATGGAATTAATCAAATAATGGAAATAATAAAAAGTTCCAAAAATTCTGTATTC
Source organism: Bacilli bacterium (assembly GCA_017627015.1). The sequence continues at coordinate 5,119 of JAGAHP010000003.1, forward strand.
TTTATTGATGAACTTCAACAAGTTCACTTAAATGATATTGGAACAATTGATAATATTAAAAAAATTGCTAATAATTTAAATTATAAAATTACAGAATTGTCATTAGATTATCAATTCCGATGTAATGGATCTGATGAATACTTATCTTTTGTAGATTATATCCTTGGCTTAAATGATAAATTACCATCAAATAGTATTAATTATGATTTTAAAATTATAGATAGCCCAAATGAATTATTCGAAATTATAAAGAAAAAAAATGAAATAAATCCATCAAGATTAGTAGCTGGATATTGCTGGAACTGGAATAAAAAAGAAATGAATAATACAAATTATCATGATATTAAAATAGGTAATTTTGAAATAAGCTGGAATCTTGGACAAAACCAAACATTTGCAATAGATGATTCGATAAATGAAGCAGGATGCGTACATTCAGTTCAAGGATTAGAATTTGACTATGTCGGTGTCATTATTGGAAAAGATGTTAAATATAAAGACAATCGTGTTATAACAGATTATAATGCCCATGGTTCTGCAGATCCTTCATTCAAAGGAATTAAAAAAATGTTTAAATCTTCTGAGTGTGAAGCAAAAATAATAGCAGATAAATTGATAAAAAATGCCTATAGAGTATTGCTAACAAGAGGAGCAAAGGGTTGTTATATATATTGTCAAGATGAAGAATATCGAGAGTTTATTAAAAATGTTATTAAAAATATAAACTTTACTAAATAATATGTTAAAATAATATAGAGGTGAAAAGATGAAACAATATAATGTAATTGTAATTTTTAATAAAGACATGAATAAAACATTGATGTGTAAGAGAACTAAAGAACCTTATATGGGAATGTATAATTTAGTTGGTGGAAAAATTGAAAAAGAAAATGATGGATTTAACGAGGCATATAGAGAATTAATAGAAGAAACTAATATTAGTAAAAATGATGTTGAACTAAAGCATTTTATGAATATAGAATATATTTCATTTAATAAATCACTAGAAGTTTATTATGGGATATTAAATAAAGAAGTAGAATTAGTAGAAGAAGTTAATAAACTTGAATGGGTAGATATAAATGATAATTTCTTTGATATGACTAGGTATGCTGGTGAAGGAAATATTGGTCATATAATAGAAGAAATTAAAATAGAAATGATGAAATAAAAAGTTTGTATTTTGCTAGGTTATTCATATATTTATGCTCATAACAAAAACTTAAGAAGATGCTAAATCTTCTTTTTTAGTGTATAATATAATTGTAATTTACAGGAAGGATGTAATATTATGTCTGAATTAAGAGATTTATACGATAAAAATAGTAATAAGACTGATAAAACATATCATAAAGGTGATTCGATACCAAATGGATATTACCCTATGGTTGTAATGGTTGTTATTAGAAATTCTAAAGGAGAATTTTTAATGCAAAAAAGAGTTGAATCTAAAGGTGGAGATTGGGGAGTTACTGGTGGTCATCCTAAATCTGGCGAAACTTCTATTGAGGGAATTATTACAGAAGTAAAAGAAGAATTAGGATTAGATTTTTCTAGAGAAAAATTTATTGAATATGATTCTGGTTGTGATGGGAAAGATTGTTACAAAATGTATTTTGTTAATAAAGATATAGATATTAATGATATTACTATTCAAAAAGATGAATTAAGTGAAGTAAAATGGTTTTCAATGGATGAATTAAAACACATGGCAGATATTGGTGATTTGAATGAAGATCAAATTGCTTGTTTTAATAAAGTATGTAATTATTTACAATTTAAATAATTACATATTATTTAAGTGGTAGATGACACCACTTTTTTGTTCTTCCCAAAATCCCAAAAATGCAAAATTTTTTATTAAAATTTTTTTATCAGGATAAGATGGTGGCACCATAGGAGTCGATTTTCGTTGAAAATACGACATTTCCTATGACACCAAACTTATTTTGCACTTGCAAAATTGCTCCCAAATTTAAATTGAATTTGAATTTTACCTTTATTTTATAAAGAAAAAGTTGCTCCCAAAAATTGATCTTTTGAATATTTGTGGGATATTTGACTTTTTTGAGTGGTGTCACATTTTTTAATTAAAATAGTATAAAGTATTTTGATTTTTCATAAATGTTTGATATAATCTTTATAGAAATTAACCTTATATATATTTCCAAACGTCTATAACTGCCGCACCAAATGAAATATGAGAACCAATAGGTTCTTTTTTTATGTTATAATATAATTATTATGGGTGGTGAATATTATGATTATTAATGGTTCTTCTATAAAATTAGAAAAAGAAGATAGAAAAATGATAAATGAATTCTTTACAAAAAACTCAGAATTTATTGATAATAATAGTTTTTATGAATATGAAAATATAAAGAAATTTGGAGATTTGTATGAACAATATCTAGATGAAAATAACTTGAGTGATAATGACATATTAAAGCTATTTTTAGCGGAAATTAGATATGATCAATTAGCATATAAAATAACTGATAATACTGCTAGAATGAAAGTAGAGAAAATGGTAGTGCCTAAAAATAGATTAAATGAAACAATAAGTAAATGGTATCATGAAAGTAATGTGTATGAATATGTTTCTATGTCTTCAGTAAACAAATCCCTTGAAATGAAATTAAAACAAAATGCTTTAGAAAGACAAAGAAGCATAGATGAAGCAGATAATTTTATAGTTAGGTAGGTGATTATATGAAAAAGGTACTAACTATCTTACTTTTATCCACAGGATTACTATTAGTGACGGGTTGTTCTAATAAATTATATACTTATGAAAAAATAGTAAGTGAAAGTAAAAATAGAATAGCTAAAGATATAGTAGTAGAAAATCCTGGAAATATTAATAGAAATAATGGACTAAAAGCTTATACTGCTTATTTAGAAAGAGATAAAAATAAAAAGATAACTATAATAAATGGAAAAGAATATTTATTACCTGTTGGTCAAAATTATTTATGTACTGATTTTGCAGAAGTATATTTAGTTCCTAAGTTTTATGAATTTAAAAATAAA
>JAGAHP010000028.1 GCA_017627015.1 Bacilli bacterium
ATATGAAATTAAAGAATTATCTGACTATGCTAAAGATAAAGGTATCAAATTAAACTTTATTAAAATAGATTCGTTAGAGAAAGCAAAAAATGCACCATGTATATTTAATAATTGGGCAAACTTTTATAAAGGAAAATTTGTCTCAAATACAATATTAAATGCAAATGCTTTTGAGAAATTGTTAAAATAAATAAATTGTAAGATTAAGATATAAAGAACGGATGAAAATCCGTTTTTTGTGTGGTATAATCTTTAATAAGAGGTGCATTATGAGAGATAATAGAGAAAAAATTGTTATAAGAACCAGTATAATTAGTATAATATCAAATATTATTCTTGCTGGGTTTAAAGCTTTTGTTGGTTTAGTTGCTAATTCAATCGCAATTGTTTCTGATGCGATTAATAATTTGAGTGATGCTTTATCAAGTATAATAACTATTGTAGGAACAAAACTTGCAGGTAAAGCGCCAGATAAAAAACATCCTTATGGTTATGGAAGAATTGAATATATGACTTCACTTGTGGTATCAGGTATAGTTTTATACGCAGGTATTACAGCTCTAGTAGAATCAGTTAAAAAAGTAATTCATCCAGAAATCCCTGATTATTCTTTTTTAACTTTAATAATATTAATAGTGGGTATTATAGTAAAATTTATTCTTGGTATGTACGTTAAGAAAAAAGGAAAAGAAGTTAATTCTGATTCGTTAGTTGCTAGTGGATCAGATGCATTTAATGATGCTATTCTTTCTATTTCAGTTTTAGTATCAGCTATAATATATCTTCTATTTAAAATAAGTTTAGAAGCTTACGTAGGTATTTTGTTATCAGTATTTATAATTAAAGCAGGTCTAGAACTAATAAAAGAATCTGTTGATAATATGCTTGGTGTTAGAGTAGAAAGCAGTTTGGCTAAATCAATAAAAAGAGATATTACAAAAGAAAATGAAATACAAGGTGCTTATGATTTGATACTTAATGATTATGGTCCAGATAAATTTTTAGGTTCAGTTCATATTGAAGTTCCTGATACGATGACTGTATCAGAAGTTGATAAACTATCTAGAAGAATAACTAAAACGATTTCAGAAAAATATGGAGTTATTCTTCATACTATTGGAGTATATTCAGTTAATACAAAAGATAAAAAAATAATTAATGCTAAGAAAGAAATCACTAAAATAGTATTTAGTCATAAAGGTGTACTTCAAATGCATGGATTCTATATAGATGAAACGGAAAAAAGTATTAGTTTTGATATTATAATAGATTTTAAAGTAAAAAATAGAGAAGAAGTTTATAAAGAAATATATGAAGAAGTTAAAAATAAATATAAAGATTATAAACTAGAAATAACACTTGATATTGATATGAGTGATTAATCATATAGGTGATGAAATGAAAAAGATAATGGTTCAAAATCATCTTGGTATAAAGGCTCTAATGGTAAATGGTGGTATGGATATCAAGACCAAAGTTGGTATGCAAAAAGTAATTCTTATAGAATAGATGGAAAAAATTATTCATTTGATTACTCTGGATATTGTGTATCTGGTTGTTAATAAATATGCAATTTTAATTGCATATTTTTTATTTTTATTTTATAATAATTTCTATTGTTTAGGGGTGATATTATGGGTTTTAAAGATTTAGACTTTATTACTAGTAAATTTGGAGCAATGTACTGTGAAAATCAAGAAGGAGATTATGAATTATATGATGTTTTTCTAGCAGAGCATAATTTAAAAAATAATAGATTTTTAATTAGTAGTGGCCCTAGTAGAGGAATTAATAGCGGAGCATTTAATATGGTCACTAGTAGCCAAGAAGAATTTTTTATTGAATCTAGTAAAGTCGATTTTGAAGAGTTTTATGATGAATGCGATATAGCTATTTTATTTGATAATGATTTTATAGATAAAATAAGAGAAGAACATGACTTTAAAAGTGAACAAGAAACATTTACTTATTTAGCAAATCAATTAAGTATGATTAAACTACATAGAAATGCTGATGATTCATTTTTTACAAAAAAATATAATGGAAATATTATTTATACTGAAGAAGATATTTATAATATTTGTTACAATGAAGATAATTGTTTTTCACAAGAGGAATTTGAAAAGTTAGCGCCTTATAATTTAGATCTAAATGAATCTTCTTTATTGGGAGACTTAGAAGAATTAAGTCCAATAGATTTTTTAACATCTATATTAGGTATGCCTAAAATGATTATGATTCAAGGACAACCTATGCCTAATAAAGAAGAAAAATCATATGATGAACTAAAGAAAGAATTAGAAAGTTTAAAGAAAAGATTTCAAGAAGAAAGAAAAGAAGATTTAGAAAAAAAGAGAATTAATACAAATGAAGTAATTGAATCAACTGCAAAAAAAATAGTAGGTCAAGAAAATGTTATTAGAACTTTAGTAAACCAAATTTTTAATAATCAATTAATAATAAATGAGTTATCTAAAGAAGATGAACTTGATATAACAGAATTAGATACTAGAAAAACAAGTATTTTATTAGATGGTGAAACTGGTACTGGTAAAACTGCTATTATAAAAGATATATGTAAACAATTAGATTTGCCTGTTGTTATTGCTAGTTCAACTAATTTTTCAGCAACAGGTTATGTAGGTGCCACTGTTACTGATTTATTAGAAGATTTATTAAGACAATCAAAAAATAATATTGCTAAAGCTGAATGCGGAATAATAGTTTTTGATGAAATAGATAAACTAGCCTTTAATAAAGGTGATGTTATAGGTAAAGACATGAGAGAAGAAGTACAACATGAATTATTAACATTTATTGGTGGCGGAGAATATGATGTGACAGTAGCTGGAGATGGATTTGGAATATTTCCAGAAAGAAAGAAGTTTAACACTAGTAAAATAACATTTATTTTAAGTGGTGCATTTACTGATTTAAGAGAAGAAAAAATAAAAGAAGTAGATTCTTCTCATCAAGTTATGGGATTTAGTGCTGTTAATAATGATAAATATGAAAGAGAATATATAGTTACACCAGATGATTATATCAATTATGGTTTGATGAGAGAATTCTTTGGTAGAATAAAAGTATTAGCGTCTACTAAATCTTATACATTAGAAGATTATAAGAAAATATTATTAGAATCATCAATATCACCATTACGTAATTTAGAAAAAGATGTTAAGATGTATGGCTATCCTGGAATAACTTTTGATGAAGAATTCTTAAATAAAGTAGCAGAAGAAGGAATGAAGATGAAGACAGGTGCTAGAGGTCTTATAACTGTAATGTCTGGCATTGAAAACAATATGTTAGATGGTTTAATTAATAGAGAATTTGATATGGATAAACCAATTGAGTTAAATACAGATATGATAAAAGAATATAAAAAAGTATTTGTAAGAAAGTATTAAAAAACTATGGCTAATGTGCCATAGTTTTTGTTTCTTTTATATCAGATACATAATCATTCATATTTGTATTATCAAATATAGCGCTATGAGTTATTCCATCTGAACTAGTAATATTTATTTTTGTCCCATCATCTATATAACTATAAACATGTTCTCTATATTGTGGGTCTCCACCTTGTCTATGATTATATATATATTTGATCGCATCTTCATAATTATCAGAATAATATAATCCATCTGTAACTATTGTTTGTCCAAAATTATAAGATAAAGTTGATATATCTATTAATTCTGCATCTGATAATTTATATCCATAATTTTCATTAATATAATTAAACTGTCTCATATACATCATTACAAATACTTTCATAGCGTACTCACTATCATTATCTATTTTGTTAATATCTACTGTTATTGTTTCGTTTTGACCAGTTTGCCTGTTATAACAAGTTAATTCTTCACCGTCATGAACATATTCTGTTTGTGCAGGTCCATGGGCATATGGATTAGATGAACTATTAGTTGGATTTTCTTGACAAATTATTTTTCTTGATAGAGTAGGATCCATTCCATATATTGGACATATTTGATCTAAATAAGCACCATATCTTTCTTCAACTATTCGGTTGTTATCGTTATTTAAGCCAGTATTATTATCTGAAGAAAATTGAAATATATCTTCAAATTCATCATTTATTAAAGTAGAATCAACTATACTTTCTTCTATATCAGATTTTTCTATTTCTTGATTATTTGTAATAGTTAAATCTTCTTCATTTGAAATTGGAATGATTTCCTCAGTAGTATTTTCTTCTTTAGTTTCTTCAGCTTCTACACTAATAATATTATCACTCGCATCAACATCATTTTGTTTACTACCTAATGCAAGTATCGCTAACAAAGTAGCAGTAGCAATAAAGGTAGGCCATTTTAGTTTATTCGTAAACTTAAGTTTATTGTGTTTTTTGCTTTTTTGAGATTTAACTTTATTCAAATCAACTGATATATATTTATCAACATAATCTACAAAAGCTTTATCAGTTATTTTGCCCATTTGACCTTTATTTAATGGATATATTCTTTTTTCTAGATCTTCTATTTTTTTTAATATTAATCTATCTTCTAGTTTATTATATCTTTTTATAATTTTATTATCTTCAATTAATTTAAAATGATCATAACTTTTTTCAAATCCATTTAAGTGTGCGTCCGCAACTAAAAATTTATCTCCCATATAATCACTCCTAGTATAATATAATAATAACATATTTTTAATAAAAAATGTTTATTAATTGATAAAGTGTACATACTATTATCAGGAGGTAATTATGACACAAAAAGAATTATTGTATGTAGAAGATGCGATTATGCACGAAAATAATATTATTAACATTTGTGAAGATATGGTTAATACGTTAGATAATGATGAACTATCTGATTTTATTGATAATGAAATAGGTATTCATACTGGTATAAGAGAGAATTTAATGGGTCTTTTGGAGGATAAAATAGATGAGTAATGAATTAGTATTTAATAACTATTTAATGCTTTTAAAAGGTACTGTAGAAGTGTATATACATGGTACTTTAGAAAGTTCTAATGAAGATGTTAAAGAAACTCTTAAAACTAGTTTAGATGATATATTAAATTCACAAAAAGATACATTTAATATTATGGTAGAAAATAACTGGTATGAAGTTAATAATGTTAAAACAAATGTTATAGATCAAACATATAAAAAATTAACGAATCAATGATTCGTTTTTTTCTTTTATATGATATAATTATTATTGTGATAGGGGATGATTATATGAAAACAATAGTACATAATCATGACAATTTAACTTATAAAGATATTAATGATTTTACTGTTCGCGCTAGAGCGTTACTAATAAATGATGATAATGAAATATTAATGGGTTATTTAGATGGTACTTATCAATTTCCTGGTGGACATGTTGAAGATGAGGAAGAATTATCTGAAACTTTATATAGAGAAGTATTAGAGGAAACAGGAATAGTTATAGAAAAAAAAGAATATGAACCATTTTATCAAGTTAATAGATTTTATAAAAACTTAGATAGAGAAGGAATAAATCGTTTTAAACAATTCAATTATTACATAGTTCATACTAATGAAAAATATGATTTATCTAAAAGAAAATTAGATCAATTTGAAATAGATAAAAATTATGAATTAAAATATATTCCGTTAGATAAATTACTAGATGAACTAGATAGAACAATGAATGATAATAAGAGAAATATAAGAGTATATGAAGATATTAAGGATGTTATAACTTATTATTTTGAAGAATATAAGTAAGTAGGTGATTATATGTTTTTAAAAGAAGTATTAGATATAATAGGTGGTAATTTAGTATGTGGAACTGATACTAAATTAGAAAACTTTTCAACTAATTCTAAAGAAATAAATGAAAATGATATATTTGTAGGTATAAAAGGTGAAACAATAGATGGATCTAAGTTTTATGTAGATGCTTTAGATAACGGCGCAAAAGGCGCAATTGTTAATAAGGGATTTGTTACAAAAACATATGAAGATAAATTTATAATAGAAGTAGATAACACTATAGATGCCTTACAAAAATTAGCAAGTTATAAAAGAAGTAAATTAAATATACCAGTAGTTGCGATTACAGGTTCAGTTGGTAAGACTAGTACTAAAGATATGATTTCATCAGTTATTGAAACAAAATATACTGTTTGTAAAACTAAAGGTAATTTAAATAACCATATAGGTTTACCATTAACTATTTTATCTTTAAAAGATGAAGAAGTTTTAGTAGTGGAAATGGGTATGAATCATTTAGGTGAAATATCTGTTTTATCTAATATTGCTAAACCTACTATCGGAGTTATTACAAATGTTGGAACTGCGCATATAGGTAATTTAGGATCTAGAGAAAATATATTAAAAGCTAAATTAGAAATACTTGATGGTATGGATAATGGAAAGTTAATAATCAATAATGATAATGATATGCTTCATAAAGCAAATAATAGTTATATAACAATTGGTATTAATAATGAAAGCGATTACATGGCTAAAGATATAGAATATGGTGAAGTAACAAGATTTAAATATAATAATGAAGAAATAACTGTTAGAGTTGGTGGAGAAGCATTTGTATATAATGCATTAATGGCTATCGCTGTAGGTACATTATTAAATATAGATATAAATAATATTAAAAAAGGCATTGAAAATTTTAAATTAACTAATAACAGATTAGAAATAATTAATCATAATGGGTATACTATTATTAATGATTGTTATAACGCTAACTATGACTCTATGAAAGAAGGAATACAAAATTTAAGTAATTTTGAAGGTAGAAAAATAGCGGTATTAGGAGATATGTTAGAGCTAGGTGATTATTCAGAAGAATTACATAGAAAAGTTGGAAAAGAAGTAAAAAATAATAATATAGATATACTTGTAACAGTAGGTAATGAAGCTAAATATATAGATGAAGAATTTGATGGAGAAAAGTATCATTTTGATAATAATCAAGATGCGATTAATTACTTAAAAAGTGTTATAAATAAAGGAGATACTATCCTTGTAAAAGCATCAAATGGTATGCATTTTATCGATATAGTTAAAAACTTGTCTTAGAGTGAAATGCACCCCTTAGAGTAGACACAAATAAAAAAACAGTTCAATAAAATTGTGTTAAAATACATTTCCGAAAGGAGGTGTATTTTTAATGGCTAAAAAAGGACAAAAATTTCAAAAATATACTCAGCAAGAAAAAGAAG
>JAGAHP010000029.1 GCA_017627015.1 Bacilli bacterium
ATAAAAATGGCATTTTTTCCACCAATTCCATTAATTAGAAAAAATCTAATAATAAAAAAATTAACAGAGTGTGATGCTTTTTCTGAGGAAACAGCTAAATCATTTAGTGAAGCAGGAATTATTAATCCTAATGGATTTAATAAAATAAATGAAAGATTGATTAAGCAAAAAGTTTTAGTAAAAACAAAAGATGGTAAGTATTATTTAAATAAATAATTAAATCGGAAGATTAAGATATTGCGATATGTTCTTGATCCACAGACATATCTGTAATAATGGAGATAAATTGATATGTTCGTTGAGCAAATACATGGTTAAATGATATGTTTGTTCACCGTATACTAGGCATGTTGAAACAGTTATGGTTTTAGAAAAGAAAGATGTTTAAAAGACATCTTTTTTTATCGTAAAATAGTAATATTACGATTGCTTAAGTTGGTAAAAAAAATAGTAAAAATTTGTGATATAATGAATATAGAGGTGTGAGTATGAATGAGTACATTAATTTAGATGAAAAGAATATTGATGAAGAGCATATTTGTTGTGCAATTGGTGATCCTAAACATCAAGATGGTGTAGATAAAAAGAAAGAATGGATTAAAAGCAAATTAAAAGATGGTCATGTATTTAGAAAATTAAATGCAAGGGGAAAAATCTTTATTGAGTATGAACCAATAGAAACTGCTTGGGTTCCTATTAATGGAAAAAACTATATGTATATTTATTGTTTATGGGTTGCTGGTAGCTTTAAAGGAAAGGGTATTGGTAAAGAATTGTTAGAATATGCTATTGAAGATGCAAAAAATAAAAAAATGAGTGGTGTATGTACATTAGTATCACAAAAGAAGAAACCATTTATTGGAGATAAGAAATTCTTTGAACACTATGGATTTAAAGTAGTAGATACAATTAATGATTATGAATTAATGGCATTACAATTTGATGATAAAGAAACACCTAAATTTAGTGATAGTGCTAGAAAGATGGAAATAGATAGTCAAGATTTCACTATTTACTATTCTAATGAATGCCCATATGTTGAATATGAAGTAAAAGAATTATCTGATTATGCAAAAGATAAAGGAATTAAGTTAAACTTTATAAAAATGGATTCATTAGAAAAAGCTAAAAATGCACCATGTGTGTTTAATAATTGGGCTAATTTCTATAAAGGAAAATTTGTTTCAAATACAATTTTAAATGCAAATGCATTTGAAAAATTAATTAAATAAAGTAATCTAGCAATTAAATTTATATTTTAAAAATGTATGATATAATAATTATGGAGTGGTAATATGAAACAAAAAAAAGAAAAATTAGATGTAATGGTAGGCTATGGAGAGTTGGCAACATTTGAAAGAGCAAATAAAGGCGATTTAGTCATGACAAGATATGGTAATATTGTTGAGTCTGGTTTAACACGTGAAGAAGAAAGACAAAGAATAGAAGATGAATTAGATGATATTCTTTATAGCAAACCAACTGCACTTGTGAAAAAAATTCAAAGAAAAATGAAAAAATAAATAATCGTAAGATTAAGATATTCCGTACTAACTGATGAGAAAAATCTCATCTTTTTTAGTAATATTACATGTATTAATACAATTAAATTGTGATATAATCAAATGGGTGAATAAAATGAATAATAAACATCTTTCCACAGGTAAAAAATTTTTAATAATGACACTATTTAGTATTTCACTTATATTCTTTGGAATATTTTTAGGCTTTTTTATTAAATTTTTATATTTAGGAATTATTAATAATGATATAGATAAAATTGATATGTCTTTAATGTCGTTAGTAGTTAGTTTTATTGTTGGTTTAGTATTTTTTATATCACTTATTTCTATACTTAAGTTTTATGATAGAAATAAGAGAGATAAGACTAAAAAGTGGTATATAGATAAAGTAATGTTTTCTTTAATTGTAGTATGGGTTGTTATTTCAACGGTTTTATTTTCTTTTTATACGGATGAAAATGAAATAGGGTATTTAATATTATCAATTTTATCATTTCTTATAATTGGAATCCTAACCACACCAAATATAGTAATATATGCCATTAATGATATGAAGAATTGGAAAGATATATTTTCTAAAAATGGAAATTTAGGTGATCCTAAAAAACCAAGTCAATTTTATAAGATGCAGGCTCCTGTTTCCTTTGAGAAAAAGATATTTTTTAGAGTTTTAAGAGATCAGTTATTAGATATTTTTACTGTAATAGTAGTTATATTATTTGTTTTAATTGGTTATTTATTTAAACATTCAAATAATCTAGTAATTAAAGGTGATTTATTGTATGCTTATTTTCATACAAGTTCTATTAGATCAGAAGGATATATGTTTTTTGGGGCAGTATTTTTAGCGGCTTTTTGGATACCAATATTTGCGTATTATATAACTAATGCAATATATAAATTAAGAGTAGTTAAACGTCATGAATATATAGTTTATCATGCGATTGTTGATAAAGTAGATACTTTTAAATTAAGAATACATAATAGTGGTTTTCATTATAAATATGATTATTGCTCATGTGTTGGAATGAAAGCAAAAGATGTTAATAAAACAAAGGCAACATTAATATTTGTTCCTGATGATGTATTATTGTTTCCAGATAAATAATTATCGTAATATTAAGATATTGTGAGATGTTCGTTCACCGCATACAAGGCACGTAGAAACAGTTATAGTTTTAGAAAAGAAAGATGTTTAAAAGGACATCTTTTTTTGAACGTAAAATAGTAATATTATAATGCTTTACTTTTGTATAAAACAGGTATATAATAAGTATGAAAAGTATAACTAGTTATACTTTAAGGAGGCAGATTATGAAAAACAAATTCGTAGGTATTGCTAAAGTTGGAGAAAAAGGACAAATAGTAATTCCTAAAGAAGCAAGAGATATGTTTGATATTAAACCTGGTGATACAGTTGTAGTTTTATGTGATAAAAAGAAAGGAATGGCTATTGTTAAATCTAAAGTATTAGAAGATACTATGGATAAAATAATGCCAAATAATAAATAATATGTATTCTATTGAAACAAAGAAATTAACTAAAAAATTTAAAGATAAAATTGCAGTAAATGGAATAGATTTAAGTATTAAACAAGGAGAATTATTTGCACTTTTAGGAACTAATGGTGCTGGAAAAACTACAACAATAAAAATGTTATCAGGATTAATATTACCAACTTCTGGAAGTATTAAAATTCTTGATATGGATATGAAAAAAGATGTATTTAAAATAAAAGAAATATTAAATGTTTCACCACAAGAAACAGCTATTGCTCCAAACCTAACAGTAAAAGAAAATTTAGATTTTATGGCTGGAGTTTATCAGATAAAAGATAAAGATAAAAAAATCAATGAACTAATCAAATTATTTAAGTTAGATGAAGTATTAAAAAAAAGAGCAAAAACTTTATCTGGTGGATGGCAAAGGAAAGTATCTATTGCAATAAGTTTAATTAATGATCCTAAAGTATTATTTTTAGACGAACCAACATTAGGATTAGATGTTATAGCAAGAAAAGAGTTATGGAAAGTTATTAATTCATTAAAAGGTAAAATAACAATTATTTTAACAACTCATTATATGGAAGAAGCAGAAAGTTTAACAGATAGAATTGGTATAATGGCAAACGGTAATATTGCTTCTGTTGGAACCTCTAAAGAATTAATCAAAAAGACTAAAGCTAAAAACTTTGAAGATGCTTTTGTATCAATTGCAACTGGAGGTGAACTATAATGAGAATGATTAATTTTGCTAAAAGAAATTTCATGGAATTAATTAGAGATCCTTTAAGTTTGATTTTTGAAATTGCTTTACCATTATTTTTATTATTTATATTTCAACAATTTGATATTCCAGCAGAAAATTACAGGTTAGAAAACTTCACACCATCAATTATTCTGTTCGGGTTTTCATTTATTTCATTGTTTACTGCTACGTTAATTGCAAAGGATAGAACATCATCATTTTTGATTAGACTTGGAACGTCTCCAATGAAATCTAGTGATTATATTTTAGGATATATACTATCATTACTACCTATAGTATTAATTCAAAATGTTTTATTCTTTATAACTGCAATTGTTTTGGGATTAGAATTTAGCATAAGTATAATACCAACTATATTAGTATCTATGGTTATTTCTATATTCTTTATAACACTTGGAATATTAATAGGTAGTCTAGTTAGTGAAAAGGGAACTGGTGGTTTAGGAAGTATCATTGTTCAATTAGTATGTTTTACTAGCGGAATGTATTTTCCTAAAGAAGTAATGGGTGGAGTATTTGAAGTTATATGTAAAGCATTACCATTTGAAGCATGTCTAAATATAATTCAAGGAACATTACATAATGATTTTAGTAATTTAACACTTGTTCATATAATAGTATTTTCAATTTATTTTATAGCAGTTTTATTATTATCAATTATTGTATTCAAGAGAAGAATGGTTAGTGATAATAAATAATTGAAAAATTAAAATATTAGGAACAAAAGTTCCTTTTTTTTATGATATAATTTTTAATAGAGGAGTTGATTATATGAATAAGAAAATAGGTATGATAAGTTCAATCATAAATACCATAACAGTTTTATTATTTTCAATTTTTTTACTAATTGATTTTAAATTTGGATATTTTTTTGTATGTATATTTTTGTCATTAAGTTTTATAATGATGATTGCTGGATTAGAAAATGAATGTACAGAAGATAATAAAGTAGCTGGTAAAATTGCACTTATACTTGCGGGTGTTTATTCAACTTTAATTATGATTGTATATTTTACTCAATGTACAAGTGTATTAAATGATAATTTAAGTAAAGAAGCATTAAAAGTACTTGATTATAGTAATATGGGATTAATGTTTAATTTAGATTTACTTGGTTATGCTATTATGGCATTATCAACATTCTTTATTGGATTAACATTAAATGTAAAAAATAATAAAGATAAAACATTAAAGTATTTATTGTTAATACATGGCATATTTTTTATAAGCTGTTTAATTATGCCAATGACAGGTATGTTTGCTAATACTGATGGATCATCTTCAATGGGTGGAGTAATTGCATTAGAAATTTGGTGTTTATATTTCTTACCAATAGGAATACTATCATACTTCCATTTTAAAAATAATAAATAGTTATGATTTAAAAAAAGAAAGATGTTTAAAAAGACATCTTTTTTTATGATATAATTATACTTGAGGTGAATTTATAATGGAAGAATTTAATACAATAGAAAAAGTAAAAGAATTATTTAAAAGCATTAATGCTTTAGGAAGTGATAATATATTTTTTGTAGCGTGCCAAGATAAACAAAAAGTTTCTGGTATGGCCGCAGGTATGGAATATCCATATGATGGATTACTAATTAATGATAATGAAAAAGGTATTACTATGTTTTATTTAAAAGCAAGTGCATTAAGTGGATTAATTACATTAGCTAGTCCATCAAAAATGACATTAGATAAAGAAAACTATATATTTATACCAACTGATGAAATAAAGGAAATCAAAATTAAAAAATTTGCTTTATTAAATAATAAAACAAAAAGAATTGAAATAAATACAGTAGATGGTAAATCTCATAAATTATATGCTAATTTAGTAGAAAAAGATTTCCCATATCAAGAAGAAAATTTTGCTAGATTTATACAAAAATATGAAAATTAATATAGTAATGTAAATTACTCTTTTTTATGATATAATAAAATAGGTGAAAGTATGAACGAGAAATTAAAAATAATAATAGGATTACTAGTATTTTTTGTTATGCCAGTATTATCAGCGTATATAGTTGTAAGATTATTGTTAGGAGGTAAAGGTGGCATACTTGTAATAATTTTTATAGGATTAATAGTATTATCAGTAATCTTATCAATATATAGAATAGTTAAATATAATAAGCGAGATAAAGAAGATTAATTTCTTCTTTTTTTTATAAAAAGTATGTGATATAATTACTCCTGGAGGTAAAAAATGAAAAATGTAAAAATAGATGGAATAAAGGATTTAGACACAGTTAAAGAATTATTTTCTAGTGTTAAATGTTTAAAAGATGATAATTGTTTTTTAGTAGTATTAAACAGAGATTATGTAGCATCAAGTGTTGAAAATAATACTTTTTATAAGAACAACGCTGTTAATGTTGCAGTAGAAGGAGTAATTAAAGAATTTAACGAAAAATTAAATGATAAACAAAAAATAGTTTTTAGTAGAAATGTATATTGTGGATTCTTAATTAATGTAGTTAATGATGGAATAGGAGTTATACCATTAAAAAATAGTGGACAATTAATTCCAAAAATTAAAGATTTTAAAACTGATATAGATAATTATATATTTATCAATAATGATGAAATAGAAAAAATAGAAATAAAAAAATTACCATTACGTTCAAAGGTAAAGAGATTAGCAGTTTATTTTAAGGATTTAGATGGTGCTAATACACCTTGGACATTACCAGTAAAAGATAAAATAGTAACATATCAAGAAGAGAACTATAATAAATTAGTACAAAAACTATCATAGTTTTTAGAACTAATTATTAGTTCTTTTTTTTGTTCTATAAATTTGACTTTTTTTATAAATAATGTATAATAATGTTCGTTTTTGAAAGGGGATTATTATATATGAAAAGAAATGAACAAATAGAAAAATTAATAAAAAGACAAATAAATCTTGTTAAGTTACAAGAATGTCATAAAACAAGAAGAGCACTTAAAAATATTAAGTCAAATATTGTAGAAAAGAAACAAGGAATTTTAAGATAAATTTCTTGTTTTTTTATTCTTTGGTGTTATAATTGATTTAAAAGATACAACGGAGGTTTAAATGGGAAAAGAGTATTATATAGTAACAGTTACTAATGGTGAAGATAAAAGAATATTTAAAGCAGAATTAGGAGACAGAATAATGCTTAAAGATAGAAAATTTATAGTAGCAGGTGTAACTCCATCTGATGAGTTACCTCAAAACGTAAAGGTTGAACCATTAAGTAGAGATAATAAATATAAATTAAAAATGGTAAAAAAATTAACAAAAAAATAAAAATATAGTATAATAGTTAACTTGAGGGTGATTAAATGACATCGAAAGAGAACTATGTATTACCATTATTTATTGGTTTTATAATTGTATTAGTATTTGGAGGATTATTTTTAACAACATTTAAAGATATGAATACTAGTATTAATAAAAAGACATATTTAAATAAAATAATTGAAAGTAATGATAAGACAGAAGGAAAAAATGCATATTTGAAAGTAAAATCTATTTCACCAATGTTTGCTAAAGGTGAAAATAAAAAAGGTTATTATTTTGTATCTGATGGAGATTATAATTATATAGTTTTATTAGATAAGAAGACCGCTAAAAAATTAGTAGATAGTGATTTAGAAAGTAATCCTGTTTTTATAGAAGGAATAACTAAAGAAACACCAAATAATTTAAAAGAAATAGCACTTGATGTATTTAATTCTGGATATGATGATCAAGATAAAATATCAGTAAAAGATTATTCAAGTTATTTTGGAGATATCTACTTAGAACAAACATTAGCTTTAAAATAAATATTAGACTTTAAGTTTAATATTTTTTTTGTTATAATGTGCTTAAGGGAGATGGTTATACGTGAAAGATATGCACGTACATAGCACTTTTTCTTATGATGGAATATCATCTGTAGAGGAATATGCAAAAAGAGCAAAAGAGATAGGTGTTGATGAAATTACTTTAACAGAGCACTATGACGTTTTTGATGGAATAGAAACTGATAAAACTTCTATACAACCAAATTTATATAAAATGGGATTTATTGTAGCTAAAAGAAAAGTAGAAAAAGATATAAAACTAAATTTTGGTGTAGAAGTGGGTTTGAATCCTGAACATAAAGATAAAATTAGTAGAGATATTAGACATTATGATTTTGTAGTAGGATCATCTCATATAATAGATAGAATTGACATAAGAGATGGTAATGATTTCTTTGAAGGAACAACTAGAAAAGAAGCATATTTAAAGTATTTAAAAGAAGTATTAGAAAATGTTAAAACTTTTGATAAAGAATATGATGTATATGGTCATTTAGATTATATTGTTCGTTTAGGAGATAATAAAGAAAGAAGATTAAATTGTGATGAGTATAGTGATATACTAAATGCTATATTAGAAGAATTAGTTAAGAAGGATAAAGGTTTAGAATTAAATACTTCTGGATTAAGACATGGATGTAGTTTTCCTCATCCAAATCCAGTAATTCTTAGAAGATATAAAGAACTAGGTGGGAAAATTGTTACAATAGGATCAGATGCTAAAAGAGCAGAAGACTTAGCTAAGAATTTTAGAGTAGCTTATGATATTTTAGAATCAGTTGGTTTTGATGAAACTGCAGTATTCCATAATAGAAAACCAGATTTTGTAAAGATAAAAGAATTAAGAAGATAGTTTTATACAAACTATCTTTTTTTATGATATAATTAAAGAAGAGAGGTATTTTTATGAGAAAGAGAATTATGTATGGTTTAATCGCTATTTTAGTTGCGGGAATAATATTTGGAGTTTTATTTTATTTAGATAAGAAGGAAAAGAGTAAAGACTCTTATAAGTTTAAAGTGGAGTATGAAAGTCTAAATGGTGAAACTAGTCAAAGTGGAAAAAAATATAGAACATTAAATATATCTAAAGATAATAGAATAAAGTATAGTACAGCAAAAGAGATATATGAAAAGATGGATAATAATGAATCATTTATTGTTTATTTTGGATTTGCAAAATGTCCTTGGTGCAGAAGTATGGTGGAAAATTTACTTGATTTGGCAGATAAAAATAAAGTAGATATATATTATGTAGATGTATATGATATAAGAGATGTTAAAGAAGCAAAAGATGGTAAAGTAGTTGAAACTAAAAAAGGTGATAAATATTATTTAAAACTATTAACTAAAATGGATAATGTTTTAAGTGATTATGTATTAGAAACTGAAAATAAAAATGAATTACATACTGGAGAAAAGAGAATATACGCTCCTAATGTAGTTACAGTTGTACAAGGTCATGCTGAAAAGATGGTTGAAGGAATTAGTAAAGATTTGAAAGATCCATATGGAAAAATAACTGATAAAATGAAAAAAGATTCAATTGGTGAATTAAAATGTATTTTTAAATGTTTAGAAAAAGCAAGTGTTTGTACAAAACCTAGTTCTTGTTAAGGAGGATATATGGAATTAAGTAATATTTTAAGAGGAATAAAAGCTAAATATAATGAAGATATTAATATTACAGGAGTTTCTATTGATTCAAGAGAAATAAAAGAAGGAAATATGTTTATAGCTATTAATGGATTTGAAATGGATGGTCATAAATTCATTGATAGCGCAATTGAAAATGGTGCTAAGGCAGTTCTTATTGATGAAGAAAGATTTAATGAATTTAAAGATGTTGATGCAGAAGTAGTAACAGTATCTAATACAAGAGATGTTGTTCCTTTTGTAGCTTGTAATTTTTATAATCATCCATCAAAAGAATTTAAATTAATAGGTGTGACTGGTACTAAAGGTAAAACAACTACTACATTTATGATTAAACAAATATTAGAAGAAGCTGGTCATAAGGTAGGTTTAGTTGGTACAGTTGCGAATTATATAGGAAAAGAAAAACTAGAAGATGCTGATAGAACTACACCAGAACCAATAAAACTACAAGAATTATTTAGAAAAATGGCTGATGCTAAATGTGACTATGTAGTTATAGAAGTATCATCTCAAAGTTTAAAAATAGGAAGAGTAGATGGAAGTAATTTTGATGTAGGTTTATTTACTAATTTATCAGAAGATCATATATCTCCTAATGAACATCCAACTATGGAAGATTATTTCTTATCAAAAGCAAAACTATTTGATATGGTAAAAAATGGTTTTGTTAATATTGATGATCCTAAAGGAGAAGAGTTAGTAGTTTTAAAACCAAATTGTAGTTTTAAAACTTATAGTGTAAATAAAGCATCAGATAAGAAAGCAACTAATATAAGTATTAATAATGTAGAAACTAAATTCACATGTGAAATAAATGGAAAAGAAGAACAAGTAGAAATAAATGTACCTGGTAATTTTACTGTGTATAATACTTTAGGTGCAATATCTATTTGTGAATATTATGGTGTTGAGACTAAGTATATAATTGAAGCACTAAAAAAGGTTAGTGTACCTGGTAGATCAGAATTAGTTCCAAACAAATTAGGACTTGCATTAATGATAGATTATGCTCACTCAGAAGAAAGTTTAGCTAATATATTAAGTGCTGTTAAATCTTATACTAAAGGTAGAGTTATTTCTGTATTTGGTTGTGGAGGAGATAGAGATAATAGAAAAAGACCTAAAATGGGTGAAGTATCTGGAAAATTAGCGGACTACTCTATAGTTACTTCTGATAATCCAAGAACAGAAGATCCAGAAAAAATAATAGAGGAAATAGTTGAAGGAATATCAAAAGTAACTGATCAATTTGAAGTTATAGTAGATAGAACAGAAGCTATTAAAAAGGCTATTGAAATAGCTAAACCAGAAGATTTAGTTGTATTCGCAGGTAAAGGACATGAAACATATCAAGAAATTAATCATGTTAAATATCCATATGATGAAAGAGTAATAATAAAAGAAATAATAGATAAAATGTAAGTTAAGTTTAATACTTAACTTATTTTAGTAGGAGTATTATATGAACAAGTTTAAAGTATTTTATAAAGATAATAAAGAATTACTAGAAAACGTTATAAAAAAGTATAATGATGAATTATTAAAAGAAGAAAATGAAATAATTAAAGATAATTTAAAACAGTTTGTAAAACTAAATAGTGGTGGAAAAAGAATAAGAGGTATTCTTATAATGCTAGGTTTTTATTTAAAAAATAATGATATTACTTATTCAATGCCACTTGCGTCAGCATATGAGTTTTTCCAAACTTCTATTCTTATTCATGATGATATTATTGATAATGATAATATTAGAAGAGGAGAAAAGACTATACCATTTTATAACAAAGAAAAATATAAGATAGATGATAATAATACATATAATTCAGTAGGTTTATGTATAGGTGATTTAGGTCTTTATTATGGAAATAAAATAATATCTGATAATTATGAAGGTAAAGATTTAAATAATACATTATCTTTATATAATAAAACTGTAATAGATACTATAAGAGGAGAAATACTAGATGTTATGATTCCTTTTAAAGAAAGAAATAATATAACGATTGAAGATTTAGAAAAAGAAATAATGAATATATATTCACTTAAGACATCATACTATACAATAGTAGGTCCTCTATCATTAGGTATGAAACTAGGGAACTCTTCAGAAGAAGAAATAAAAAAATTGGAAAAGTTTTCGCATAATTTAGGAGTAGCTTTTCAAATAAATGATGATTTAATTGGTATTTATAAAGATGATACTGGTAAAGTAATAGGTTCAGATATAGAAGAATTTAAACAAACAATTTTATATTCTTATACTAAAAATACAAAATATTATGATGAATTAATGAAATATTATGGTAAAATACTTTCTGCGGATTCTTTGAACCGAGTAAGAGAAATCTTTGAAGAATCAGGTGCAAAAGATTACGCAATTAATTTAAAAAATAAATTATATAGTGAATCTAGAGAAATTCTTAATAATATTGATTTTATTGAAAAAGATAAAAAAGAAATTTTATATGGATTAGTAGATTATTTAGAAGAAGTAGGGATGTAAATGAAAGAACATATAGTTAATGAAGAAATGATTCTTATTGATTATTTAAGAAAAGAATTTACTAAGTTATCTAAAAATAATATTAAATCACTATTAAGCAAAGAAATGATAACAGTTAATAATAATGTTCAAACTAGATATGATTTTGTAGTAAAAAAAGGTGATAAGATAGTTATTAGAGATACTAAGATAAAAGTAAAAAGATATCAAAAAGATATAAATATAATTTATGAAGATGATGATATCATAGTTATAAATAAACCTGCGGGTTTACTTACTATCGCAACTAATAAAGAAAAAGAATTTACTTTATATCACTTTGTATCAGATTATGTAAAAGGCAAAAATAAAAATAATAAGATATTTATTATTCATAGATTAGATAAAGAAACTAGTGGAATAGTTATATTTGGTAAAAATCAAAAAGCTAAGAATCTATTTCAAAACAATTGGGAAAGAAATATAATTTCTAGAAATTATTATGCAGTAGTTGAAGGAAATCTTTCTAATAAAGAAGGTACAATTAAATCATATTTAACAGAAAATTCTGAATATATGGTTTATAGTACTACTGAAAAAAATGGTAAACTTGCGATTACTGATTATAAAGTAATAAAAGAAAATAAAAATTATTCTTTACTTGATATAAATATTAAAACAGGTAGAAAAAATCAAATAAGAGTACACATGAAAGAAAATGGTAATGTAATAGTAGGAGATAAGAAATATGGCTCTAATGTTAATACTATTAAAAGAATGGCACTTCATGCATATAAGTTAGAATTTATAGATCCTAGAACTAATAAGAAAGTAACATTTAAAACAAGTATGCCTACTATATTTAATAAATTAATAAAAATGTAAATTAATTTACATTTTTTTATTTTATTTAACGTTTTTTTGTTAGTATATGCTATTATTTAATTAAATAGGAGGCTTTTATGAAAAAAGAGGAAAAAGAAGAAGTAAAGAAAATTGTTGATGAAGCAATGGAAGAAAACAGGCAAGAATTAAAAAAGGAGAAAAAAAGTATAAAGAAAATAATAATTATATCATCAATAATAGGAGGATTATTATTAATCGCAGCTATAGCATTTTTAATTATGTATTTATTAAAACCAAGATATAAAGTTACTCTTAAAGATGGAGGAGGAGTAATTACTAAAGAAGTTGTAATTGAAGATAATATTGTTAAGGAAATGCCAGAAATAACTCCACCAGAAGGAAAAAAATTAGTTTTTTGGATTAATAAGAAAAAGGAAGTAGTTAGACCTAATATTCCACTTCCAGGTGATGATTCATGGGAACCATTTTGGGGTGATCCTGAAGCAGAATATGTAACTATTAGATTTAAATCAGGTACACCAGAGAAATTACCAGATTTAAAAATACCAAAAGGATCAGGTCTATATTTACCATATAAACCAAATAACTATAAAGATTGGAAATTCTTATATTGGGTAGATAAGAATGAATATGTTGTTTTAGTAGGTCAAAAAGTAGATAAAGATATGGATATACATGCTTATTGGTGGAAACCAGGATCAGGTGGAACATCAAAAGAAACATGTACTATAAGTTATGATACAGGTACAAAAGAAAAATTTGATTCTCTTAATTTAATAAAAGGTGGAAAATATGTGTTTATGACACCAAGTGAATCAAATGGAGATAAAGTATTTAGAGGATGGCTTGATGATAAAGGAAACTTATTAACATCTGATTCTAAAGTTGAAAGAGATATGACGCTAAAAGCTAACTGGAAAGATCCATATACTTGTCCACAGGATTGTACACCAAGTGCGGATGGAAAAACGTGTACTAAAAAGACAACTGTTGATCCTACAAAAGAAGAGGTATGTCCAGGTACAGAATATAATAATGGATATAAAACATATTGCGTAGATGCATCTAATTTTACAGATGAAGATTGTGCAAGACAATGTGCTTCAGGAGAAAATTTTGGAAATAAAGAAATAGAATATCAAGTTCCATCAAGATATTTAGCACAATGGGGTACATATAGTGATGTATGTTGTGCAAAAATAATAGATAGAGTTGAAAAAAATACATGTCCAGAAGGATATGACAGAGATGGAGAAAAGTGTACAAAAACAGAAACAATTAACTGTACAGCAAACTAATTTAAAAAAAATATAAATCTTTGTTGACAAATAAGTTTAGTAATGGTAGAATTTTAATTGTCAACGAGGAATGCTTGATTAGCTCAGTTGGTAGAGCATCCGGCTGTTAACCGGCAGGTCGTAGGTCCGAGTCCTACATCAAGCGCCAGTTTGATAATTAGAGAACGTTTAGTTCTCTTTTTTCTTGCACAAAATGACCTGCCGTTAACTTTGGATGCCTACAATATATGTAAATATAAGCATTCATCGTTGACTTTAAAGGTGCTTTGTGTTAATATAAATTTGTCAAAAACGAAGAAAAGGACGAGTAAT
>JAGAHP010000004.1 GCA_017627015.1 Bacilli bacterium
AACCTTTTTCTAAATTAACTAAAAAAGAAAAAGATATAATTCTTAAAGGCGATGATAAACCAATTCATTATAAGTTCTTGACAAAGAGTGGTAGAAAATATGACTCAATTGATTTAAATATTGGGGTACTTAGAACACTAGAATTAAGATATGCTGAAACATCAAGTGAATTTATAAGAGATTGGCTTGGTACTTATATGATGGAGTCAGCTTGTGAAGTATGTCATGGTTCTAGATTACAAGAACAAGTATTAAATATATTTATTAAAAAGAAAAATATAGATAATTTATGTAAGATGAGTATTAAAGATCTATATAATTTTATATGTGAATTAAAACTTAATAAAGAACAAGAAGAAATATCTAGATTACTAATTAAAGATATTAAAGATAGATTAAATTTTTTAATAAATGTTGGTCTAGATTATTTAAGTCTTGCTAGATCGGCTTCATCACTAAGTGGAGGAGAAAGTCAAAGAATACGTTTAGCTACACAAATAGGTTCTAGATTATCTGGAATACTATATGTACTTGATGAACCTAGTATTGGTCTTCATCAAAGAGATAATGAAAGACTAATAAATTCTTTAATTCAAATGAGAGATCTTGGTAATACATTAATAGTAGTAGAACATGATACAGATACTATGCTTGCGGCAGATTACCTAGTAGATATTGGACCAGAAGCAGGAGTTAATGGTGGATATGTTGTCGCTGAAGGTACTCCAAAAGAAGTAATGAATAACCCTAAATCGTTAACAGGTAGATATCTAAAAGGAATTGAAAAAATAGAAACTCCTAAAAAACGTAGAAAAGGTAATAAACTTAATATAGAAGTAAAAGGTGCGACTGAGAATAACTTAAAGAACATAGATGTTAAGTTCCCATTAGGTAAGTTTATATGTGTTACTGGTGTTTCAGGATCAGGTAAAAGTACACTTGTTAATGAAATACTATATAAAACTCTTAGAAATAGTTTATATAAAGCTAAAGAAAAACCAGGTAAATGTAAGAAAGTTACTGGTATTGATAACATAGATAAAGTAGTTAATATATCTCAAGATCCTATAGGAAAGAGTCCAAGAAGTAATCCAGCGACTTATGTAGGAGTATTTGATGATATAAGAGATGTGTTTGCGTCTACTAAAGAAGCTAAAATAAGAGGATATTTAAAAGGAAGATTCTCGTTTAATGTAAAAGGTGGACGCTGTGAAGCCTGCTGGGGAGATGGAGTAAAGAAAATAGAGATGCATTTCTTGCCAGATGTATATGTTCCATGTGAAGTATGTCATGGCACTAGATATAATAGTGAAACTCTTCAAATTAAATTTAAAGGTAAAAATATATCAGAAGTACTAGATATGACAGTAGATGAAGCCTTAGTATTCTTTGAAAATATACCAAAAGTTAAAAACAAACTACAAACTATGCAAGATGTAGGACTTGGTTATATTAAATTAGGACAAAGCGCAACTACATTATCTGGTGGAGAAGCTGCTAGAGTAAAACTTGCGAAAGAATTACAAAAAAGACCTACTGGTAAGAGTCTATTTATACTTGATGAACCAACTACAGGTCTTCATACAGCAGACATAAAAAAATTACTTGTTATCTTAAATAGAATAGTAGATAATGGAGATACAGTTATAGTAATTGAACACAATTTAGATGTTATAAAAATGGCAGATCACATCATAGATTTAGGTCCAGAAGGTGGAGATGGCGGTGGAACAGTTGTATTTACTGGAACACCAGAAAGCATTATACAAGATAGCGTTAGTTATACTGGTAAATTTTTAAAAGGAATTTTATAAAATTCCTTTTTATTTTTGTCTTTTTTTGATATAATTTACTAGAAGGATGATAATATGAAAGCAATTATTAGTGAAAAGAATGGTAAAAGACTAAATGCATTTTTAGATTGGATAATATATATGGCTGGATATTCATTAGCGTTGTTCCTAGTAGATATCCTTTTTAATGCTTTTGAAGTAGATAATATTATTTATTATTTTATCGCATCAGTCATAATTTATATTCTAAATAAAACCATAAAACCTATAGTTTTTAAATTAACTTTACCAATAACAGGTCTTACATTTGGATTATTTTATTTTGTTGTTGATTTCTTAATGCTTGAAATAGTAGATTTAGTTCTAGCAAGACACTTTGATATATATGGTATATTCTGGGGAATATTTATGGCATTTGTACTTGCGATTGTTCATTTTATTATAGATGAAGTGATAGTTAAACCAATAATAAGGAGTTGTGATAAAAAATGATAAACTCAATATCAATTGGAAGTTTTACAATTTATTTCTATTCTATATGTATATTACTTGGAGTTATATCAGCGTACTTAGTAATTATGAAAGAAGCTAAAAAGAAAAATATAAATATAGATATTATGTTTAATATAATATTTTATGGAATGCTTATAGGTATTGTAGGAGCGAGACTTTATTATGTAATATTTAATTTTAATTATTATATGTACCATTTAGATGAAATAATAAAGGTCTGGAATGGTGGTCTTGCGATACATGGAGGTATAATTGCGGGATCTATATTTGTATATTTCTATTCTAAAAAGAAAGGAATAGACTTTATAAAATTAACAGATATAATACTTCCTGGAGTTATACTTGCGCAAGCTTTTGGTAGATGGGGTAATTTCTTTAATCAAGAAGCATATGGAATGCTTGTTAGTAAAGAATTATTACAAAAACTATTAGTACCGGATTTTGTAATTAATGGTATGTTTATAAAAGGACATTACTATTTACCTGCATTTTACTTTGAAAGTATACTATGTTTAATAGGTTTTATAATAATGTTAATTATTAGAAATAAATCAAATAAAAAAGGGTTAGTAACAGGTTTTTATTTGATATGGTATGGAATAATAAGATTTATAATAGAGATATTTAGAACAGATAGTTTAATGCTTTTTAATTTTAAAGTAGCGATGATAGTATCTGCGATAAGTATATTATTTGGAATTATATTATTAGTAAGAAATAAGGAGTGATTTTATGACATTTTCAGGAAAAATAAAAGAAGAAGTATCTAAATTAGATGTAGATAAAATAGAATTAGTATCAGAACTATCTGGAATATTTTGTACTAATGCTGATATAAAGTTATATTCAATTAGAGTTCAAACAGAAAACTTAAACGCAGCAAATAGAATATTTAATATAGTTAAAGATGTATATGATGTAACTAGTAATATTACTGTTAAAAAGAATTACAACTTTAAAAAGAATGAAATATATATAATTGAAATAAAGAAAAATGTTCCAGAAATAATAAAAGATATAGGTTTAATTGGAGAAACTGGATTTGTTATAGATGAAATACCTAAAGAAGAAATAGTTGCGGATGATAATTTAAAGAGTGCATTTGTTAGAGGTTCATTCTTAATAAGTGGTTCTGTTAATGATCCTAAGACAAGTAGATATCACTTAGAAATTATATCTAATAATGCTAAACATGCAGAGTTTTTAAGAGATTTAATTAATAGTTTTAATCTTAATTCTAAAGTATTAAGAAGAAAAAAAGGTTATATGGTTTATATAAAAGAATCTGAAAAGATTAGTGATTTCTTAAAAATGATAAAAGCATATAATGGTGTTATGTACTTTGAAGATATAAGAATATATAGAGAAAAAGTTAATATGAATAATAGAATAAATAACTGTGAACAAGCTAATGTTGAGAAATCAATGGCTTCATCAAATAAGCAAATTAGTGATATTAATTATATAAAAGAAAGAGATGCATATGAATTATTAGATGATAAAGTTAGATTAGTCGCAGAATATAGAGTTAAATATCCGGATAGTTCATTAATAGAATTAAGTGAAATAATATCAGTAGAAACTAATAATAAAATTACTAAATCTTGTGTTAACCATAGATTAAGAAAAATAAAAGATTTAGCGGACAAACTAAAAGGAAAAGAAAATGAGTAGTTTAGTATTAAAAATAATTGCAACAATATTAATGACTGTTGAATACTCAGGGGTTATTATATTTGATAATAATTTAGTATTTAGATACTTTGGAAGAGCGGCTTTTCCTTTATTCGCATTCCTTTTAGTAGAGGGTTATAACCATACTAAAGATGATAAGAAAAGACTTATTAGATATAGTTTATCACTATTAATTTTAGCTTTATTAACAGAATTTCTATATGATAAACTATTCTTTGGAGAAACTGTTTATTTAGGTTCTCAAAACCCTTTATTTGAGTTAATACTAGGTTTAATATGTTTATTTGTTTATGATAAATTTTCGAATAGTATATCTAAAGTATTTACAGTAATAATAGTTATATATTTAGCGTTTATGTCTGATTTTCTATTTATAAATAATGGTGCATTAGGAATACTATTATTATTTAGTTATTACATAATAATAAACTTAAATATTAAGAATAAATATAAAAACTTATTATATCTATTATCAGATATAATTTATATAGTATTATTCTTTTTTACAAGTGGTGGTAATCTTCTTCAAATAGGAGTACTTTTATCATTAATTCCAATCGCACTTTATAATGGTAAAAAAGGATATAAATCAAAAGCAATACAATATAGTTTTTATTTATATTATCCTATTTTGTTGTTGATATTACTACTATTTAAATAATTAAAAATTATTAAAAGACTTTATGTCTTTTTTTATTTGTGATATAATTTTATTAAGGTGAAAATATGAATAAAAAGGAATTTAGGACGTTAGATGAACAAGTAGATATCCTTAAAGGTAAAGGACTAATTATCAATGACCCTGAAAAAGTAAAAGAGATACTTTTAAGAGAAAATTACTTCTTTGTTAATGGATATAGACAGATGTTCTATAACAGTAATAGAAAATTTATACACGGTACAACATTTGAAGAATTATATTCTACTTTCTTATTTGATAGAAACTTAAGAAACTTACTATTTAAAAATTTATTAGTAATAGAAAACAATATTAAAAGTATAATTTCATATCAATTAAGTAAGAAATATGGTTATAAAGAACAAGATTATTTAAATCCTAAGAACTTTACTCGAGATATGAAAGAAGCAAGAAGAGTTGATGACGTTCTAAGTAAAATGAAAAGACAAATTAGAATAAATGGAGAAAAACATACTGCGACTTTTCACTATATGAGTAAATATAAATATGTACCATTATGGATTTTAGTTAAAGTATTATCCTTTGGTTTAATAAATGAATTATTTGGTATACTAAAAGAAGAAGATAAACAAGAAATCGCAGATATATATGGATTAGATAAAGAAACTTTAAAAATATATATTCAATTATTATCTAATTATAGAAATTTATGTGCCCATGAAGATATAGTTTTTGATCATAAGACACAAGTATATATAGATGATACAAAATATCATAGCGCTCTTAAATTAAATCAAAATGGTTTAGGAGAATATACTCAAGGTAAAACAGATTTATATGCGGTTGTTATTATATTTAAACAAATGCTTCAACCGGATAGATTTAGAGAATTTATGAAAGAACTAGAAATTCTATTTGATGTATTTGATTCTAATGTAGAAACTATAACAAATGATAAATTATTAGATAGAATGGGATTTCCAAAAAATTATATGGATATAATAGATATGTAGGAGATGATATTTATGAAGAATAAAAGAAGATTACTAAAATACTTCTTATTCTATGTCTTTACTATTATAAGTGCCATAGTCGCGGTTATATTATATTTAAAATATTATCCAGTTAAATCTAAAGTTATAACTGAGACAGTAAATAAAACTATGGTTAGTGAAGAAGGAATAGAAGAAGCAATAGGTGGAGTATATGATGCCGTTGTAACTGTACAAAGTTATTATAGTGGACAACTAGTAGGTACAGGTTCAGGTTTCATATATAAGAAAGAAGATAAAGGTTATATAATTACAAATAACCATGTTATTAAAGACGCTACTGATTATAAAGTATTACTTCAAACTGGTGATGAAGTAGATGCTAAACTATTAGGAGCGGATGAATACTCTGATTTAGCTGTATTATCTATAGATAAAAACAAAGTTACTAAAGTAGCTAAACTAGGTGATAGTGATTTAATAACAGTAGGAAATACAGTATTTACTGTAGGATCTCCTATGGGTAGTGATTATAGTGGATCAGTAACAAGAGGTATAGTATCTGCAAAAGATAGAACAGTAGAAACTGATAATGTAGTTACTAAAGTAATACAAACAGATGCTGCTATTAATCCTGGTAATTCAGGTGGACCACTTGTTAATTTGGCTGGTGAAGTAATAGGAATTACATCTATGAAACTTGCTCAAGAAGAAATAGAAGGTATGGGATTCGCAATACCTATAAATGATGCTAAATTATATGTTCAAAGTTTAGAAAAAGGACAAAATATAAGTAGACCAGCTCTAGGAGTATCATTAATAAATGTAACTGATAGATATAGATTATATTACTATAGAATAAATGTAGACTCTAATATTACATCAGGTGCGGTAGTCGCAGAAGCTCAATCAGGTGGTGCTGCTGATAAAGCAGGGCTTAAAAAAGGTGATGTAATTATAAAAATAGATGATAAAGATGTTGACAGTATATCAAAACTTAGATATTATCTATATAAATATAAGATCGGTGATAAAGTTAAAATAACTTATATTAGAGATGGAAAAACTAAAACAACTGATATTGTATTAGAAGGGAATTAATATATGGAAAAAAGAGGAAATAAAGGTAGAATAATCGCTATTATCGCATTAGTTATATTATTACTAGTGGTAGGAGTATTAGTATTTTATAATATGAATGGTGAAAAAAGAGCAAAAACTAGATTAACTCAAATATCTAAAATATTCTATAAATACTATTATGAAGATAACTCTGATAAAAATGATAAGGACGCTATAAAAGTATTTTTATCTAAATATGCTGCATCAGGTCTAACAATTAGATTAAAAGATATGAAAGTATATATAGATTCTAAAAAAGTTGAAAACTATAAAGCGTTAAAAAACTGTGATGAAGAAAAAACAAAAGTAATTATTTATCCACAAACACCATATGGTAAAGATGACTTTAAGATAGAAACAAAATTAGATTGCAAAAAATAAAAAGAAAGTGTATAACTTTCTTTTTTTATGTTATAATACATTTAACATCTTATAAAGAGAGACGGAGGGACCAGCCCTATGAAGTCTCACCAACCTATTAAGTTAGGTGGTAAAGCTGGATCTATAAGATAACTTATAATACACAAAGGTTATCTTTGTGTATTTTTTTTCTTTTAAGATGTTAGAAAGGAGGATAAATGGATAAAAAAATTAAAAAAATGACTATTGAAGAATTGGATGATTATATAGAAAGACTGCCTAGAATATTTATGAAGGCAATAAGATATCAACAAGTTAAAAAAATAAGACCGGACTATGTTCCAAAACATATTAGAAATAAAAAGAAAGAAGGTATAAAATGATTGAAAAAGTAAATCCAGGTCATCCAGATAAGGTGGCAGATAGAATATCAGGGGCAATAGTAGATTTAGCATATACTAAAAATGATAATCCTAAAATAGCGGTAGAACTATTATTAGGTCATGGTAATTGTCATATTATTATAGAAACAAGTGAAGTTTTTACTTATGATGAAATTAATGAAATAGTAAAAAGAATAGGAGGTAATCTAAAACTAGATTTACAAATAGTAAAACAAGATCCTCATTTAGCACATAATCAAGATAATAGTATTAAATGTGGAGATAATGGAATATTTAAAGGTGTACCATTAAGAGAAGAAGATAAGAAATTATCTAAGATAGCACATGATTTATATGATATTACTCACTCTGATGGTAAGTATGTTTTAGATGGTGATAAGTTGATTATTTGTCAAAGTAATATATCTAATCAAGAATTAGAAAAACTTTATCCTAAAGCCATAATAAACCCATTGGGAGAATGGACTGGAGGTTCTGATGTGGATTCAGGAGCGACTAATAGAAAACTAGGATCAGATATGGCTTTATCAGTAACAGGAGGAGGTCTTCATGGAAAAGACTTATCTAAGTCAGATGTTTCTATAAATATATATGCATTTTTAAAAGCACAAGAAACAGGTAAAGTACAAGAATTTAGTTGTGCAATAGGAGATGAATATATTGATGGTAAACCATATTCAGAAATAGTAGATATTGCTAGAGATTATATTAATAATATTGGTGGATTTGAAAAGTTAGCAGAATGGGGTCTTTATTAACAATGTAGTAAAATTGTAGTAAAATTGTAGAAAAGTGTTGACAATTAATTTTTAAAGTGATATTTTATTACTCAAGGAGGGAATATTATGGAAAATAAAACAAGCGCAATTAATATACAGGTAGATAGTAATGTTAAAAAAGACGCTACTATTGTATTAACTGAATTAGGTTTATCTATGAGTTCCGCAATCAATTTATTTTTAAAACAAGTAGTTAAAAAGAATGGTATTCCATTTGAAGTAACTAATGCTGTGGAAAATAAAAAGATTCTTGATGTAGTATGTGCATTAATAATGAAAGATGGTAAATGTTTAATCGCAAGAAGAAATAAAGATGACCATTTAAAAGGTAAATGGGAGTTTCCAGGTGGTAGAAGACAAGGTCTAGAAGATGAAAAGAAAACTCTTGATAGAGCATTTAAAGAAGTTTTCCACATAGAAACTGATATTAAAGATTATGTTACTCATAGTATTTGTGAATATCCTGGTCATATTGTAGATTTAAAACTATATGAATGTGATTATAAAAGTGGAGAATTTGATTTATCAATTCATTCTGAATATAAATGGATTAATATAGAAGAATTATTAGATTATGATCTAGCGGACGCAGATATAATATTATCTAAATTCTTAATAAAGAAATATATAGAAGAAACAAGAGGTGAGTAATATGGTAGATTTAAAACAATTACAAAAAGAAATATATCAAAACAAAGTAGATCATGGTTTTAATGTAACAGATTTAAAAGAAGAATTTTGTTATACATATGGTGAATTAAGTGAAGCTTATATGGCTTGGTTTAAGGGAAAAGATGATTATGGTGAGGAACTAGCGGACGTTGCTATATTCTTACTAGGTATATCAGAAATATCAGGTGTAGACTTAGAAAAAGAAATTAAAAATAAAATGGAAAAAAATAAAAAAAGAAAATACGAATTAAGAAATGGAGTACCAATTAGAATAGAGGGTTAGGTGAATAATATGAGTAAAGAATTAAATATTGAAGAATATATAGAGTTTGATGAAGAAGAAGCTAGAAATTTTCTTTCTAAATATAATAGAGAAGAATTAGATCAATTAGATTTTATATTTTATTTTGCTATGAGTCATAATTTAAAAACAATTAATAAAGTATTAAGTGAAATAAAAAATGAAAAAGGATATGATTATAAAAATCCAGATTCAGATATAACTGATAAAAATAGTGTTCTATCATTTAGAGAATTAAATTATTTATATAATTTAACAGATGATGGATGGATGTGTACAGTTAATACTAGAGAATTCTTTGATTATTCAAAAGAGGGAGAAGAACTAGGTAGAATAAGAGATTCTGTTTATAAAGAAATGGAAAAAAGACAAACTCAAAAAAATAATAATACTTTATCACTAAAACCAACATTATGATATAATGTTCTAAAGGTGATTTTATGGATATAAATGATATGATAAGTTATTTAGCCGCAACTGATCAATTAGATGAATTTTTAGGCTTAAAACATGATAATATTGCTAATTGTCCAGAATGTAATTCTGAACTACTAGTATATGATAATAGTTTTTTATATTGTCCTAATTGTAAAAAATTAGAAGAATATAAACTAAATAGAAAAATAGACAACAAAAGATTATCATTAGCACAAAAACTAAGTATCGATAATAATAATTAAAAAAGTGAACCACATATAGTTCACTTTTTTTATTCATTTAATAATTTACAGCCATGATCATATAAAAACTCATTAACAGTACTCACATCATATATATGTTCTTTAAAACAAAATCTAATAATCAAATCAAAAGTAGTATTCATAGGAAGTGAATAAGATGCACTTTTAAGTAATTCTTCTATTTCTTTTTCATTTAATTCTAATCCTAGTCCAAGAAGAATTACTGTTTCTTTAGAAGGATGATAATCCTTATTACTTCTAATCTTACTAAATAATCTTCTATCTATATCTACTTTATTATATAGATCTGAATCTTTTAACTCTCTTTCATCTATTAACTTAAATAATTTAGTTTGAAAAGTATCTTCATCCTTATTCTCATTTATATAATTAATAATACTAGATTCAGCGCATTCCATATCAGCTAAAACTGCGCCAGTCCCCATCATCTTAGAACTTCTAAATAAAGTACCTCTTTCAACTGGCTTTAAATATAAATCTAAATACTCATTTAACTTTTTCTTTATATTCATAAATGTCTCCTTCAAAGCGACCAATATCACTTTTATATACGATATTATTATATCAGAAAAGGAGAGATAAATTATGAAAAAAGAAAAAAAATTAGATGTTGTCTTTATATTAGACAAAAGTGGATCTATGGGAGGTCAAGAAGAAAATACTATTAGTAGTTTTAATGAGTATTTAGAAAAAGAAAAGAATAATAAATATAATACTTATATAACTACTGTATTATTTAGTGACACATATTCTATTCTACATGATAGAATACCTGTTAAAAAGGTAAAAAAACTAACTAATAAGGATTATTTTGTAGGAGGATGCACTGCATTAAATGATGCATTAGGTAACACAATTAATTCAATGAAACAAAAAGATACTGATAAAGTATTATTTATAATTATTACTGATGGATATGAAAATGCATCAAGAGAATACAAAAAAGATGATATAAAGAATCTTATTAATAAAAATAAGGACTTTGAATTCATCTATGTAGGCGCAGACATTAATTCATATGCAGCAGGATCACAAATAGGTATAAAAAATGACAACATCGCAAACTTCAAGAAAGATAGAAAGGGCACTGCTAAACTATTCAACGCAGTTGGGTGTTTTGAAGACAGCATGATGAATAAAAAAGCATCTATAAACTGGAAACAAGAATTAGATGAATATCTAGATGAAAACAAATAATATAGGAAAGTACATGATACTTTCTTTTTTTTGGGAAAACAGGGGAGGGTCAGAGCCACATACTTTTTCCTATACTTGTGAAAAATGTATTAATTTGTATTAGGAATAAATAATAAGATTGAAATAACGAAGGACTTGAGATATAATATGAAATTAAAGTCGGACGTGAGGTGAGTGTTTATGATATATATTTATAAAATTATATCCATTATTTCTAATAACTATTGGAATTCTTTTTTTGATTTATTAATTGTTTTAGATAATAATACTAGAACAGAAATATATATAGGTTTAACAGGTTTAATGATTGCAATTGTTGTTTTTATTGCAGAAATAATAACCAAGAAAAAAACTGATATTGAAAAGCAATTTATTACTGAAAAAACAAAAATTAAATATACTTTCACTATCAGTATATTATTATTTGTTTTGTTATTAATATCAATTAGATTTAATAGTTCATATGTTAAAAGTAAAGAAATATTTTTTTTAAATATTAATGGTAATATATATATTCTTATTCAATTAATAATAAATATATTTATTATTGTCTTTATATATTTTACATGTTATTCCTTTTTTGAAGTAATAAAACTAACTATAGATAATGCATATTATAGTAATGAATTTGGGTTTTATATGAACAATTATTTAATTGAAACGGAAAAAATGGCTAAAGAATATGAATTAAACAGTATAAACAAAGAAAAAACAAAATCATTTGAACAATTTATTAATAATAATAATGATTTAATGTCTTTTAAAACTTTTAACAAAGATTATTATTCTGATAATTATGATATTATTTATTCATCTAAAAATGGAATTATAAAAGACATCAATATAGAAAAACTTGAATCAATAATTGCAGCATTTGAAAAAAATAATAATTTACAGTACTCAGATTATGTATCACCTGAAGCTCCTGTTGTAGTTTTTTGTAGCAAAATTGGCGAAATAATAACAACCAGTGATCCAATATGTTATTGTTTAAAAGAATATAAAAAATTTTTTGAAGAAATTGATAATTGTATTATTTTTGGCGAATATTCAAACATAGAAAAAGAATTGGAAATTGCTTTTTCGTATATCTTTAATTATGGAAAAATGTTTAATAAAAAAGGAGAATTTGATGTAAATAATTATTTATTGGATACATATAAATTTATAAGAAATAATAAACTTGTTTTTATAAAAAAGAATTTTTATCAAGAACTTGAGATGATTTCTAGAGATATTTATAAAGATATTAATAAATCTAATTCATTTCTACGTTTTTTAAATTAT
The DNA here is from genome assembly GCA_017627015.1 of Bacilli bacterium. The sequence goes on from JAGAHP010000004.1 coordinate 12,457, forward strand.
AATTCATATGATTGTTTTCAAACAAATGATTTTGAAAATTTTAAACAAATTAATAATATGGTTCTTTTTTTATATATTCAACAATTATTATTTAAAGAAACTGATAAAAAACAAGTAGTTTATAATTTTTGTAATAATTATTTTATTTATAATTACTATTCTTATAAAAATAAAGGGGATTTAAGTTACTATGAAGAATTGTTATCTTCTTTATTATATTTAATTTATATATTAATAAAAGAAAAATATTTTGATTCTATACCAGTTATATTTGATAATATATACTTTGATAATAAGTATCTTATATCTGAAGAGATCAGTAATAAAGATATAATAGATATACAATTTTCATTTGGAATTGTTAAATGTTTGATTCTATGGTTTGAAAAAGAGGATACCCAATTAAACAATAAAGATAATTATAAAATATTTAAACAATTATTAGATTGGACTGAAAACTCTTTTATTGGTCACATGCGAATATGGGATGTAATAAAGGTGTTTAAAAATTATTATAATAAAATATCTTCTGTACAAAAAGTATATGATTCATTTGATTTTACTAATCATGATTATAAAAATCATTGGGGTGGATGGTTAATTGATAATAATAGTGTTTTAAGAGAATTAATTTATTCATTTGATTTATATGATGATTCTTTGGATAAAAATGACTTTGACGATATAAGTAAAGATGATATGTATTTTTATAAAAATATTCTTAATATTTTTGATAATGATAGTAAAAGTAAATATGAAGAAAAATTAGATTTAAAATATAATAATAAAATAGTTATTGAGTTATTGAAACAAGCGTATGAAAATTCTAGAGAGAAAGTAAATGAGTTTAATAAGACTAATGATTTGGATAAGAATAAACTAAAAGAATTTAAAGATATAATTATAAACAAATTGAATAGTAATAATATTTTTGTTGAAAAATTAAAAGAATATGGGAAGGTTATAACTACAGAAAAAAATATAAAAAATGTTTTAGGAATAAATAATATTATTAATAGAGATATTTTCTTTGCAAATGTTAATTATGATATCTTAAAAGATGATATTGTAAGGGCATTTGATAATGGAATCTATAAAAAATATGTAAAAATATTAGAATCAATTTCTGTTTTATCTAATAATGGTATAGAAAAAGAGTTATCGAAAATTAACCAAGATGATTATGTTTTAATAACAAATAATTATTTTATTTTTAAAAATAGTAATTCCATTTCTAATATTGAAAAGATAATACTTCCATATTCTAATTATTCTTATTTAATAAAAAAAGAAAATTTACCAGAAATAGAGTATTGCAAATTTGATTCCTCATTTAGTAAAAGATACATAAAAAATCATGTTTTTTACAAGTTAGATGATTTATCAAATAAAAATAAATTAAGAGAAAGTATTATTAATTCAACTGACTGGTTATCAAGCAAAGGTGATAAATATCAACAAGATGAATTTTTAAAAGAGCGTTGTAGATTACAAATATACTTATCAATTAGAATAAATAAAATAAAAGACTCTAAGGCAATATCGTTTAAAAATGATGATTTTTAAGAATAAATAAAAACACTACCTAACATTAATTCGTTAAATAGTGTTTTTTAATTGATTATAATCATCTTTACCTTCCTATTTCATATTATATACTTGTTTTATATAACTTTTTACTATTTAATTACTAATGGTATTATTGAATGCTTGGTATGGGTTTACTCTTCTTTGATATATTAAAACTATATTATTATATAATTTAATCTTATCAGTTATATCCCAACAGTTCATTATTTTATATATCATAATTTCCTCCTTCCTTTTTATTGTTTTCAATACTAGTTTTCTAGTATGTATAAGAAAGTATATCACTAATTATTGATAGAGTCTATAGTTAATCATACTTATTATAAATGATTAATACTCATGTTGTTCCTTGTGACTAAAGTGATGTCTTAACAGTTTATATTGTTTAAGGTATTTTTTGTTTTTGAGTACTATTCTACATACCAGTTAGAAACTTTCCCCTGGGCCCTAGGTGGTGTCTTAGAAATCCTTGTTTTATAAGGATTTCTTTAATTTTAGGTACCATTCTACATACCAGTTAGATACATCTTTTTGAAGAGAGCATACAAATCGTTTGCGACAGTTCACTTTTGCCTCTAAAAATACATTATCATACCAATTTTAAATAACAAAATCACTTAATTATTTTTTCTTAATTCAATAAAAAAATAGCAATTATATGGTATAATTATTAAAGAAGATTAATTCAAAATAAAACTGGAGTGATATGTATGAAAAAATATAATGTTTTAGATTTATTTTGCGGATGTGGGGGATTAAGCAAAGGATTTGAAATGGCTGGCTTTAATATTATTGGCGGAGTTGATTTTAATAAAGAAGCAATAGATACATTTAATTTTAACTTTAAAGGATCTAAAGGAATTTATACTGATATATTAAATATTGATGAAGAAAAGATTAAAGATATATTTGGAAATAGTGTTGATATAATTATTGGTGGCCCACCATGTCAGGGGTTTTCTTCAGCGAATAGGAATAAGGTTGATGATGATCCTAGAAACAAATTATTTTTTCAATTTGTGAAATTTGTAGATGTTTTTAAACCAAAAGTTGTTGTAATAGAAAATGTTAGAGGAATTGTTACAGAAAATAATGGATATGCAAAAAAAGAAATATACAAAATATTTGAAAAAAGAGGATATAAAGTGACACATAAAATTCTTGATGCATCAGATTATGGTGTACCGCAAAAAAGAATGAGAAATTTCTTTGTTATGTCGAAAGATTTTATTTTTGATTTTGAAAAGATTAATAAAGTATCAAAAAAAGTAACAGTTAAGGATGCAATTGGTGATTTATACAAATTAGAAAAAAATGAAAAAGAAATAAAAAATGCAAATTTTGAAGATATGTCATCATATGCAAAAAAGATGAATAAAAAATCAGATATATATAATCATGAAGTTAGATACCCGGCAGAAATTGTTCAAAAACGAATTTCTTATGTTAAACAAGGAGAAAATTGGCAATCAATACCTAAAGAATTATTTTCTAATCAAAGAAATAATAGGCATTCTTCAGCATACAAAAGATTAAATGAAAAAGATGTTTCAGTAACTATTGATACAGGAAATTCTCATAGTAATTATTTTCATCCGTTATATAATAGGATACCTACAGTAAGAGAGGCTGCAAGAATTCAGTCATTCCCAGATAACTTTATATTCTGCGGTTCTAGAACTAGTCAATATAGACAGGTTGGTAATGCTGTGCCACCTTTACTTGCTAATTCAATTGCTAAACTAATAAAGGAGGATTTGGATAATGAATAATATTATAGATCTTTTTTGTGGATGTGGAGGCCTAAGCAAAGGATTTGAAATGGCCGGATTTAATACAGTTTTAGCAATTGATTTTTGGAAAGATGCAGTTGAAACATTTAATAATAATCATAAAAACAAAGTTGCTATATGTGATGATGTTTCAAAAATATCTAATGAGTTTTTAGATGATTTTACCAAAAAAAATAAAATAACTGGTATTGTAGGTGGTCCACCATGTCAAGGATATAGTACGGTTGGTAAAAGAGATATAAATGATGATAGAAATTATTTATATCTTCAATATTGTAGAATAGTTGAAAAAGTTAAACCAGAGTTTTTTGTTTTAGAAAATGTAAAAGGATTATTAACTTTAAATAATGGTAAATTTAAGGAGGATATAGTAGAAAGATTTACAAAATTAGGATATATAGTCGATTATAAAATTTTAAATTCTGCAGATTACGGTGTACCTCAAAATAGAAATCGAGTTTTCTTTGTTGGAATTAAGAATAAAAAGTTTAAATTTCCTAAGGAAAAATCAAAAAAAGTGACTACATATGAAGCAATATCGGATTTAACAAGTTATGAAGATAAATATACTACATCAGCTCAAACGAGTTATCAAAAAAATATGAGGGGAAATAATAAACAACTAAAGAATAATGAGTTCACAGTTCATACTGAGAAAACTATTGATGTTATAAGTAAAATCCCAGATGGAGGTAAAATAACAGATTTACCAAAAGAATTTTGGGAGATTAGAAAGTACAATAAAGCGTTTCAAAGAATGAATTCTAAATTACAATCAAATACCATAGATACTGGACATCGAAATTATTTTCATTATAGTGAAAATAGAATACCAACTGTTAGAGAATCAGCTAGAATTCAGTCGTTTCCTGATAACTTTATTTTCTATGGTTCTAGAACTAGTCAGTATAAGCAAGTAGGTAATGCTGTACCACCTTTATTGGCAAATGCTATTGCCATAGAAATAATGAAACAGATTGGAGGAGATGAATATGGAAAAGATTGTTCTTAATCAAGTATCTAATCCAGGAATTAGTTTTACAAAAGATGTTAATGAAAAAATATTAGCATTATATGATTTTTTAAATTCTAATAATAAGAATTGTACTTATCAGCAATTTCAAGAAGACTTGATAAATAGCCAAATATTTACTGGATCATATATTAGATCTTTTATTCCTTTTCTATATAATGCAGGAATAATTAATGATTACAATAATGGAATTGCTTATAATGACTTATTTACAAAGAACGGATTACTATATGTACAAATTGTTAGAAATATAAAGAATGCTAGTGACAGTAATATAGATTTATCTAAAATGCTTGCAATTAAAAGCGATTTACTCTGCATGTCACTTGATTACATGATAAAAAGTAAATATAAATTTTACGATAAATATTTAGACATTTTAAAATTTATTAAAAAATATAGAACAATTAATAGAGAAGAGTTTTATATAATGGAATATTGTTTACAAAATAGTTATAACTATGATGATTATATAAATGCGTATAGAAATGAAAGTAAACAATATGATATATATATTAATTCAAATAATGATGACGTATTAAGCTACAGAAGTAATAATGCATTTAATTATTTAATTGCATTTTTATCAGAAGAACAATGTAATTACTTAAAAAAATTGAATCAGGGTGATTATATAATTAATGAAGAAAGAGAAAAATTTATAGATTTAGTATTAAATAGTGAAGGAGATGTTAAATAATATGGATAACTATGAAGCTTTAAAAAATGATATAGAGAAGAATATAAATGAAATGGTTAATGATTTGAATTTAAACGTTGATTCGAATAATCAAATGAAAAATCGTTTTGTTGAATGGATGCTAAAAAATCAATTTGAACAAAAAACTGTTAATAATTATACTAATGCTATATCAGTTGTATCAAGAGAAGCAATAAACGAAAATCTAATTAATAAATCTATCTATGACATAGATAACGTTAAAGAATTGGATGAATTGTTAGAAAAGCTAAATCAAAATCAAACTTACATTGAAAGAAGAGTAGCCAGTCATAATACAAATTCAGCAGCTATGAATCAATATAGAAAATTTTTAGAAGATATTAATATGACTACAATAGAAGAAGACAATATCAATATAATAGAAAAATTTAAAAAATATTATTTTGATAATATAGAAGAATATAAATTAAATGAAGAAGCAATTAATGGAATTAAACTTAGAGAAAAATTTAATGTAGAATATCCTATATCGAAATTAAAAAATATGTCCCTAGAAGAATATGCTTTAGGTACTGATAATTTTGTTAATTCTTTATCATATAAACTAGAATTTGGTGAGTATAAACATGCTGGAATGGGTTGTGGAGGGGGAAGCTCTGCAAAACATGGAATATATTTTAGTAAGGATAATGTTTATAGAGGATATAAAAATGAAGTTATTGACAATCCTGAGGAATATTGGATTAATTTTAGAAATCAATTATGTGATTTTTTAACTGAAATAGGTGAAACAAATGAATTCCCTAATGTTGAAGAAAAATACCCTTTAATACAAACAATCCCATTAATAGCTGCAAAATTATGTTTTTTATATTATCCTAATTATTTTATTTCAATTGGTTCAAGAGGAAAGTTACAAACAATTACTGAATTATTTGAAATACAATCGCAAGACGATGGTATATCTGCAAGAATTTCATTTAATATTTGTAAATTTTTTAAAGAGGCATTTCCAGAAAGACTATCTGATGATCCTCAATGGCTTGGATATGCTTTATGGAGATTCATAAATGAATTTGAAAATGAGGAAATTGAAGAAGTTGAACAAGAAAATAATGATGAGAAATATGATAAAAATGATTTTCTAAATGAAGTTTTTATTGATGAAAAAAAATATAATTCAATAGTATCCGTTCTTGAAAAAAAGAAGAATATTATTTTGGAAGGTGCTCCTGGTGTTGGAAAAACATTTATGGCAAAAAGATTGGCTTATTCTATCATAGGTAGAAAAGATAAGAGTCAAGTTCAATTAATTCAATTCCATCAAAGTTATTCATATGAAGATTTTATTGAAGGATTCAGACCAACTGAAAACGGATTTAAACTTGAAAAGGGTTTGTTTTATAAAATATGTAAAAAAGCTGAATCAAATCCTAAAGAAAAGTTTTATTTAATTATAGATGAAATAAACAGAGGAAATTTAAGTAAAATATTTGGAGAATTATTAATGCTTATCGAATCTGATAAGCGTGGCGATGAATTAACACTAGCATATTCAGAATTACCTTTTAGTGTTCCAAGTAACTTGTTTATAATCGGTTTGATGAATACTGCTGATAGATCACTTGCTTTAATTGATTATGCTTTAAGAAGAAGATTTTCATTTATAAGAATTGAGCCAGCATTTGATAGTCCTAAATTTATAAAAGCTTTTAATGATAAATTTGATCAAGATTTTAATAAAATAATTGAAATTATCAAGAAAATTAATGATGCAATAGAAGATGATAAATCACTTGGTTCAGGATTTAAAATTGGTCATAGCTATTTTTGCCCTGATATAAAAGATAGGAAAGGAAATAAAAGAGATATCGAAGATATAATTACATACGAAATAATTCCTTTATTAGAAGAATATTGGTATGATAATCCTGATTCTATTATCCAATGGAAAGATGCTTTAAATGGAGTATTAAATGATTAATGTTGATAATAAAGTAAAAAATATATATTATATGTTATGTTATTCATTTTATGGAGAATTGTTGAATGAAAAGGATGAAGCTGAGTTAGGCTCTGAGGCTTTTGATAATATATATAATTTATTTTCTTTATTATTATGTCTTATCATAAAAAAAGAAGTTAAAAAAGGATTACATAGAGAATATATAGGTACAATAGATGAACTTGGGACCATTAGAGGAAAAATAAATATAAATGAAACAATTAACAAAAATTCGCTAACAAGAAAAAAAGTATATTGTGAATTTGATGAGTATAATGAAAATTGTTTGTTAAATAGGGTAATTAAAACAACAATGTATTATTTAATTAAATCTAATAAAATTGGTAAATGGTCAAAAGAATCTATAAAAAAATTATTAAACTATTTTAATAAGGTGGATATAATTGAAATTAAAGCGATTAAATGGGATCAGATTAAATTTAATAGAAATAATATGTCGTATAAATATATAGTTGATTTATGTAAGCTAATATTAAATGGATTGATTGTTAGTGATAAAAATGGCAATAACAAATTTAAAGAATTTTTAGATGATACTAGAATTAGTGCAATATATGAAAATTTTATAAAGGAATATTATAGAAAGCATTACCCTGAACTAAATGCTTGTTCAAAGAAATTATATTTAACAAATAAACCACTTACATCTTATATTCCAATGATGAAGACTGATATTACATTAACATATGAAGAAAGAATGTTAATAATTGATGCTAAATTTTATAATAAAATATTACGAGATAATTATCTAAATGCAAGGTGCAAGACAATTTCAAATAATAACTTGTATCAAATATTAACTTATGTGGATAATCAAGATCCACTGAAAAAGGGAAACGTTTATGGTATGTTACTTTATGCACAAACAACTGATGAACCATCTATATCAATTACCGATACATTAAATCAACATAAAATTATGGTAAAAACGTTAAATTTAAATGATGATTGGAAGAGTATAAAAGAAAGATTAAATATCATAGCAAATTGCTTTAAAACTGATACTTTCCAATAAAAAATTGGCAATTATTTGCCACTTTTATGCTATAATAATAGCTAAAATGTGGGTGATTACTTTGATTACAGAAGAAGATGGAAAAAAACACTCATCATTACTTTATGACATCGTATTAGATGATGAAGTTCCAGAAGACTATTATATTGATTTTGAAATACCGGAAGCTTAGAATTATTTGATGACATTAGGCTGATATGGATTGACATTAACAATTATATGAGTATAATATTAGGTGCCATGGTAAATTGTACTATGTGTTTAGAATGTCAATTGTCAATACTAATTTGATAATTGTTGTTATGTTAAAGTTAAAGTTCATATTTGAACCACCTCGCTTTGACAGTATAATTATTAATGTGAAGAATAATAAATCCTTTACTATATTAATTATATCAAACTTAATAATGAGGTAGCAGCATTGCAAAGAACTGAGTATATTTTAATATGAAGAATAGAAAATTGAAAGGTTATTAATGAACACATCTATAAGGGAGGCTGCATCCTAGATGTGTTTCTTTAAATTGGTGGAGATTATGGAAAAAGTTTTTAAAGAAAAAAATTATCAACATATAGATAAAAAAATAAAAATTGATGATGTAATAAATAAAGTTAAAAATCCAAATTTTGTTTCAAAGCATGCCTTTTATCCTTTCATTAGTTATACTATCACTATGCATAAATATGTTAAACGTGATAAGAATAGTCATGAAAGAAAAGAGAAAAGTAGGCCAATAAAGTATGCATCTCATATTGATAGGTATATATATCAATGGTATTCTCATTTGCTAAATGATGAATATAATAGCTATGCGGTAGAAAAAGATATAAGTAATAGTGTGATTGCGTATAGAACATGTCTTAAAGGTAAGACAAATATAGAGTTCTCTAGAAAAGCTTTTGATTATATTAAGAAAACAAATAGTTGTTATATTTTAGTTAGTGATTTGTCTAATTTCTTTGATAAAATTGATCACAAAAAATTAAAGAATAATTTATCTATTGTTCTAAATCAAAATCCACTACCAGATGACTATTATAAAATCTATAAATCAATGACTAAATATTCTTACATAGAAAAAGCAGATATTATAGCCTATCTATTAGATAATAATATAGAGAGTGAAAAATCGCTGAAAAAATGTAATAGTTTATTAGATAAAACAGAATGGAAAATAGTAAAGAAAAAATTAAAAAATAAAATAATAAAAAATGATAAAAATTATGGGATTCCACAAGGTTCACCATTGAGTGGAATATTTGCTAATATTTATATGATAGATTTTGATAAGTACATAAAAAATTATGTTGATAATAAACATGGATTATACATGCGATATTCAGATGATATTATTATCATAATTCCAAGTAATGAAATTGAATCGATTTCTGAAATTTGGAATATAATTCAAAATATAAGTAAGGAGTATAATACAATAGAATTAAACATTGAAAAAACTTCAGGATATTTATATGATGGAGAATCAATTAAATCCCTCCATGAAGATATTTATAATATGCGTAATGGGAATAATTCTGTAAGTTATTTAGGATTTTCATTTGATGGCAAAAATATAAAATTTAGAGATAAAACTTTGACTAAATTCTATTATAAACTGTATAGAAAAATAGATGAAATGATAGCTCGTGAAAATCTACGAATAGAAAAAGGAAAAAAGAAACACACGAAAATAGATAAACATCAAATTATTAAGAATGCCATTAATAAAAATAATAAAACAAGAAAATTTATTGATTATGTAGATAGAGCTATAAAAGTTTATCCTAATGAAAAATATATTGTTGAATTTAGAAATAATGTTAAATCTAAAATTTTTGACAGATTTAATAAATAAAAATATATATAATTTTGTAATAGAGTGTAGTAATACACTTTTTTAGTTGTATCGAATTTAAAAAGTAAATAATTATGGTATAATTGAAATAGGTGATAATTATGCAAGAATTAGAAGAAAAAATTGTAAAATTTGCTGAAGATAGAGATTGGTTACAATTTAATACACCTGAAAATTTAGCTAAATCTATATCAATTGAGGCAGGAGAATTGTTAGAGTGTTTTCAATGGAATAATAATTATGATAAAGATGAATTAAAATATGAGATAGCGGATGTAATGAATTATTGTATTTTACTTTGTCATCAGATAGGAGTAGATCCTAAACAAATAGTATTGGATAAAATGAAAATATCTGAACAAAAATATCCTGTGGAAAAAGCAAAGGGAAAGAGTACTAAATACGATAAGTTATAAGAGGTGTAATTATGAGTGAGTTAGTATTACCAATTGTTAAAAGGATTGAACCAGACAATTTAGATAAATTGATGGAGTTTTCTAAAGAGGTTGATAAAAGTTCAAAAAATAAGAAGATAATTAAAGATTACCCAACTGTTTATATTCATAATTGGAAAAATAAAGATAAATATGAAGTATATGTTGGAGAAACAAATAATATTATTAGAAGAACACTAGAACATTATGAGAAAAAAACTTATAGAGGTAAATGGCAAAATAATTTGTTAAAAGATGATGCCTCTTTATATGTTATTGCTCATCCAAAGTTTAATAAATCATTAACTTTGGATATTGAAAATAAATTAATGCATTATTTAAGTGGTACTGATAATGTTAAAAAGATTTGTAATGGTAGAGGAAATCCACAAAATGAGTATTATCCAGTTGAAGAATTTGATAGTATTTTTAAAAGTATTTGGAAAGAGTTAAATAAACTTAATCCAACATTATTTCTTCCTCAAAATAAAGTAATGGATTCTGCTTTATTTAAAGCATCTCCATTACATAAATTAAAAGGTAAACAATTAAGATATAAAGAAGAAATACTTTTAAAAATTGAAGAAATACTATTATCAAAACAACAAAATCAATTATTATTAATTGAAGGTTCTGCTGGTACTGGTAAAACAGTATTAATGAGTAGTATTTATTATGATTTATGTAATAGATTTCTTATGGAAGAAGAGGAAGATAGTAGTGTTTCAAGAGATTTAGATTGTGCTATTGTCGTTAATCATAATGAGCAATTAAAAGTATATAATGGTATTATTGAAAAACTTTCTTTATCAAATAATAACGAAAAGAAAGTTTTTAAAGCTACTACTTTATTAAATCAATTTATTTCTAGAGATGGATATCCTATTAAGAGAGATAAGTTGTATGATGTTATTTTTGTTGATGAAGCACATTTATTATTAACTAGATATAATCAATCCTTTGATAGCAAGCATTTTGAAACATCAAATCAATTATATGAATTAATGAAATGCGCTAAAGTAGTAATTGCTATGTTAGATCCATTTCAAGTTTTAAACACAGAACAATATATAGCAGAAGATGTTATAGAAGGATATAGAAATCTATCTTCTATGAAGTCCATAGTATTAGATGAACAATTAAGAATGCAATGTAATAAGAGTATTCAAAATTGGATTTATGATTTTGCTTTTAATGATAAAATTAAACCTTTAACTCGTCATAGGGGAGATTATGAGATAAAGGTATTTGATTCGGTAAATCAATTAGAAAATGCGATTAAATCTAAATCCAATAGTAAAAATACTTTTCTTTCAAGAATTGTTGCGACATATGACTGGGATTATAATGGTAATAATCCACCAGAAGATAAAGAACACTGGAGTGTAGATATTCCAAGAGATAATCCAAAATGGAGTAAACCATGGAATTATGAATTGATAGGTAAGAAGGATGATTCTATTTCTTGGGCAGAAAATCCAATTACAGTTAATGAAGTAGGATCTATTTATACAATTCAAGGATTTGATTTAAATTATGTTGGAGTAATCATAGGACCATCAACGTTTTTTAAAGATGGTAAAGTTCAACATGATGCATCAGAAAGTAGAAACGATAGAGCAATACGAAGAAGAACATTAGCTGATGGTACTAAGGAAAGCTTTGCTGATAGATTTTTAAGGCATGAATTAGGTGTGTTATTAACAAGAGGAGTAAATGGATTATACATTTATGCTTGTGATGATGCACTTAGAGAAGAATTAAAGAAAAATATTTAAAAAAGCATATACGTTATAAAAGTTGTATATGCTTTTTTATGTTATACTTATATAAAGTGGTGATAATATGTCTAAGTATGTTGATGCTATTATAGGTCATGCTGTTGGAGATGCAATGGGTGTACCTACACAATTTTGTTTAAGAGAGCATTTATTAAAGAAACCAGTTACTGAAATGGTTTATTCTCAAAAAGTAGGTCAGCCAATTGGTTCTTGGTCAGATGATACATCTATGGAAATAAGTACTATAGAATCATATTTAGACTGCGGAGAATTTGATTATTCAGATATAATGAGTAAGTGGGAAGATTGGATTACTAAAGGAGAATATACCCCAGCAGGATCTACATTTGATGTAGGTAATACATGTTTATATGCGATTAGACAGTTTTCTAAAGGAGTAGAACCACTTAATTGTTCAACGAGAGATGAGTATTCTAATGGTAATGGTTCTTTAATGAGAATATTACCTATTGCGTTATATTGTTGGAGTAAGAAGTTATCCGATGAGGATACTATTAAGTTATCTAATGATATTTCTCAGTTAACTCATGGACATGATACTAGTAAATTAGCATGTTATATTTATATTAAGTATATAGGATCTTTATTAGATGGTAATAGTAAAGAAGATTCTTATCGTTACATACAAGGATTAGATTATAGTATGTATGATAAAGATTCTGTTGATAAATATAAAAGAATATTAAAGGGTAATATAAAAGATTGTACTATTGATGAAATTAAATCTGAGTGTTATGTAGTTGATACTTTAGAATGTGCATTTTGGATTTTTATGAATTCTAATGATTATAGAGAAACTATTATTGCTTCTACTAATATAGGTAATGATACTGATACTATTGGTGGAATTGCAGGTTCTATGGCTGGTATTGTTTATGGAATAGATTCTATTCCTAAGAATTGGTTAGATAAGTTAATGAGAAAAGATTATTTAATAGATTTAGCTTTGAGATATGAAGAAGCAGTAAAATAGCTGAATTATTATAAAAAGTACATATAGAACCTTAATGACTAGAGGCATGAAAGGTTGCTATATTTATTGTGTGGATAAAAATTTGCAAAAACATTTAAAAAAAGTGATGAAATAAATTCATCACTTTTTTCTTTTTTGTAATTTCAACCGCACCACTTTATTTATAATTTAATTCTATCTCACAACTACTTTTAAAGTCAAATATTTTTCTTGGCATAGTGTTTATTTCAAAACAAATATCATCTAAGAATGATTGTGGGACATA
>JAGAHP010000030.1 GCA_017627015.1 Bacilli bacterium
ATAATCAGATAATTCTTTTACTTCATATTCTACATAAGGACATTCATTAGAATAATAAATAGTAAAATCTTGACTATCAATTTCCATCTTACGAGCTGTATCACTAAACTTTGGTGTTTCAGATGTCTCAAAGGAAAGTGCCATTAATTCATAATCATTGATTGTGTCTACAACTTTAAATCCATAATGTTCAAAGAATTTTTTATCTCCAATAAATGGTTTTTTCTTTTGTGATACTAATGTGCAAACACCACTCATTTTTTTAGTTCTAGCATCTTCAATAGCATATTCTAATAATTCTTTACCAATACCCTTTCCTTTAAAGCTACCAGCAACCCATAAACAATAAATATGCATATAGTTTTTTCCATTAATAGGAACCCAAGCAGTTTCTATTGGTTCGTATTCAATAAAGATTTTACCTCTTGCATTTAGCTTTCTAAATACATGACCATCTTTTAATTTACTTTTTATCCATTCTTTCTTTTTATCAACACCATCTTGATGTTTAGGATCACCAATTGCACAACAAATATGTTCTTCATCAATATTCTTTTCATCTAAATTAATATACTCATTCATAGTTTACACCTCATATTTATTATATCACAAGAATATACTTTTTTTCTTACTTTTAGTAATCGCAATATTACTATTTTACAATTAAAAAAAGATGTCTTTTAAACATCTTTCTTTTCTAAAACCATAACTGTTTCCACATGAGTGTACTGTACTGGGTGAACATATCGTTTTTATCGTTCTGTAGATAAAGAACATATCAATTCATCTCCATTATTAGAAGTGGCACTGAGTATTACGAACATATTATAATTTTTTAATATCTGTATACATTCTGTGGTGATATCCATTTTTATTATAAAAATCAATTCCTATTTTATTATACGCAAATACATCAACTAAAACATATTCACAATCTACAGATTTAAAATAATCTTCCATTTTATTTATTAGTGCTTGTCCAACACCTTTACTTCTTGTTTTAGAAGTAACTATTAATTCAGTTATTTCTCCCTCTTTAGGACATTTATAATCAAGATAATCATTCTCATCAAACTTTCTAATAATCCCCATTATTAAACCAACTACTTTATCTTCATCAACAGCTAGATAGCATTTTCCATTATTAGTATTTACTTCTTCTAAATCTAACAAAGCCATTTTATCTCTATAATCGGAGTGTAATTGATCTAGATTATCTTTATCTACAGTTAAAATATATTCTTCTAATTCAACTAATAAATCTTTTACATCTTCAAGATATTTTTTCTCATACTCTATTATTTGCATATTAATTCTTCCTTTCTAATATTATAACTGTTTCCACATGGTGTGTATTTGGGAACATATCAAATGCTTTTACTTCTAATATGTCATACATACTTCTTATTACATTATAATCTCTAGCTAGTGTAACTGGATTACAAGAAATATATACTATAGATTTAGGTTTAATTTTTAATAAAGATTTTAAAGTTTTTTTATCACTACCACTTCTTGGTGGATCTAGTACTAAAGTATCTATATTAAATTCTTTTAATTCATCTATTAAGTCTTCTACTTTACCTAGTTTAAATTCTACATTATCTATATCATTTAAATCTAGATTACTTTTGGCATTCGCTACTGCTGATTTATTTGATTCTATTGCGATTACTCTTCTACTTTTTTCTGCTAAAGCCATTGCGATAGTTCCAGTTCCAGAATATAAATCAACAGTTATATTTTGATCATTAACTCTTTTTAAAGCATATTTATATAAATTAGATGCAGTTTCTGGATTAACTTGGAAGAATGATTTAGGAGATATATCAAATCCTAAATTATTAATCTTTTGATTGATACTATCTAAACCATAAATAAGTTTATTTTTAACATAAATACTTGTTACATTTTTACATCTTTCTATAAACTTATTTTGCCATGTAGGATTAAGACTATCAAAATAGATCATAACTTCATCTCTAGCAGTTCTTATGATTACTTCATTTATTTTATGAGTTTTATAATGATTAATATATTCTCTTATAATCTTTATAGTATCATTAATCTTTTCATCACATATCTTACATTCTTCTATATCAACAAGATCTTTACTTCTAGGTTTATAATATCCTATTTTATTACCTTCAACTCTTAATACTACTTTATTTCTATAATTTAAATTATTATAAGAACATATTTCTTTTACATTTAAATCAATCTTACATACTTTTTTAAATATATCTTCTATTTTTTTCTTTTTAAATTCTAATTGTAATTCTTCACTCATATGCATGATATTACATCCACCACAAGTATTATAGTATGGACATACAGGAACTCTTCTTTCTTCACTTGGAGATAAAACTCCAATTAGTTTCCCAACAGCATAATTCTTTTTAATATCAACTATTTTAACATGCACCTTTTCATCTATTAATGCACCCTTAACAAAGATAACAAAGTCATTATATAATCCAACTCCGTCACCTTCATTATTAAATCTAACTATATCTATAATTAATTCTTTTTCCAGTTCCATAAAAATCTCCTGGCATATATTATACTATATTTTTAATTTTTTTGCACAAACTATATTTAAGGAGCCTTTTATGAATATAGATAAACTTAAAAATAATAATCCAGATTTAAAAATTCGAGAGTTAATTATTAATAATAAAACTATTAAAATAATATACTTTGAATCTTTATGTACATCTTCTGATATAAATGATTTTATATTAAGACCAATTACTAATAATGAATTAGATAATATTAAATTAATTAAAGATAAATTACCTAGTTCTAATATAGTGGAACTAAAAGAAGAAAAAGAATTATTATTTTGTTTATATTCTGGTTTTACTATTATTAATATTGATAAAGATTATATTGCGTTTGAAACTAAATATTCTCTTGATTCAGGGATTAGTGAAGCCTCTAATGAAAAAGTTATAAAAGGACCTAAAGATGCATTTACTGAAAACTATCAAAATAATCTAGGATTAATTAGAAAAAGAATTAGAACAGATAAATTAATTGTAAAAGAATATATAATTGGTTCTGAGAGTAAGACTAAAGTATCTTTTATTTATTTAGAAGATAAATGTAATAAAGATTTTATTAATGAAATAGATACTAAATTAAAGAATATGGATATAGAGTATGTCTTAAATAGTAATTATATAGTAGATCATTTAGAAGAAACTAAGACTTTATTTCCTACTAATATAATGACTGAAAGACCAGATTTAGTAACATTTTGTTTACTTGAAGGAAGAAGTTCTATCGTTGTAGAAAATAGTCCACAAGCAGTTATTATTCCTGCATTCTTTTCTGATTATATGAAAACAGTTGATGATTATTATCAGAATAATATAAATGTTATATTAACTAGAATAATTAGATTTATATCTTTTATTATTGCGATTATTATTCCAGGTTTATATATAGCGTTAACTACTTTTAATCAAGAGACACTACCTACTTCTGTTCTTATTAATTTTAGTATGCAACGAGAAGGAGTTCCTTTCCCCTCTTTTATAGAAGCATTACTTCTTTGGCTTAGTTTTGAAATACTTAGAGAAGCTGATACAAGAGTACCATTTGTAGTAGGTTCATCTATGTCTATAGTAGGAGCCTTAGTCTTAGGGCAAGCTGCTGTAGAAGCAGGTCTTATATCTCCTATTATGATCATAGTTATTGCAATATCATCAGTCGCATCATTCTTATTTAATGATAATGATATAGTTAACTCTATTAGAATATGGAAGCTAATCTTTTTATTACTAGGTTCTTTTGTAGGATTATATGGAATATTTATAGGTACTTTATTATTCATAATAAGAATATGTTCTATTAAAAGTTTTGGTTATGATTTTATATTAAAAAGGAGATAATATGAAAAAGATTATTATATTAGTTTTATGTTTATTATTAACAGGTTGTTATAACTATAAAGAATTAAATAAGATTGCGATAGTATCTTCTATTTCTATAGATAAAAAAGAAAATAATTATTTAGTTGGAGCGCAGGTTTTAAATGTTAAACCAAAAGATGATAGTAATTCTAGTAATGTAATTGTATATGAAGAGGAAGGTAAAACTATTGAAGAAGCTTTAAGAAATATTACTAAAAAATCTAATAAGAAATTATATGGTGGACACTTAAGTAAACTAGTTATTTCTGAAGAAGTAGCAAAAGATGGCATAATTGATATTGTAGATTTATTTCAAAGATTACCAGAGATTAAAGATGAATTTACTATAGCAATATCTAAAGGAATTGATGCGAATAAAGTTATTAAAGTTATGACTTCTCCTGAATCAATACCAGCGGATTTTGTTAAAAATGTTATTGATTCTGCGGATGTTGATAGCGCCATTACTCATTCTTCTAAATTAGATGAATTTGTATCATATTATTTAAAAAAGTATATAGATCCTGTCATTACAGTTTTAGAAGTTAAAGATTATGATAAAGATGGCACTACTCTAAAAAATAATGAATCTACTTATCCTAAAACTAAAATAGTACTCGATTATGTAGGTATTACATATAATGGTAAATTAGAAAGTTATTTAAATAAGGATGAAACAATTGGATATAACTTTATAAGAGATGATATAGATCAAATGGTAATACCTATTAAATGTGATAAAGATAATTATGCATCTGTTTCTATATTAAATAGTAAGACTAAGGTTAAAGTAGATAAGAACTATACTATTACTTTTAATATAGAGAATAAGAGTGCATTAAATGAATATAACTGTATAAATAGTATTAATAAAAATAAATTAGAACAAGATACTAATAAGATGATAAAAAATTATATTAATAAAGCTTTAGAAAAACAAAAAAATTCTAAAAGTCAGTTTCTAGGATTAAAAAGATATATTTATTTAAAATATCCTAAATATAATAATGAAGAATATAAAGTAAAGATAAAAGTTAACACTAATATAACTAGAACAGGAGAAATTAATAAATCTAGTAAAGGAGAAAAATATGAAAATAAGTAAATATATGTATGCTTCTATTATATTCTTTTTAACTGAGACCATGTTCTTACATATAGGTTTAAATGATATATTAAAAACTGGTAATTTATATTCTGTTTTATTTGGATCATTACTTTCTTTTATACCTATATTTTTTATATTAAAAATTAAACCAAATAGATTTATAAAGATTTTATTAGTAATACTTTTATCTATTTATTTTATATATACTTTATATTTAATAAAGATATATGTACAAGATAAATATTTAGATGCAACTCCTAGTTTTATAATTATACTTATGTTTTTATTACCTATTAGTTATATTAAAGATATTAAAACTATATCTAAAGTATCTTTTATTTTATTTATAATAACATCTATAACAATTCTATTTTCTTTTATTAATTTATGTCCATCAATTGAAATAGATAATTTTAAACCAATTAATCCTAATATAAGTGATATAATTATTGGATCAATAAAATATATGTTTTATTTTGTTAGTCCATCTATTATGCTTATATTTATACCTAAAAATGAAATAAGTAATAAATCTATAATTCTTTTTTATATACTTAGTATGATTCATATACTTATACTATTTATATTGATTATAGGTATATTTGGAATAGATTTATCTATTAATTTTACTTATCCAGAATATTCTTTAATGAAAAAGATTAATTATTTTGATTTTATTCAGCATATAGAAAATATAATCGCAGCAGAATGGTTATACTCTATATTTATCAGCTGTGTTATGTCTATTTATTCAATAAAAAAAGGAATAAGTTAATTCTTATTCCTTTTATAATGAAACATATATTGAATTGCAATACCAGATAGTTCTTTATATTTATCGTAAGTAAATTTTCTTATATTATCTATTCCTTCAATATTATATTTATCTTTCATATATTTTTTAACCCAAGTATCAATTGGAAATACATCAAATCTATGATAACCAAATAATAAAATACAAGACGCAACTTTTTCTCCTACTCCATTTAAAGTCATTAAATAATTTAATGCATCTTTACTATTCATATTTTCAATTAAGTTTATATCAAATTCTTTATTAATTACTTTTTGAACAAATTCATATATATATTTATCTCTAAAACCTGTTTTACAATTTCTTAAAGTCTCTATATCACATTTAGATAATTCTTCTAAAGAAGGAAATAAATAATATTCTTTGTTATTAAATATAACTTTTTGACCATAAGTTTTAGATATATTATCTAATGCACTTTTTATTTGAGAAACTCTATTATTAGATGATAATATATAACTTACTATTACTTCTAGTTTAGGTTCATTAATCATTTTTAAACCTATACAAGCATCTATTATCTCTTTATTATTCTTATCTATTTCTAATAACTTTTTATTTATAGAATTATAATCATAATTAAGATCAAAATAGTTTCTTATTACTTCTTCTATATTATTCATATTACTTGAATTAATTATTAGATTATTATCTTCTTGTTTAATATTTATTACTCTATCAGATAATATAACATCAAAAGAAGAATCATCTAATTCTTCAAATCTAAATATTTGTCCACAAGTAATAGTATCTTTTAAATTAAAATTATCTACCTTTAATTTCATAAAATCACCAATTACATAGTGTATTCTTTTGTTTTTTTATATTTTGTTTCTTTATTTAATACTTTTGGAATATAGATTTCTTTTTTTCCATAAATACATCTTATTCCATCTTCTTTTTCATCACATGAAGAATCATAAGCATTTTGTACTATTTCTCTTGGAAATATTATTTTATTATTACCAAGAGAACAAAATATTTCAGTTTCAAAAAAATCTAACATCTTAAATACTGGTTTTATTTTCTTTGTTTCTATCATTTTTATTAAATTATTATATATATCTATTGGATTTTGATCTTCTGCCAAATATTGTTCCGTAGAACTTATTTCATCATCTTGATGTAATACAGTAACACAGTAATAATTCTTTCTATTAATAACATCTAACCATGTGAAATATCCAACTTGAGAATGAATACCACCATCTTTTAATAAATCAACTACTTCTTCATACGAAATAGTTTTTAAATTACTATATAATTCTAATTCTTTTTCATATAAATCTTCAATTGTTTTTTTATTATTACTCATATTAACCTCCATAAACTAATGGTTATTATATCATAAAAGAATATTATTTGTATATAAGTTAAAACTAATAATGGTGATTATATGATTTATTTGCTTGTCTTTATATTAAAAGTAATTGAGGCTTTTACTTCTACTATATCTACAATACTTATAATAGATGAAAAAAGAATAATGGGATCAGTACTTAGTTTTATACAAATTATCATTTGGTTCATTATAATAAAAATAGCTTTAGAAAATAATACTATATTAATAGGTATAGTATACGCACTTGGTTACTCTATCGGTAGTTATTTGGCATCATTTATAACCACTAAATATTCTAAAAAGAAATTATTAGTTCAAGTAATAACAAACAAAGAAGAAGTGTTTGAAGTGTTAAAAGAAAAAGGTTATTCAGGGTCAATAGTTAATTCTAGTGGATTATATGGATCAGAAAATTATATTATTTACTCTTTCATTAATAACAAAAGAAAAAATGAAATAATAGATATTATCAATAATATTGATAATAAAGCTTTTATAAGTATAAATCAGAGTAAGGAATTAATAAATGGTTATTTTAGACATTCAAATTAAAAATAATGAAGATTACTCTTCATTATTTTTATTTTCTAATAATAATTTTCTAATTTTTTTATTTTCATATTCTTTAACTTCTTTTACTAAATTTCTTGCTGGAGCACTATTTTCATGATTCTTTTCTTTTAATTCATTTAATGACATCTCAACGCGGTGCAAAGGAAAACTAAGTCCTTTTAATCCTCTAGATGTTTCTATACAATCTTTTTTATTTTCATAACTTTCTTCTTTATTATATACCCTAGCATCTTGTTGTAATGCCCAAGCATCTTGAACCATTGTTCTTATTAATATCTCAATAGTAATTGGTTTATCAACCACATATTTAGGACAATAATCTAGATTTATTTTATACCCTCTATAACCACTATCTTTAGCTTCATCTAAATGATCACTTGTTTCTTTTATTATAACTTTATCACTTTCACTAAGTTTTTTTGTAATATAAGAAATATAATCCTTAACGTTATCGTAGTCAGTACATACTATTTTAAAACCAATAACGTCTTTTAATCCATAAAGAATATTTTCACTTGTGAAACTTAATTTTTTCTTTATAAGTTTTCTTTTAATACTTGGTACTGATTTTATTCTACTATTAATGTGAAGAATATCCGCTTTCTTTTCATATTCATCATATGTACTTTTTATCATATTGTCTAAATCGTTAAATATAATTTTATATAAATTAGCAGTTTCATTAAATTCTCTTTCCACTAATTCTAAGTCTTCTTTGTTTTCATCTAACTCTTTTTTAGTAGGTCTTGCCATTTTATCTAATGATAAGTCAAAGAAATATAATTCCTCACTTAGATCTTTTAATGCTTTTCTATCTTCCTCTGATATTTTACCATTATTTTTATATCCTAATTTGTGTTCCTCTCTTGCGAATATATCTTGGAAAATTGTTCTTAACTGAATTTCAGCTTTAACTTTTTGTTCAACACCATCTTCGTCTATAAATGGAACTTCTAATATAACGTGTTGACTTCTATATCCACTTTTCTTAGGACGAAAAATATAGTCTCTTTTATCAGGATCTTCAATTATATTAATTTTATCGCATTTTTTAAGTAAGTCTAAAAATTCGTATACATCTGTTAAATTTAAACAAACTAATCTATGCGCAACAATGTCGTGCATATTATCATATTCGTTATTTTCAGTATTATCTATATTTTTTAAAATCTTATTTAAATAACTATTTGGAGTTTTTATTCTACAATCATGGTACGCTAAAACATTCCCATTTTCCGCAAATTTAACTTTTAACTCTTCTAGTACTTCAGTTAATACTTCATTTGCTTTATTAATGGAATCACTATGATATTTATATTGCTTTAATTGTTTAGATAAATACTCTAAATTTTCTTTACTTAAATTTTCTATTTTTGACATGGTTTTTTCCCCTTTTTCAAACGGATATTAATATAGCATAAAAGCAAAAAAAAAGCAAATTTTACTTGCCTTTTTTCATTTCTATAGCTTTACTTACAACAGCTTGTATTTGTTCTGCACTAAATGGTTTTAAAAGTATTGCAGTTACTGGATAAGTTTTTACTTTACCTATTATCTCTGGAGCATCCTCTCCTGTTACTATACAAACTGGTTTTTTATCTAGTATTCCTTTTTCTTTAAAATAATCTAGAACATCAAAACCATCTACATCTGGCATATTTAAATCAAGTAATATAGCGACAATTGAATCAGCCATTACATCTACTATATCCATTGCACCTTTACCATTTGTAGCCATTAATACTTTATACTTATCTTTAAATACATGTTCTATTAAATTTCTAGTTATGTTACTATCATCACATACTAATATTGCTTGTTCTTCAATAATTGGATTAAACATACTTACCTCCCTAAGTATTCCTTAACAACACTTACTATTCTATTTATTTCTTCCATAAATGAATCAAAATTTTCTTCTATAAATTTCTCATCGCTACCTTTACCTGCCATTTCATGAGATAAAGCTATTTCAGCAAGATCCATAAAACCTAAATATTTAGAATCTGATTTTATTGAATGAGATAAAATACCATAGTTTTCAAAATCTTTCTTTTCTTTAAATTTCTTTAAATCTTTGATATTTTTATCTATATTTTTATAAAAAGTTTCTATTGTTTCATTATAAAAATCCATATCTCCTAATAATTCTAATCCATGTTTTACATCAACTTTATTTTTTTCTAATATTTTAACGTCCATTTTTATACCCTCCATCATATTAATTATATCATAATACTAATAAACTTCTAAATTTTATATATTTATTTACACTATATTTACTTATACTGAGCATATTTATAATATTTCGTATTTTTTAGTGACTTTTCTGTTTTAGATCCTTTTTTAACATATATCTTTTCTAATTTAGGACAAACATCAAATGAATATGGACCTAAATCAGTAATATTATCTGGCAAGTATACTTCTTTTAAATTATTATTACCTATAAATGCTTGATGTCCAATTCTAATTACATATTTTGGAATAATAACCTTTTCTATTTTAGCATTTCCATAAAATGCAGAATCATCTATAGACTCTACTTTTTTACCATTTATTGTTTCAGGTATTTTTACTTCTATTTCTTCACCTTCATAAAACATAATACATGTATGATTATAATATTCATCATACACATAATTATCATATTTTTGATTTTTTTTGATTGGATTCAAATACAAAGTTTTTAATTTAAAATAATTTGAATTAATAACAACATTTCTAATAATTAAAAGAAATATTATTATTAATACTATAATTAAAGGTTTCTTTATTTTTTTCATATATCCTCCAATATAATTATAACAAAAAAAGAAGACTTAGTCTTCTACTAATTTAGACGCAACTTTTGTAACATTACCCGCACCTATAGTAATAATTAAGTCTCCTTCTTTAACTCTTGAACTTAAATACTTTTTAATTTCATCATAGTCACTTATATATACTGCATCTTTTCCATGTTTAACTAGTTTTTCAACTATATCTTCTGGTTTAACACCATATATATTTTCTTCTCTAGCAGCATATATATCAATAACTATAATATGATCAAATTTTCTTAATGATTCAACAAAACTATCCATATGTTCTACTGCTCTACTATACGTATGAGCTTCAAATATTGCATAACTCTCATTATGTTTTTCTTTTAATATTGCATTTGAAGTAGCTTCTATTTCAGTTGGATGATGACCATAATCATCATATACGTTCGCACCATTAAATTTACCTTTGTATTCCATTCTTCTAGAAGCTCCTGTAAAATTAGATAGACCTTTTACGATAGTTTCATTATCTATTCCGTACCAAGAACATAAAGCAAATGCTTCAAGTGAGTTTAATACATTATGTTCTCCTCTAACATTAAGAGATACTCTTTTTACTAATTCATCATTTCTATATACATCATATGATGGACAACCCCTATCATCATATGTAATATTATCAGTATAATAATCAGCTTCTTTATTATTTTCTGAAACTGTTATTACATTTGCTTTAGTATAGTTTCTTAAATCATAACATCTAGCATTATCCATATTAAGAACTAATACTCCATCTTCTGGAAGTTTAGATACATATTTTTCAAATGTTTTAGAAATATTATCTATATTTTTAAAATAGTCTAAATGATCATTATCTATATTAGTAATAATCGCACTTCTTTGTTTAAAGTTTTGAAAACTATCTTTATATTCACAAGCTTCAATAATAAAATAATCACTTTTTCCTACTCTATAATTTCCACCTATTTGTGTTAAATTAGCACCTATTTGAATAGATGGATCTAATCCTTTTTCTACAAATACACAAGATACCATAGAAGATGTAGTTGTTTTTCCATGAGTACCCGCAATACCAATACAATCTTTAAAATTACGAGTAAGTTCTCCTAAGAAAACTCCTCGTTCAACTGTTTCTATTCCAAGTTCTCTTGCTTTGACTAGTTCTTCATTAGTATCAGGAATAGCAGCTGTATAAACAACTAAATCTATATCATCAGTTATATTTTCTTTTACTTGACCAATATTAACTTTTATACCTAGTTCTTCAAGTTCTTTTACTTCGTCATTTTCTACCATATCAGAACCTGATACTTGATATCCATAATTTACTAATATCTTAGCAATACCACCCATGCTGATACCACCAATACCAATCATATAAACATGTTTTTTATTCATACTAAATCTCCTCTACTAAACTTTTAAATTCATTTCCTCTATCTTCAAAACATTTATATTGATCCCAAGATGCACAAGCTGGACTAAGTAATACTACATCACCTTTTTCCATAACCTTTTTAACATCTTCAAATGCTTCTTTTAAAGTATTAGATTTATAACAAGGTATATTCATCTCTTTAGCGTATTCTTCTATTCTATCTTTTGTTTCTCCATAACAAATAATTGTTTTTACATTAGTGATAGAATCGTCTAAATCATGGAATGAATGTCCTCTATCAGTTCCACCTAATAGTAATACTGTTGGTTCTTTAAATGAATTTAACGCTATATTTGTTGATACACAGTTAGTAGCTTTAGAATCATTATAGAATTTAATACCATTAACTTCTTTAACAAATTCTAATCTATGTTCAACACCTTTAAAAATCTTTAATACATTTTTTATTCCTTCATTAGTTATTCCATATTCTTTTACTGCGATTATCGCTGCGCATATATTTTGGTAATTATGTTTACCTTTTAAAACTATATCAGATAATTTAATTAATTCTTCATTATCATAATAAATTGCTTCATCATCATAGAAACATTTATTATCATGATTAGTACCATAATAATATTTAGTACTTTCTATATCTTCTGTTACATTCATACTTTCAGGATCATCACTATTTATAACAGCGATATCTTTTTCAGTATGATGATTAAATATTTTCTTTTTCATAGATTTATATACATCATATGATGCGTGGAAATCTAAATGGGTTGGAGTTATATTTGTAAGTACTGAAATATTAGTCTTAAAATCATACATATCTACTAATTGATGATCACTTATTTCTAAAACTAAGTAACTACCACTATCTATATTTCTAACAAAATTAGAAAGTGGTGTTCCTATATTACCTCCTAAGAAAACATTATCTTTTTCCTCAGTCATAAATCTATATATTAAATTAACAGTTGTAGTTTTACCATTACTTCCTGTTACTCCAATTATATTTACATCTTTATTTAAAAATGAATATGACATTTCTACTTCATTAATAACTTTTATACCAAGTTCTTTAGCTTTAACAACTAATGGATTATCATACTTTATTCCTGGATTTTTTATAACATAATCATAACTATCATCTAGTAATGGTACTGGGTCATCAGTTATAACTATTTTTACATTTCTTTCTTCAAGATCTTTTACTTGATTTTCATCTTGCTTACTCATATCAGTAACAAGTATTTCATTATTATAATCACTTAATAGTTTGGCAGCTTCATATCCACTTCTTGCCATACCTAAAATGAATATTTTTTTATTTTCAAACATATATCCACCTCTTTTTTAATTATATCACTATTTATTCCATTTTTACACAAAAAAAGTAGGATAATATCCTACTATCTTCCATCCCAAAATTCATTATAAGGTAACTGTAAAAAAACTTGTGGATTAATAATATTTTCTACTGTACTACGATAAGGATTTGCTTTACCTTCTTGAATATAAATATTCATATATGGCAAATTATGTATAAAAATTGTTTTATTCTTTACAGCTGTATTTCCAAGTAATGTTTCGTTACTAATAACCTGACCTAAAGATACTTTTACATCCATAACTTCCATATAAACTATACTAATCCACTCATCATTCATTTTAGATAAAGTATATATATCATTAACCTTAGCAGGAACTTCGTTATTTATATAATTAAAATGACTAGTATATGTTTTAATAAAATATACCATTCCACAAGTTGATGAATAAATTGGAGTTTTAGGGTTAGTAATAATCATATAATTATATCTTGAGTTCCTATAATCATGAGTTTCTCTTCCATAATCAATATACTTACCATTCTTTACCGGTCTTTTAAAATCACAAGCATTAGGAATTGTTTCTTCAGTAATTTGTTCTTGTGTAGTAGATTCTTCCTCTATTGTTGGTCGTTGATCTATTTCTACATTCTCAACAATTTCCGGAGTAGAAGTAGGTTGTTCTTCTTTTACTTCCTCTTTTGGTTTTTCATTCCATTTAGCATAAAGAGTTATATCTTCATAACCTACTAGACAATTCTTTTCTTTTTTCTCTTTTTTTATTAATTCTTTTATTTTATTAGAATTAATCTTTGTTTTAAAATCAGAATCATAATACCAACCATCAAAATCAAAACCTTCTTTTGATAAATTAGTTAATTCTTTATCTTCACAAGTAGTACATGTTTCTATATTTTCTACTTTATTATCATTATTAGTAACAAGTATAACTTTATATTTATTATCTACTTCTTTACATTTTTCTTCTTTTTTAACTAAAGGTTTTACTACATTAGTATGAACTGAGTTCTTAGTATTTGGTTTTATTTTAAGTACAATTGAAATAGTAACAATACTAGTAACTAAAAAAATAGATAAAATAATCATATACTTTTTCTTCATACTATCACCTATTTAAATAATAACATAAAAAAAAGAATAATTAAATATTCTTTTTATTCACTATATAAGAAATCTGTTACATTGTATTCAATTTTTGTAAACTTATCGTTTTTATAATTATATAAACTTGCTGATTTAGATGAAACAGAATAATCCTTTAATACAAAATATGAATTATTTCCTGCATTAAACGCAACCATAATATCATCTATAGTCTCTCTCTTTTTAGTTTTCAAATCATATACTACATATGTACCAGAACTTTTATTAACAGTAAAATTCTTAAAATAAATTAGTTTATTTCCATTTGATTGAATATTTGAATAAACATCATTATCTATTAATTCTTTTTTACCATTCTTTATAATATATAAGTCACCTTTTATTTTTTCTTCATTGAAATTATCTAAATAAATAACATCAAAAGAAGAATTTACTAAATCTACTGGATAAGCATTTTTACTTAATTGTTCTTTTTTGTTTTCTTTTATATTGAATTTATATAAACTATTTTTTTCATTTTCTTTTAATGTATAGTAAACCATATCTTTTACTACTTTTATTCTAGTTTCTAAATCTGTTCCTTGATAAATAGTATTATCTTTTGTTTTTTCATCTGCGTATAATACATTCCATTTTACTTCTTTTACAACTTCTTTTAAATCATATCCTTCTTGTATAGTTGATAATTTCTTTTTATTATCATCTGATGGAATATATTTTCCATAAACAACACTCTTTGTATTTATATTACTACTTACTATTTCATATATATCTTCAGCCAACACTTTTTTACTATTTTTTTCATATAAGTAAACATCTTTATAATCTATTTTTTCTTGATTGTTTCTAATTTCATCTCTAAACTTTTTATCTTCATCATTTCCATTACATGCGCTTAATAATTCATCATTCGCAATTGTCATATTATTTCCCATTGCATCTTGATTCCAATAATATTTATACGCATTTAATTCTAAATCATAGAATAATACATAATAGTTTTGATCAGGATAAGAATATTCTACTCCTCTTCCTAAACCATCTGTATACATTTTACAATTATATTTTTTAGTTACTTTAGATTCATCCACATCATCTAATATGAATTGACTAAATATGGTTTTACTTTCTTTAAACTTAGTATAGATAATAGAAGAAAAATCATCATTATAATCTCCTATTTTTAAAACATTATCATCTACTAAATCAGATTTTTTAGTTTTAATATCTAATACATATACTTTATTATCATTAGTTCTATATAGTATTTTAGTTGCTTTAGAGTTTACAAAGAAATCTTTTGAATCAGGACTGTAATCATTAGTTACAGTACTTTTTTCATTACTTACAATATTATAAATAAATACATCTGTTGCTTTACTATAAATAATAATATCTTTTTTACCATATAAAACATAATCTACATCTACATCAATTTTATTCTTATTAAGTTTTTTATCTAATACATATAAATCTTTATAAGAATCTAAGTAATAGAAATTATCATCAGTCATAAAATTAAACTTAACTACTTCAGTCCCTACTTTTTCATTACTATCTTTCTTATTTGTATTAACTAAATATAATCCTTTTTCATTTACATAAATAAATTTACTTTTATCCTTATTAAACTTAGCGCGTATTCCTTCTTCAAATGATTTACTTAATAATTTAGATTCATTTGTTTTAGAAGAAACATATTTTAATTCTTTATCGCTATTTGTATAGATAAGAATTTTATCATTATTACTTGTTACTTTAAATACAAATAAGAATAATAAAACTGCTACCGCAACTAGCGCTAAAAGTATTCCTCCTGCTATAAATATAATCTTTTTATTTTTTCCTTCTTTTTTCATATAAATACTACTCCTTATTATCTACTTTAAATATAACCTTATACTCTTTTAAACGCAACAAAAAAAGAGGTTATTTTACACCTCTTATGTATACTTATGGTGTTCCCGGCGAGAATCGAACTCACGACCTATCGCTTAGGAGGCGATTGCTCTATCCTACTGAGCTACGGGAACATAAACAATAATCAATTGATTATTGTTATTATATCATTTTATTTATTATTTTTCATTACTACGATAGATTTATTATTTAAATTAAAATTACTAATAACTTCTTTAAATCTATCATAATTAATACTTAATTCTTCTTTAATTGAATTTTCATCTATTTTACCTAATAGTTCATATTCAGATGACATAAATAACATTATTCCATTAACGCTATTAAAGCCATAATTATAATCTGCGATTAAAGTTTTTCTGAATAACTCGAAATCTTCTTTATTAAAATCTTTTGTTTTTAATTGTTTTTCTAATAGTTCTATAAACTTGTCCGGTTTATCAGTTAATCCATATAAATGAACAGTAATAAATTCATTATAATCATCTATTGAATAACCAATATCATCTTTTATAATATTTTTTTCTTTTAATGAAACATTAAACTCTGATAAATCTCCAATAAGTATTTCAAGCATAATAAGTAAATAATTATATGCTTCTTTTTTTGTAGAATTAAAATCACTTAATTTAAATTTAAGAGAATAACCTACTCTTGTTTCCTTAACATCTGTGATTAATTCTTCATAATCTTTTCTAACTGTAACATCTTCTTTATATTCTTTTCTAGTTATTTTAAAATTTTTTTTGAAATTCTTTTTAGATTGATTATCTTTTACTACATTTAATATTTCTTCTTCTGGTTCATTTGTTACTATTAATAAAGCCATATTAGAAGGATGATAAAAAGAATTATAACATTTATAGATATCCTCTTTTGTCATAGACCTAATATCATCTATATCCCCAATTATTTTTTTATTATAAGGGATTTCTTTATATAGATTTTTCATTATTGTTTCATGAAACAATCTATTTTTATCATCTAAACACATTTTTGCTTCTTCTATAATTATACCTTTTTCTTTTTCTATATTTTCATCTGTGAAATATGGATTTTGTACATAATCTAATAAGAAGTTTAGATTGTTTTTAAAGTTATTTGGTCCATTGAAAATATATTTAGTTCTTTTATAACTAGTCATTGCATTTACGTATGTACCACTTTGTTTATAAAAATCATGTACTTGTGGATCTTTTTCTTGTTCAAATAATTTATGTTCTAAAAAGTGAGCGATACCAGCGGGCATCTTTACAAAATCTGTTTCTCCTATTGGTACAAACTCTATATCTAGACCACCAAATTTTGATATAAATGATGCATAATTAGAATTAAAATCTTTTTTTCTAACTATATAAACTTCTAAACCATTATCTAATTTGTCATATAATATTTTTTCATCTACTAAATCTAGATTAATTGTTTTCATTATTTTACCCCCTTTAATAAGTATTCAACATCTAATTCTAGTTTTTTACTTAATTCTATTACTTCTTCTTTTGTTACAGATTTATATACATCTTGTAACTCATCTAAAGAAGGTAAATCTAATAATACTTGTCCTTTTAAATTATTACTAATTACACCTATATTATCATAGTTCATTAATAGACCTGATTCTAAAGTAGATTTAGCGTTATTTAATTCATCATCAGTAATATTACCAGTAATTATTTCCTCTAATTCTTTCTTCATTAATTTAGAACACTTTTCATAGTTTTCTTTTGATATACCAGCGTACATATAAAGTATATTATTACTTTGTGAATAATTTGAATAAGCATAATACGCTAAAGAGTTCTTTTCTCTTACATTATTAAATAGTTTAGAAGAACTACCTCCTAAAATACTATTTAGAATAGGAAGAACCGCTAATCTTTCTCTATCTGTCATACCAATAATTTTATAAATCAAATATATAATCGATTGATTAAAATCTTTTTCTTCTACCACAGTATTTACTTCTTTTACTCTTGAAACATCAAATACTTTTTTTAATTCATATTCGTTTTTATTTACTTTCATATTATCTTTAATTGAATCAATAATACTATCATCATAATTACCTATTACAAATACTATAGCTTTACTAATATTTAGTTTATTAAAATAATAATCTTTTAATTCTTCTCTTTTTATTTTTAATAGATCATTTAAATTACCTCTATTATCTACTTTAATTGGAAGATCATCTGATATATATGATAAAGAATTAAAATATGCCATGTTTCTAGAATCTTCTTCATCTATTTTATACCAAGTTTTTAATTGTTGTTTTATTGTGTTAAAAATACTTTCATCAAACATACCATCATTTAAATTCGGATTAAAAATAGTATTGTAATAAAAATCTATTGTTTTCTTATTCATACCTTTTTCTGTATACTTCTCATTTAAAAAAGTAGTTGAATAAATCTTATGATGTTTATCAGTAAAAAAATCATTTATTGATAAACTTGGTTCATATAATTCCATGTATTTTTTACTCATAGATACTTCATCTTTAACTAAATTATTACTATGAGTTAAGTATTCTGAAATAAACTTATTTTTAGTTATTTCCTCTATTTTATAATCGCTAATAAAAACAGTACTTAGATTTATTGTTTTAAATTTATTAGTTTTTATTAAATATATATCATAGTTTTTTTCTTCTATTTTTTTATAATTCATAAGACCACCCTCACAGATTAATTATAGCATAAAAAAAAGAATGATAATCTATTGTTATCATTCTAAAGCTTTTGCCTTTACAACAATTCTTGTTTTACCACCATCATCTTCACAAGTTATTAGAGTAACATGGTATCCATCATATGATTTATATATAGAATTATCTGAAGGTGAAACATTTCTTAGTACATCATAAACAGTATATTCTAATTGTCTACCATTAACATCTGATATATATATTTTATCTCCATCTGATAATCTATAAATATTATACATAAATAGACTTCTACCTCTAAAATTATGACCTGATAAATTAAATCCACCTGGTTCATTTAATTCAACTCCATAAGTTTTAATTACACCTACATTCATAGCGTTATAAGTATATTCTTTTATAATAACAGAATTAAAACCTATTTTTGGAATTTCTATCTTACCTAAAATTGTATACATTCCATAACTTACATCACCATCTGTTGTATTATTATCATCTATATTTTCAGGTGTCACTTTTTTAATCTTAACTTGTTTGTCAAAAGCATCAATTGCATTTGCCTCTAAGTTTTCTAGTTTTCTTTGTCTAAATGTATCATAGATCATTAAAAATGACATAAAATATAGCGAAAATATAAACAGGAATATAAGTATATTAATCGCTTTTTTTACCATACTTTTCTCCCTAATAACCTAATTCTTTAAATATTTCTTTTATAATCTTTTTATTCTCTTTCATAGGACTATTACCTACTAAAACAACTTTGTCTACTTGAACTGCTTCAAAATACATATTATCTTTACATTTAACAGTACTATATTTATTATTACTCTTATATCTATATTTCTTTCTTGATTTATAGTTTGTTCTTAAATATTCTCTTGCTTCATCTTCGGTTTTAAATTCATAATAAATAAATTGAATATTTTTTCCACTAGCTTCTAAACATCTTTCAAACCTATCTTGATATTTTAGTGTCTGATTAACTATATTATAATCAGTTTTATCTTTAAATACTTCATTAAATCTTGTATATGTAATAGGTTTATAATTATTAGCGCATCCAGTTAAAAATAAAGAAAAAATAAAAATAGTAACCACCGTAATTATTCTTTTCATATTTATACCTACCTTATAATAAAATAGTACCATAATTCTTTATATTTTTCAATATAAAATACCAACTATCAATAATTAAGATAATTGGTATTCTAGTTTTAATTTATCCGCAACTGTTACTATAAATTCACTGTTAGTAGGTTTAGCTTTATCGTAATCTACACTATGACCAAATACTTCTTCCATTAAATCTAAATTACCTCTATTCCAACTAACTTCAATTGCGTGTCTAATTGCGCGTTCTACTCTTGATACTGATGTATTATATTTTTCTGCGATTTCAGGATATAGTTCTTTAGTTATACCTCCAATTATACTTGGATCATTATATAAAAGCATTATACCCTCTCTTATATATTCATAACCTTTAATATGTGAGGGCATACCTAATTCATGAAGTAACTTAGTAAGACTTATTTTTAAATCATTATTCTTTTGAAGTGAATTAGTTGGTTCTTCCATAAGTCTTCTTATTCTACTTTCTAAATCTTTCATTTCAAAAGGTTTTAACATAAAGTACTTAATTCCAAAATTAGATACTTGTTTAATTATTGAATCTGAATTAAAAGAAGTCATAACAATTACATCTTTTTTTATTTCTTCTCTTCGTAATTCTTCCAAAAAATACATTCCATCTTTTTTAGGCATAACAAGATCCAATAAAACTAAATCTATATCATCTTTATTTCTTAATAATTCTAAACCCTCTTTACCATTGTTTGCGTGATACTTTATATCAATATCTTCGCAATCCTTAAAATAATTATCTACTACATTTATAAAACTTAAATTATCATCTACTACTAAAATTTTCTTTTTTCCCATTTTATTCTCCCTTTTCATTTTTTTAGCATCCTATACGATTATACTACAAAATATAACAATATGTTATACTTTTTTTTGGCTATTTTTGTCGAAAAAAAAAAGGACTATTTTTCATCCTTTTTTTGTTTTTTCGAAGACTTAATAACATCCTTAATATTATTAATAATTTTATTACCTTTTTTATAGTTTTCAATAGTATGAAGATATACTTCATATACACTTTTACCAAAAGCTTCACTAGAGTGTTTTTTAGATAGTTCTCTTGAATTATTAGAAAACTCTTTATAAATTTTTTTATCGCTATATAGTTTATATATATAATCTATATATTCTTCATCTGTATTAAACAAATAACCAGTTTTGTTATGCTCTACTGAATCTATAAAACTATCATCTTTAATCGCAAGAACTGGGACAGAAGAAGCCATTGCTTCTAAGACTGTTAAACCTTGAGTTTCTGTTGTGGAAAAAGTTACAAAAGTATCCATTAATTGATAAAAAACTTGTACTTTTTCTATATCTACTTTACCTGTAAATATTACATTGTTATCTACTTTATTTACTTTAGCTAATTCCATTAATTCTTCTTTATCAGGTCCATCTCCTACAATTAATAATTTTGCTTTTGGTATCTTTTCTAAAATACCTTTAAAAGTAATAATTAATCTATCAATACTTTTTTCTTTTGCTAATCTAGAAACAGAACCAATAATAAAATCGTCTTTTTCTATTTTATATTTATTTTTTAAATCTTCTATATCTTCTTTGTTAAAGTTTTCTTTTTTAAATCTATCTATATCTATTCCTGTACCTATAATGTTTATCTTTTTATTAACATCATATTTTTTATTAAAGAAATTATATATTTTTCTGGAAGGCACAATTAATTCGCTTACAGTTTTATCACAATAGAATTTAGTTAAATATTCAATTAGTTTTTTACTTGGTTTATCAAAATGACCTTTTGTTATATAGTAAATATAATCTTCATACATAGTATGATATGTATGAACTAATGGTATATTTAATTGTTTAGATACTATTCTAGCAAAAGTACCTATACCAAATTCTGTTTGTGTATGTATTATATCTAATTTCCATTTTTTAATAACATTAATCGCACTTACTGAATATATACCAGTAAGTCTTGCGTCATATATACCTATAGGTAATCCAGGTACTTTAATAACTTTTTCTTTTTTATCATTAATAAATTTAAATGATTCAAGATTCGCTGTTACTACAAAAACTTCATGTCCCATACTCTCAAGTGATCTTTTAAGCATTAATTCGCTTGTTACTAAACCACTTACATATGGTAAATAAGTATCAGTAAAAATACCAATCCTCATATTATTCCTTCTTTCTATATGTAATTAAAGTTATTCCTCCCGCTAACATTCCTAAATAATAAGTAATTAATCTCCAAACAAGCATTGAAGCAGATAATAATCCACCTTTTATAAATACCCCAAAGAAATCCATAAATCCGTATTCTAATCCACCAGTAGCGCCTGGAATAGGTACAAATGAACCAATTAAAAATGTATATCCAGATAATACAATTGATTTAATTGCGTCTATTTTAACATATTCTTTCATAGAATAAAATATAAATAATGGTATTATATATAAACATAATAAACTACATAAATTGAATGTAAAACTTAGTACTGTATTTTTAAAATTATTCTTCATAATAGCGGTACTATTATAAAAGTCATCTAATGTCTTTTCAGCTTTTGCTTTTTTCTCTTCTCTATTTTTTATAAATTTAAAACCAAATATAAAATTAAATATCTTAGAAAATACTTTTGTATTTAATTTTTTTGCACGTGATATAAAGACAATTAAAAGCATTACTAACAAATTAATCAAAAAACCTACAACAACAACATTCTTAAGCATATTTCCATCTGGGAATATACCAAGTATTTTATTTAAACCAATCGCTACTGCGCCCATAAATATCAAAGCACATTGATATGTTATAAAGTTTTGTAATAAAGCATTCGCAGAATCACTTACTTTAACACCTTCCTTATTAAGTAGGTACATTTCAAATGGTTGTCCACCTGATGAAAATGGTGTTATTCCATTAAAAAACATTGCCATCATCATTAATTTAAAACAAGATGAAAATTTGTAATCCGGTTTTACTTCTTTTAAAAATCTATATTGTGATAAACTTTGAAAAAATATATTTAAGAACATAAATAAAATCGCAAGTAATATCCAAAATATATTTAAATGTAATAAATAATCTATTGATTCATTAAAATTATCTTTTAATGAAAAGAAAACTACTATAAAAGAAATTAAAACTATTAAAATAATATTAATTCTATACTTCTTCTTCATAAAACACTCCTGGTAATTTTTTTCCCTCTAAATATTCAAGTGATGCCCCACCACCTGTTGATATATTAAAACTATTATTAGGTACATATTTATTAACTGCGTTAACTGTATCTCCTCCACCTACTAATATAAATGCATTTATATTATTCAATATATTACATAGTTCTTTTGTACCATATTCATATTCTTCTTCAAATAAGCCCATAGGTCCATTAAAGAATACTGTTTTTGAATTTTCTAATTCACTTTTATATAATTCAATAGTATCTGGTCCTATATCATAACCAATATCATCTTTTTTCATATCTTCTATTCTTATTAATTCTTTATTTTGATTATAATTATCTTTTATTAAAACTATTTTATTGTTATATTTATCTAATATGTTTTTAGAAAAATCTAAATATTCTTCTTCATAAAAACTAGATCCTATTTCGTATCCTTTAGCTTTTAAAAACGTATATGCCATTGCGCCACCAATTATTAATTTGTCGCATTTTTTTATAATATTCTCAATCACTTTAATTTTATCTGATACTTTTTTTCCACCCATAATAACTACATAAGGTCTTTCGGGATTATTTAATAATCTATCTAAGTTTTCTATTTCTTCCTCTACTAAAAAGCCATTATAAGATGGAATAAAATTAGAAATACCAACATTAGATGCATTACATCTATGACAAGTACCAAAAGCATCATTTATAAATATATCTCCAAAAGAAGAAAAATATTTAGCTAATTCTAGATCATTATTACTTTCTTTTTTATTATCTAAATCAAAATACCTTGTATTCTCAAACATAATCAAATCATCATCTAACACTTCATCATTTGTATAATCATAAAAAGATATTTTTTTATTAATAAGTGTACTTAAATAATCACAAACTAATTTTAAAGAATTATTCTTTTTATCTTCATCTGTTTTAATTCTACCTAGATGAGATAAGATAATAACTTTACTTGCTCTTTCTACTATGTAATTTAGTGTTTTTAAACTTTTCTTAATTCTTGTATCATCCAATATTTTATTATTTTTAATTGGTACATTTAAATCCAATCTAACTATAACTCTTTTGTTATTTATATCTACATTATTAATAATTTTCATCAAGTATCACCTACAAATAATTATATCACAAAAAAAGAATGATTAACATTCTTTTATTGTACATATATGTATACAGCTTTTGTTATTCCATTTGAAGTTGTTATTATTACTCTTGTCTCACCTTGTCTTACTCCTCTAACAATACCATTTGAATCTACTGTTGCGATTCCAGTGTTTACTGATCTATAACTTAAACTCTTATTAGTTGCGTTATCTGGTACAACTGATGCATTTAGTGAAGATGTTCCACCAGGACTTACATATAATGTATCTTGAACCGCTATTCCAGCTGGTTGAGTTTGTGGTGTTGGTGTCGGTGTTGGAGTAGGCGTTGGTGTTGGTGTTGGTGTCGGAGTTGGAGAAGGACTTGGGCTTGGACTAGGACTAGGTGTTGGTGTCGGAGTTGGAGTAGGCGTTGGTGTTGGTGTTGGATCTGCTTTTTTACACTCTACAACACTATACTTTCTAGTTGAAACAGCTTTATTTCCAGCCTTATCTTTTACTGTGTACTCTAATTCATATTCTCCTACTTTAGATGTATTAGTATTACCAGTAATCTTAACATTATTTGTAATATCTCCATCTGTATCGTCATGTGCAGTATATCCATAAACACCATCTTTACTAATATCTACTTTATCTCCTACACATACTTTTTGATATGCAGATGTATTTTTAAATGTTATTACAGGTACAATAGTATCCTTCTTCTTTTTCTTTTCTTTATTTACTTTTTCTTTTTTAACTATTACTATTCTAGTCTTAGTAGCTTTATTACCTGTTTTATCTTTAACAGTATACTTTATCTTATAAGTTCCTGGAGTATTAATATCCACTTTTCCACTTGTCTTAATCTTATTTGTTAATTCACCATCAACATTATCTATTGCACTTGCTCCTGCATCTTTATATTTTTCTCCTACGCTGATAGTAACTGTTTTAGATCCTAACAATGTAATAACTGGAGGTATTGTATCTTTTTCAATTTGTGATTTTTGTTTATTTTCTTTCTTACTAGTTATCTTTTCTCCATAACCTTCAGTCATATATATATTTTTACATTTTAAATAAGTTTTATAATTATATAATTTTGGATTATTATCTTCTTCTTTTTTTGATTTAATATTATTTTCTGCGATGATATATCCATCACAATCATTTGCGCGCTTATTATTAACTATTTTGTCTTTAATAACGCTATCAATATTAATCTTTTTATATTCACTTTTCTTTAATAAAATTTGTTCATAAAGTAAATAGTTAGAAGCATTATTTGTAAATTGACTTTCTAATTTAATATAATCCTTTTTTAATTTAGCTCTATGAAGAAAAATTAAACCTATTATAGATCCAATAATAACTAATAATATAATTAATAAAATTATTTTAGTTTTGGTCCAAAACTTTGTAACCTCCATTAAATAATCACCTCTTATTCTTCAAAATAGTTAACAGTTGTATAGTTTTTTCCACACTTAATATACGCCCTATGTTCTATTTCATATTCATCTGTATACATGTCTCTTTCACTAGACATAATTACATACCCCTTACAATCCTCAATCAATTCATTTTGAATTAATCCTTCTTTTTCAATTTTTTTAATATTAACTCTCTTTTCATAACCATCTTTTACTTTTATATTTTTTAATTTGTAATATATTTTACTAGCAGTTACTATATCTTTTTCAAATGTTTTATATTTGTCTGTTCTTTTATTGATTTTTCCTCTAACTATAAAAAATGTCGTTAAACCTATTATTACAACTAAAAAGAATAAAATAATATGTAATCTTGTTATATGTTTTTCTCTTTCTCTTTTCATAGTCTTTCTCCTAAATATTTACAAGTTCTTATCATTTGACAAGTATAACCCATTTCATTATCATACCACGCAGATACTTTTACTATAGTTTCGTCACCTGATTTAATTACTTTTGTTAAAGTAGCATCAAATAAAGAACCACATGTTGAACCTATTACATCTGTTGATACTATTTCTTCATCATTATATCCTATTGATTCATTACTTTTATTCTTAAATAAAATATTTATTTCTTCTTCTGTAACATCTTTTTCTAATGTACAAGTTAATTCTACTAAAGATCCTGTTACTACTGGAACTCTTACACTAGAACCATCTAATTTACCATCTAATTCTTTAATAACTAGACCTAATGCTTTAGCAGCGCCTGTATCACTAGGTACTATATTTGTAGCCGCTGCTCTTGCTCTTCTTAAATCACCTTTTTTATGAGCTAAATCTAATAGATTTTGATCATTTGTATAAGCATGAATTGTATTCATATAACCAACTTTAATTTTATAAGCATCATTTAATATTTTTGCTACTGGTGCTAAAGCATTTGTTGTACAACTTGCTGCTGAATAAATATTATCATTTAAATCTATTTCTTCATGATTTACATTATATACAATAGTTGGTACATCTTTATCACTAGGAGCAGATATTAATACTTTTTTAGCCCCTGCGTTTATATGACTCATTGCTTTTTCTCTTGTTCTAAATAATCCAGTACATTCTAACACTATATCTACATCTAATTCAGCCCATGGTAAATTTTCTGGATCACTTTCTTTAAATATTCTGATTTTTTTATCATTAACAATAATGTTTCCTTCATCATATGATATATTTGCATCAAACTTTTTTTGAGCAGAATCATATTTTAATAAATGTGAAAGCATTTTAGAATCAGTTAAATCATTTATCGCTACAACTTCCATTTCACTTTCTTCAAATATTTTTCTAAAAGCTAACCTTCCTATTCTTCCAAACCCATTAATTGCTATTTTAACCATATTATCCCTCCTAAACAAAATAACCATCACCAATAAATTCTCTTAATATAGAATCTTTTGGTATACAATCGCTTGGTATTGCTAATATATTTTTAAGTAAATTTAATAATCTAACTGCATCTTTATAATGTTCATCTTTTTCTTCTACCGCATATAATAATGGTTCAGCATATGCCTTTAATACACCTATTTCATATAACAAAGTTGTGTTAAATACTACATCAGCATCATCTTGATAAGGGAATACATTTCTTTCTTCTCCTTCTCTTACTGTTAACCATGCATTTAAGACATCTTTTGCTTTATAACCTCTTGTTCTATTATCTCTAACAATTCTTCTTAACAACCTAACTTCTGTTGTTCTAACTCTGTTATGATCATCTAAATTTAAAACTGTTAATGGAGATAAATATATTTTATATTTATATTTTTTGTCTATTGATGAAGTTAATTCATTATTTAAAGCATGTAAACCTTCTATAATTAATATTTCATTTTCTTCTAGTGAAGTTGCTTCATCAATATATTCACCTTTACCTAAAATAAAATTATATGTAGGTATTCTAACCT
Organism: Bacilli bacterium; assembly: GCA_017627015.1. The sequence goes on from JAGAHP010000030.1 coordinate 27,790, forward strand.
TTTCTCCTTTTAATAGTTTAGTTAAGTCTCTATTAAATAAATCTAACTTAATCGCATTAATAGATTCAAAATCATAACTACCATCTTCTTTTTTAGGAGTTCTTTCTCTATCTACAAAATAATCATCTATAGATAAAGTTTTTGGATTAATTCCAAATCCTTTTAAGAATAATTTTAATTTTTTAGATGTTGTTGTTTTTCCACTAGATGATGGACCTGATATTAATACTATTTTTATATTTTTATTCTTACTTATATTCTCTGCTATTTCTAATAAATGATTGTTTTGATATGTTTCTGATAAAAATACATAGTCATTAATATTACCTTCTGTAACCTTTTTATTAAGATCACAAACAGATTGAATACCTAATCTTGTAGAAAAGGCATAGTATTCATTATATGCATCAAATAGTTTTTCATGATGTTTATAATTTGCCTTGCTAGCGTAAATATTTGGGAAAGAAATAACAAAACTTTCTTTATCTATATATGTTAATTTAAATTCTTTAATAAATCCTGTAGATATAGGTAAATGATTAAAGAAATAGTCATATGTTTTATCTAATTTATATAAATTAATATTAGTATTAGTATTATATTTTAATAGTTCTACTTTATCAAATTCCTTAGCTTTTTGGTAATATTTAATAGCTTCTTTTCTATTAATTAATAATTTTTCTATTGGCATATCTAATTTAATTAGTTCTTCCATTTTTTCTTTAACTTTATCTAAAACAGTTTCAGTTACAGTTTTATATGATTTAATATAAATACCTTTATCAATAGAATGGCTAATTTTTATTCTTTCATTATATAAATCTTTAAATGCTTTAATTAATATAAATAAAAGTCCTGATTCATATGTCTTATTCCCTATTTCAGAATTCTTATCATAAAATTCAATTGTAGAATTATTAAATATTGGTGTACTAAGTTCACTAATAGAACCATCAACCACCGCAATTATTATTTTATCCTTAAATTCAGATTGGAAATCTTTAGATATATCACTTAAAGAAGTTCCTTTTGGATAGTTATATTTTTCTCCTTTATATTTAACAGTTACACTAAGCATTTTCCCACCTACTTTATTCTATATATATTTTAACACAAAAAAACTGTTTTTGTCACTAAAATAAATGAATAAAACAGTTATAAAAATACTATTATAATAATAGGTGATAAAATGTTTATTCCAAATGTATTAGAAAAATCAAATAACGGCGAAAGAGTATATGATTTATATTCAAAATTATTAGAAGATAGAATTATATTACTATCTGGTGAAATAAATGATAATATATCAAATATTATTATATCAGAACTACTATATTTAGATTCTATTTCAGATGAAGATATAACTATTTATATTAATTCTCCTGGAGGAGAAATAACTAGTGGCATGGCTATATATGACACAATGAACTATATAAAATCAGATGTGTCAACTATATGTATAGGAATGGCCGCTTCTATGGCTGCATTTTTATTATCAAGTGGTGAAAAAGGAAAAAGATTTATACTACCTAATTCAGAAGTAATGATTCATCAACCCCTTGGCGGAGTACAAGGTCAAGCTACTGATATTAAAATAGCATCAGATAGAATTCTTAAAATAAAGAACAAAATTAATAAAATATTATCTAAAAATACAGGTAATAATATTAAACAAATAGAAATAGATACTGAAAGAGATAATTATATGAATTCTAAAGAAGCTTTAGAATATGGTATAGTTGATAAAATAATATAAAAAAGATGCTTAAAAAGCATCTTTTTTTCTTTTTTGTAATTTCAACCGCACCACTTTATTTATAATTTAATTCTATCTCACAACTACTTTTAAAGTCAAATATTTTTCTTGGCATAGTGTTTATTTCAAAACAAATATCATCTAAGAATGATTGTGGGACATA
>JAGAHP010000031.1 GCA_017627015.1 Bacilli bacterium
GTAGAGATAGATTAGAAGAAAATAACATAGTAAAAGAAATTGAAACCTCATTCCTAGAATATTCAATGAGTGTTATAGTAGCAAGAGCATTACCTGACCTTAGAGATGGTTTAAAACCCGTTCATAGACGTATTTTATGGTCAATGTATGAATCAGGTTATACTCCAGATAAACCTCATAAAAAGTCGGCTAGAATAGTCGGAGATGTTATGGGTAAATATCACCCACATGGTGACTCATCAATTTATGAAGCTATGGTACACATGGCACAAGATTTTAGTTATAGAAATTGTTTAGTTGATGGACATGGTAACTTTGGTAATATTGAAGGTTATGGTGCAGCAGCAATGCGTTATACTGAAGCAAGATTATCAAAAATATCATTAGAATTATTAAGAGATATACAAAAAGACACTGTTGATATGATTCCAAACTTTGATGAATCAGAAAAAGAACCAGCAGTTCTTCCATCAAGATTTCCTAATATTTTAGTTAATGGTACTATGGGTATTGCTGTTGGTATGGCTACAAATATTCCACCACATAACTTAGGAGAAGTTATAGATGGTTGTGTAGCATATATTGATAATCCAGATATAGATACAATGGGATTAATGCAATATGTTAAAGGTCCTGATTTTCCAACAGGTGGAATTATTTTAGGAAATAGTGGTATAAAAAATGCTTATGAAACAGGTAGAGGAACAATAACTATAAGAAGTAGGGCATCTATAGAAGAAAAAGATGGTAAACATTATATTATTATTGATGAAGTACCTTATGGTGTTAATACACAAGTATTAAAGAATAAGGTTGCAGAACTTGTCCACAATAAAACTATTGATGGAATAGCAGATTATCATACTGATTTAAAAGATGGTGTAAAAATCACTATTACATTGAAAAAAGATGCGAATGCGCAAGTTGTATTAAATAATTTATATAAACATACAGATTTTCAAAAGAATTTTGGTGTAATATTCTTAATGCTTGATAAAGGGGTACCAAAAACTCTTGGATTAAAAGATATTATTTCTAAATATATAGATTATCAAAAAGAAATAATTATTAGAAGAACTAAATTTGATTTAAAGAAAGCAGAAGATAGAGTACATATATTAGAAGGATTAAAAATTGCTTTAGATCATATTGATGAAGTTATTAAAATTATTAGAGGTTCTAAGACAGATGCAGAAGCTAAAGAAAAATTAATGAATAATTTTGGTTTAACTGAAATTCAAAGCGATGCTATCTTAGAAATGAAATTAAGAAGATTAACTGGATTAGAAAGAGATAAAATAGAAGCAGAACTTGATGATTTATTAGAAAAAATTAAAGAATATAAAGCTATTTTAGCAAGTGAAGAAAAAGTTCTAGCTATTATTAAACAAGAATTATTAGAAATTAAAGATAAATATTCTGATGATAGAAGAACTAAGATTGATATGACTGCTATTGATTATATTGAGGATGAATCATTAATTCCAGTTGAAGATATAATTATTAATTTAACTAATAAAGGTTATATTAAGAGATTACCAATTGATACATATAAAGTTCAAAATAAAGGTGGAGTTGGAGTAAAGGGTATGGCAACTAATGAAGAAGACTTCGTTGAACAAATGGTAACATTAAAAACTCATGATCATGTATTATTCTTTACTAATAAAGGTAAAGTATATAGAATTAAGGGTTATGAAGTACCAGAATTTAGTAGACAAGCTAAAGGATTACCTATAATTAACTTACTTCCAATAGAGAAAGATGAATTTGTAAAAGCTATTCTTCCTGTTAGAGTAGAAGAAGGAATTGAAAATAAATTAATTACTTTCGTTACTAAGAGAGGATTAGTTAAGAGAACATCAATATCAGAATTTGAAAATATAAGAGTAAGTGGAAAGATTGCTATTGGATTAAAAGAAAATGATGAATTATTATCAGTATTCTTAACTAATGGTGATGATCAAGTACTTATTGGTGCATCAAATGGTAGAATGGTTAAATTTAATGAATCTGAAATAAGAGTATTAGGAAGGACAGCAAGTGGTGTTAAAGGTATTGATATAGATGAAAATACATCATGTGTAAGTGCTTCAGTAATTAATGAAGATGATGAAATCCTTATAATAACAGAAAAAGGTTATGGTAAACGTACAAATGTTTGTGAATATAGATTAACTCACAGAGGTAGTAAAGGTGTTAAAGGATTAAATATTACTGAAAAGAATGGAGCATTAGTATCAATTAATAAAGTTGAACCAGATTCAGATTTAATTATTATTACTGATAGTGGAATAGTTATTAAGATTAAATTAGATCAAGTATCTAAGATGAGTAGAGTAACACAAGGTGTTAGATTAATAACTTTAAAAGATGAACAAAAAGTTGCTACTGTTTCAATTTCTAAAAGAGATGAATTAGAAGAAAATCAAGATGATAATTCAACTGAAGAACAAGAAGAAAAAGTAATAACTGAAGAATAATTAAGTATATGTTTCACGTGAAACATATACTTTTTTTATAAATTTATTTTAAATTAAATAAAAAAATATTTCCCGGGAAATATTTTTTTGAATTAATAGGCAATGTTTCACGTGAAACATTAATTATAATTGACTTATTTTTAAATAAATAGTATATTATTTATGCACAACGAAAAACTTGGAACCAGGTCAGGATAGAAATATAGCAGCCTTAACATTTAATTTTCGTGTGTGCTTTTTTTATGCAAGGAGATTTTATGAATCAAGATATAATAATAAATGAATTAGATAAATTATTAGATAAAGCTATAAAATATAATGAAGTACCAGTAGCGGCTTTATTAATACATAACAATAAAATAATAGCAAAGTCTTATAATAAAGTAGAAAAAAATAATTCAGTATTAAATCATGCTGAAATAAATGTTATAAAAAAAGCTAATAAAATATTAAAAAATTGGAGATTAGATAACTGTGAATTGTACATTACTTTAGAACCATGTGAAATGTGTAAAAGTATTATAAAAAAATCTAGAATAAAAAAAGTTTATTATTATTCAAAACAAAATGAATATAAAACAGAGAATGATCCTAATTATGAATTTATTAAAAATAAATTATTTTCTGATAAATTAAGTACTTTTTTTAAAAGTAAGCGCTAATGTTTCACGTGAAACATAAAAAAATATTTCCCGGGAAATATTTTTTGTTATTTTTAATTCAATATTTTAATCAATGTTTCACGTGAAACATTGATTATTTTTATTTTAAAAACAAATTATAAGAAAAATAACTTAAATTTATTTTAAGTAATAATATATATGTTTCACGTGAAACATAATACTAATTTTACCCTTATTTTATATAGATTTTATTATAAAATGTGGTATAATTAATATGAAAGGAAAATGATTATGTTATACCAAGCATTATATAGAAAATATAGACCAAAAACTTTTGATGATGTTTGCGGACAAAAGGTTATAGTTCAAACATTAAAAAACACAATTATTAATAATAAATTAACTCATGCATATTTATTTATTGGTCCAAGAGGAACAGGTAAAACAAGTATAGCTAAAATTTTTGCTAAAACTATAAATTGTGAAAATACTAAAGATGGTAATTCATGTGAAGAGTGTGATATATGTAAATTATCTAATAATAATGAAAATATTGATATTATTGAAATGGATGCTGCTTCAAATAATGGTGTAGATGAAATACGTGAAATAAAGAACCATGTTACATTAATGCCAACATTTTCTAAATATAAAGTATATATTATAGATGAAGTTCATATGTTATCTGCAGGAGCTTTTAATGCTTTATTAAAAACATTGGAAGAACCTCCAAGACATGTAATTTTTATTTTAGCAACAACAGAACCACAAAAAGTACCTTTAACTATTATGTCTAGATGCCAAAGTTTTGAATTTAAATCAATTCCTGTTAATTTAATGAAGGAAAAAATACAATATATCTGTGATCAAGAAAAAATAAAAATTGATAATGACGCATTAGAACAAATATGCATTGATTCAAATGGTGGTTTAAGAGATGGTATTGGATTATTAGATCAATTAAATTCATATACAAATGGAAATATTAAAAAGGAAGATGTTTTATTATTAAATGGAAGACTAAATGAAGAAGATATTAATTCATTTATTAATTATATTTATAATAATGAAATAGATAAGGCATTTAATTTAAGTGATAAAATAGATGAAGATGGGAAAGATTATATATTTGTATGTGAAGATATTATTAAATATGTAAAAAATTCATTGATTGATTATCAAATTAATAATGATAATGAATTAATAAAAAAAATAGGTAAAGATAATGCTATTGATATTATTTATCAAATAACTGATTATATTAACTATATAAGAAATATAAAAGAAAAAAAGATATATTTTGATTTGTTAATTATAAAGTTATTAGATATTTTTAATAAAACAAATGTTCGTGTAAAAGAATCTGTGGTTTCATCTGTAAAAAAAGAAAAAGAAATAAAAGTGACAACAGATGAAGTAGTAGAAAAGGAAAAAATTGAGATAAAAACTGAATCACCAATAGTGGATGATAAAAAATATGATAATTATAAAGAACTTATGGATATAAGGTTAAATAATATATTAAGAATAGCAGATAAAGAATCTTTTAAGGAATATATGGATTTCTTTAACAATTTAGAAAATGATTTGGATAATCTAGATGAAAGAAAAATATTTAATTTATTATTAGATTGTTCTATTAAAGCTGGTTCAAAAGATGGTATAATAATTACGGCATCTAATAACAATATTCTTAATGAGTTATATGATAATTTTAAAGAAATAGAGGATTTATTCATAAATAAATTATCTAAAGATATTAAAGTTTGCTTCTATAAAGAAGAGGAATGGAATAAAAAAAGATCAGAATATGTTAAAAAAATAAAAAATAAAGAAAATATTGATATATTAGATGAAACAAAAGTATTAAATAAAATTAATAAAAAAGATTCTTCAGAAAAAAATGAATTTGAAGATCTATTAGAGATAGGAGAGTAGAATATGAATATTAATCAATTAATGCAACAAGCACAAAAAATGCAAAAAGACATGGAAAAGTCACAAAAGGAAGTAGCTGCAATGACATTTACAGCTAAACAAGAATTAGTAGAAGTTGAAATGGATGGTAATAAGACAGTTAAAAAAATAACTATTAATAAAGATATAGAAAAAGATGATATAGAAGCATTAGAAGATATGATTATGATTGCAGTTAATGATTGTATAAATCAAGTAGATAAAGCAATGGATGGAAAATTAGGTAAATATAAAAGCATGATGCCAGGATTATTCTAAAATGAAATTTCCAAATAGCTTAGAAGAATTAATAGAATGCTTTAAATTATTACCTGGAATAGGTGAAAAAAATGCAGAACGTCTAAGTTTTGCAGTTTTACAATTTTCGGAAGAAAATGCAAACAAGTTTTCTACAGCAATAAATAATGTTAAAACTAAAATAGTAAAATGTGAAAAATGTAATAATTTAACAGAGGACAGTAAATTATGTTTAGTATGTGCTGATGAAACAAGAGATTCATCAACAATATGTGTTGTGGAAAGTACAAAAGACCTAATTTTATTTGAAAAATCAAATGCTTTTAAAGGAAAATATCATGTTTTAGAAGGATTAATTTCACCACTTGAAGGAATTAATCCAGAAGATATAAAAATTAATCAATTAATTAATAGAATTAAGGATGAAGATATAAAAGAGGTTATATTAGCTTTAAATATGAGTATGGAAGGTGAAACAACAGCTCTTTATATAACTAAGTTATTAGAGGGTACAGATGTTACTGTTACAAAGATTGCGGCAGGTATACCTGTTGGTGCTGATATGGAATACTTAGATTCACTTACTATACAAAGAGCATTAGAAGGAAGAAATAAAGTATCATAAAATTGTTGTTACTTAAATAAAATATAATAGGTGATAATAATGAAATACTTAGTAAAGTTGTTTAAAAGATTGATAGTAAGTTTTGGTATTTTATATGCTTATAATATTTTAATGAGTCATTTTAATTTACCCATACCAATTAATATATATACTTTAAGTATTACAACAATATTAGGTATTCCTGGTTTTATAGGTCTTATTATATTTTATTTAATTAACTTCTAGATAGAGGTAGTTATGTTAGAAAAATACATAGAAGAACAACCAATAGTTACAAAATTGTTATTAAATAGTTTTGAGAATAATAAACTAGTTCAAGCTTATCTATTTGTATCAAATGATAAGTCTTTTTTGCTGGATTATGCACTTGCTTTTTCAAAAAAGTTAATAACAGAAAACTATGATGAAAAAATATGTAATATGATAGATAATAATAACTATCCTGAACTAAAAATAATTGAACCAACAAATAATATTATAAAGAAAGAACAATTATTAGATTTACAACAATCTTTTCAAGTAAAACCTACTTTAGGAGATAAACTAGTTTACATAATATGTGGTGCGGATAAACTTCACGTGTCTTCGGCAAACACTATTTTAAAATTTTTAGAGGAGCCAAGTGAAAATATAGTCGCAATATTATTAACAGATAATCTTAATAAGGTATTACCTACAATTAAATCAAGATGTCAAAATTTGATATTTAAAAATAAAAAAGAAGAGGAACTTAATAAATTAGATATTTTATTAAATGAATATAAATCTAAGGTATATGATAAAGAGGATTATGTTGAGCAATTCAATAATTTAAAAGAAAATATGGTTAGTTTTATAAAACAAATAGAAAAACTTAAAATAAAAGAATTTATTCATTTCAAGGATTCAATATTTGATATTTATAAAACTAAGGATGAAATAAATATATTGTTTGACTTTATGTTATATTTCTATTATGATATGTTAAACTTTATGATTTCTAGAAAAGTTATATATATGAATGATTATTTAGAAGACATGAAGAAAATTGCAGAAATAAGTGATATAGATAAAATACAAAGAAAATTACAACTTATAGAAAATACAAAAATAAAACTGGAAACAAATATGAATTTAAAACTTTTAATGGATGAATTCATAATTAAGTTTAGTGAGGTGTAATTATGGAAGAAATAAAAGTAGTGGGAGTAACATTTACTAAGTTTGGTAGAAAATATTATTTTTTAACAAATGATCTTAATTTAAGAGAAGGTCTAACTGTTATAGTAGAAACAGAAAGAGGACTTCAATTTGGTTATATTGTAGAATTAACAACTATTCAAAGAAAAAAGAACTCTGAAACAATGAAACCAGTAGTAAGAATAAGTACTAAAAAAGATTATAACCAACATAAAAATAATGTAAAAGATGCTAAACAGGCATTTGAAAAATGCAAGGAACTAATAGAAAAAAATGGTTTAGATATGAAACTAATTGATGCTTCTTATAATTTTGAAAGAAATCAATTATATTTCACATATATATCAAATGATAGAGTAGATTTTAGAGAACTTGCTAAACAACTTGCGGCTATTTATAAAGTTAGAATTGAACTAAGACAAATAGGTCCAAGAGATAAAGCTAAGGAAGTTGGTGGTTTAGGACCATGTGGAAGACCACTTTGTTGTTCTAAATTCTTATATTCATTTAATAATATAACTATAAATATGGCTAAAAACCAAAATCTATCATTAAATCCAACTAAAATAAATGGTGCTTGTAATAGATTGTTATGCTGTCTTGAATATGAAGATGATACATATTCAGAAGAAAAGAAGAATTATCCTTCAATAGGTCAAATAATAGAAAAAGATGGAAAGAAAGGTAAAGTAATATCTGTAGATATTTTTAGACATTCCTATAAAATAGAAACTAAAGATAAAGATATTATAGAAATATTCCAAGATGAAAGTAATTAATGATTTATTAGGTTTTAATATGAAAATAGTACAAGATACAGATTATTTTAATTTTTCACTAGATTCTATTCTTTTATATAATTTTCTTAATCTAAAACCTAATATGAAAGTAATTGATATTTGTTCAGGTAATTGTCCTATTCCTATGCTTATTTCTACTAAAGTTAATAACAAGATTTATGCTGTGGAAATCCAAAAAGAAGTATATGAACTAGGTAAAGAATCTATAGATATTAATAATTTGCAAGATAAAATTGAATTATTAAATATGGATGCGAAAGATTTAACAAAAAGGTTCGAAACTGATACATTTGATCTTATTACATGTAATCCGCCATATTTTAAAGTTAATGAAGAAACAAAAAAGAATGATAATAAGATTAAATCTATCGCAAGACATGAAATAGAAATAACATTAGAAGATATTATTAAATTATCTAGAAAACTATTAAAAAATAATGGTAGTTTAGTTTTAGTTCATAGACCTGAAAGATTATCAGAAATAATTATATTAATGGAAAAATATAATCTATCTCCAAAAAGAATACAGTTTATTTATCCAAAAGAAAATACTGAAAGTAATATGATAATAATTGAAGGTACAAAAAACGGTAATAATGCATTAAAAGTATTAGAGCCATTAATAATTCATGAAGAAAATGGAGATTATAGAAAAGAAATAGAAAATATATTTAAGGGGTGTTAATATGAGTCAAAAAAGTTATGATGGAAAACCAACACTATATTTAGTCCCAACTCCTATAGGTAATTTAGGAGATATGACTTATAGAGGTGTTGAAACTTTAAAAAATTCAGAAGTTATATTTTCTGAAGATACAAGAGAATCTAAAAAGTTATTAGATTACTTTGATATAAAAAAGAAGTTAATTCCATGTCATAAATTTAATGAAGATGAAGTATATTTAAAAGTACTAGATTATTTAAATCAAGGTTTTGATGTTTCTATAATAACAGATAGAGGTACTCCATCAATAAGTGATCCAGGATATGTATCAGTATTTAAAGTAATAAATTCTGGATTTAATGTAGTATGTTTACCTGGTGCGACTGCATTTACTCCCGCAATTGTTAATAGCGGTCTAAATCCTAATCATTTCTTATTTTATGGATTTTTAAATAGTAAAAGGAGTGCTAAGAAGAAAGAGTTAGAGGAATTAAAACTATTAAAATATACTATAATATTTTATGAATCACCATTTAGAGTAAAAGAAACATTAGAATTAATTAAAGAAATATTTGGTAATAGAAACATAAGTATTTCAAGAGAAATAAGCAAAAAACATGAAGAAATATATAGAGGAACAGTAGAGAGCGTTATAGAAGAACTCCCTGATCCTAAAGGAGAATTTGTAATAGTTGTTGAAGAAAACAAAACAGATGAAAATTATGATGACATTGATGTAATTGATCACATAAAATTACTTGTGGAAAAAGGTATTATAGACAAAGACGCAATTAAAGAAGTAGCGAAACTTCATAATATGCCAAAGAATGAAGTATACAAGATGTACTTGGAGGTGAAATAATGAGACTTATTGTAGGACTAGGAAATCCTGGAAAAGAATATGAGAATACAAGACATAATATTGGTTTTAATGTATTAAATAGATATTTAGAAAAGAATAATTTAAAACTTGATAAAGATAAGTTTAATGGATTATTTACTAAAACTAGTATTAATGATGAAGATGTAATATTACTTGAACCTCAAACATTTATGAATTTAAGCGGGGATTCAGTTAGAAAAGTAATGGATTTTTATAAAATAAATGTAGATGATATATTGGTAATCCAAGATGATCTAGATATGGAAGTAGGTAAGATTAAATTAAAAGAAAAATCTAGTTCTGGTGGTCATAATGGAATTAAAGATATAGAACAAAAATTAGGTACAAATAATTTTAAAAGATTAAAAGTAGGTATATCTAATGATAAAAATAGAGATACTAAAGATTATGTATTAGGTAAATTTTCTAAAGAAGATAAAGAAATACTTGATAAATCTTATGATATTTGTTTAAATATCATAGATGATTTTTTCAAGATGAATTTTGATTTATTGATGGGAAAATATAATAAGAGATGATTTTATGTTTGATAAGATATTAGAAATTGAAAAATTTAATAATATAGGTATAACAGGATTAACTAATGAGTTAATCTCTTTTTCAGTGTCTAATATCTATAAAAAAACTAATAGAGATATATTAGTTGTTACTAATTCTTTATATGAAGCAAATGTTATTTATCAATCATTATCTAAGTTAAATGATAATTGTTATTTATTTCCTATGGATGATTTTTTAACAAGTGAAGCTTTGGCTATTTCGCCTGATTTATTATCTATAAGATTAAATACTTTAAATGAATTATCCACAGGTAAAGGCAATATAGTTATTACTAATTTAATGGGATTACTTAGATATTTACCAAGTAAAATACTTTGGAAAGATAGTATTATTTCTCTTAAAAAAGGAGATTCAGTTAACAAAGATGAACTTGTATCTAAATTAATGTCTTTAGGATATAATCCAGAGACTACCGTTACAAATACTGGAGAAATCGCATCTAGGGGATTTGTACTAGATATATTTCCTATAAAAGAAGATAATCCTATAAGAATAGAGTTTTGGGGAGATGAAATAGATTCTATTAGATATTTTGATCCAAGTACTCAAAGATCTGATAAAGAAATAAAAGAGATTAATATTAATACATATTCAGAATTTATTAATGAAAAAGGTATAGAAATAGAAGAAAAACAAAAGTATTTACCTCTTGTTACTAAAGAAGTATATTCTATTTTTGATTATTTAGATAATCCTATTACTATTATTAAAGACTATAATCAGTTAAATAATTCATATGTTTCATTAAGAAAAGAAATATTTGATTATGATCAAGCATTAGATGAAAGATGTAAGACAAATTATATGTTTAATCTAGAAGATATTAAATTTAAAGATACTGTTTATCTTTTAACTGTGGATAATTTACTATCAGGTATTAAGTTAGATAAGATATATAATTTAGGTGCGAAAAATATAGAGAATTTTAAATCGAATGTTAATGCTATTAATGAATATATCAAAACATCTTTATTTAAAAAGAAAACTATAATTATTTGTTTAAATAGTAATAAGAAAATAGAAAATGTACAAAAATTCTTAGAAATTGATTCAAGAGTAACAGACATAAATCATATTTATGAAAATGAATTAAATATAATTAAAGAAGATTATGATGAAGGTTTTGAGATTGGTAAATATATATTTATCACTGAAAATGAATTATTTGGTCAAAAGATAAAGAATGTTAATTATAAGAATAAATATAAAGCAGGTTCTAAGATAAAAGACCTTAATAATTTAACAGTAGGAGATTATGTAGTTCATATTAATCATGGTATTGGTGTTTATAATGGTCTTAAAACCCTTACTAAAAATGGTAATAAGAAAGATTATTTAGAGATTAGTTATCAAGGAAAAGATAAATTATTTATTCCTGTGGAAAAGATAGATTTAATTAGTAAGTATTCAGGTAAAGAAGGTCTTGCGCCTAAATTAAATAAACTAAGTGGTACTGAATGGCAAAAGACTAAACTTAGAATTAAAAATAAAGTAAAAGATATAGCGGATAAATTAATTAAGATCTCTGCTGAAAGAAGTATGCAAAAAGGATTTGCCTTTAAAAAAGATGATGATCTACAAAGAGAATTTGATGCAGAATTTACTTATGATTTAACAAAAGATCAATATATTGCAATAGAAAAGATAAAAAAAGCTATGGAATCAGAAGTTCCAATGGATATGCTTTTATGTGGAGATGTTGGTTATGGTAAGACAGAAGTAGCTTTTAGAGCAATATTTAAAGCAATCGCATCAGGTAAACAAGTTGCGTATCTTTGTCCTACAACTATTCTTTCTAATCAACAATATGTTAATGCATTAGAAAGGTTTAAGAGTTTTGGTATAGAAATTGCTTTATTAAATAGATATACTTCACAACGAAGAGTAAAAGAAATATATCAAAAATTAGAAGAAGGTAAAATAGATTTTGTTATAGGTACTCATAAATTATTAAATGTTAATATAAAGTTTAAAGATTTAGGATTGCTTGTTATAGATGAGGAACAAAGATTTGGTGTTACTCATAAAGAAAGAATAAAAGAATATAAAGCTAGTGTTGATGTACTAACTCTTAGTGCAACACCAATACCTAGAACTCTTCAAATGTCACTTGTAGGTATTAGAGATTTAGCGTTAATAGAAACACCACCAGCATCTCGTTACCCAGTTCAGACTTATGTTGTTGAAGAAAGTAATGCTCTTATGAAAGACGCTATATATAAAGAAATGTCTCGAAATGGGCAAGTATTTATACTATATAACAGAGTAGAACATATTGAAGAAAAGAGAATGGAACTTCAAAAATTAATACCAGAAGCAGATATTAGAATTGCGCATGGTCAAATGTCTAAAGAAGAACTTGAAGACACTATGAATAGTTTTATTAATAATGAATTTAATATATTATTATGTACTACTATTATAGAAACAGGTATTGATATACCTAATGTTAATACCTTAATAATATACGATGCGGATAGATTTGGTTTATCACAGCTTTATCAAATAAGAGGTAGAGTAGGAAGAAGTAATAAGATTGCGTATGCATATTTAATGTATGGTAAAACAAAAGTATTAAATGAAACTGCGGTTAAAAGACTTAATGCAATCAAAGAATTTACAGAACTTGGAAGTGGTTTTAGTATTGCTATGAGAGATTTATCTATAAGAGGCGCAGGAGATATACTAGGTTCAGAACAAGCTGGATTCATTGATTCAGTAGGTTATGATCTATATGTTAAGATTCTTAATGATGAAGTTGCGAGATTAAAAGGATTAGAAATAAAGGAAGAAGTAATAGAAAATGAAAAACCATTAATAGAAGTATCTACTCATATTTCTAATAATTACGTTAATAATGATTCATTAAAGATTGAAATACATAAAATCATTAATAAGATTGATTCTAAAGAAAAGATTGAGGAAGTAAAATCTGAACTTGAAGATAGATTTGGTAAGTTAAAAGATGATGTAATTGTTTATATGTATAGTGAATGGTTTGAAAAACAAGCTAAATCACTTAATATTAATGATGTTACACAAAATAATTTATACGTAGAATTATCTATAAATAAAGATATAGTAGATAAACTAGATATATCAGATTTATTTGTTTATGCATCAAAATTAACTGATAAATTTAGATTTAATTATAAAAATGATAGATTATTTATAAAACTATTATTAAGTGGGCTAGATAAACACTTTATATATTACTTTACTGATTTATTAGATTTTATAAATAAAGAGATAGTATAATTACTATCTTTTTTTCCACAATAAAAACAGGTGAAGTAAATGAATTTTATTAAAAGAATTGATGATTTAGGAAGGATAGTTATACCAAAAGAAGTAAGAAGATTCTTAGATATTCAAAATAATGAAAACATGGAGATAAGTATAAATAATAATGAAATAGTATTAAAAAAGTATAATTTTTTAAATAAACTTGAAAAAAATCTTATAAAACTATGTAATTTAGTACAGAATATAAGTAATAAAATAATAGTTGTTACTGATAGAGATAAAGTTATTTATTCAACTATAGAATCAATTATAAATAAAGAAATAAGTAATAAATTAAAGGACAATATAATTAATCAAAAAGAATTAGATTTGAATATACATATAACAGATGAATATAAAATAGAATCAAATTTTATATATAAACCTTTAATAATTGAAAGTAATCAAGTAGGACTAATTATTCTTATAGGTGAAGATATAAATGAGAAAGATGAATTACTCTTAGAAATTGTTTCAAAATATATAAATACTATATAAAATATGGTATAATTATATATGAATGATAGGAGTAATAATATGAGAAAATTTGAAAAAATTAGTGAAAAAGAATATGAAAAGGTTTTAAAAGATAAATGTAGTTATTCTGATATAGAATTACCAGTTAGATCAACTAAACATTCTGCAGGATATGATTTTATAAGTCCATTTTCATTTGAATTACAACCTGGTGAAATAATTAAAGTACCATCAGGTATAAAAGCAGATATGAATGGTGATGAATATTTAGCTATATTAGTTAGAAGTAGTATGGGATTTAAATATAATGTGAGATTATGTAATCAAGTAGGTATAGTAGATTCTGATTACTATAATAATCCTGATAATGAAGGACATATATTTGTAGCTTTAAAAAATGAAGGAGATAAAGTATTTAAAGTTGAAAAAGGTGATAGATACGCTCAAGGAATTTTTCAAAAGTACTTACTAACTGACGATGATGATGCTGATGGTGAAAGAACAGGTGGATTTGGTTCTACTAATAAATAATTAAAAGATTATACTAATTATGGTATAATCTTTTTAGGTGAAGAAAAATGATAGATACACATTGCCATGTATATGAAGAAGAAATGTCAAATTATAAAGATATAATTGAAGAATGTGATAAGCAAGGTATTTCTATGATAGTTAATGCTGTGGATATTAATACAAGTAAAGATATAATTAATCTTTCTAAAACATACAAAAATGTATATGCTGCTATTGGTTTAAATTATGACACAATAGATAGAGTTGAAGAAAAAGACCTTATAGAACTGGAAGAATTAATAAAAACTGAAAAAATAGTTGCAATTGGTGAAATTGGACTTGATTATTACTGGACAAAAGATAATAAAGAAAAACAAATTAAATATTTTAAGGCTCAATTAAAACTAGCTAAAGAATATGATTTACCAGTAATAGTACATGCTAGAGAATCAGTTCAAGATGTATATGATATATTAAAAGAAATGGATATTCATAAAGGATCAATGCATTGTTATTCAGGTAGTTTAGAAATGGCTAAAGAATTTATTAAATTAGGTTTTAAGATTGGTATTGATGGACCTATTACATACAAAAATAATAAAAAAGGAATAGAAGTTGTTAAAAATATAGATCTTAAACATTTATTAATAGAAACTGATAGCCCATATCTATCACCAGAACCAAATAGAGGAAAACAAAATAGTCCATTAAATTTAAAATACATCGCAGAAAAAATAGCGGTAACAAAACAAATATCATTAGATGAAGTAATAGAAACTACTGCAAATAACGCTAAGGAGTTATATAGAATATGAATCAAGAATTAATTAAAGATTTTAATTTTAAGAAAAAATTTGGACAAAATTTCTTAAAGGACGAAAATATATTAAGAAATATTGTATCTAAATCAGAGGTAGATAAAGATACATTAGTTATTGAAATAGGAATAGGCGCAGCTTATTTAACTTATTATATTAGCGAAAAAGCTAAATATGTTTTAGGATATGAAATAGATGAATCA
>JAGAHP010000032.1 GCA_017627015.1 Bacilli bacterium
ATGAAATATAGATAATAAAGAATTTAAAAAACCAAATGCACCAATAATTGATGCTGATGGTAATGTATTTAATTTAATTGGTATATGTAGTAAATCATTAAAACAAGCTGGATATCCTGAAAAAGCAACAGAGATGGCTAATAGAGTTATGAATTCAGGAAGTTATGATGAGGCATTAAGTATTATGTGTGAATATATTGAACCTGTGAGTCAATATGATAGAGACATATACGATGATTACGATTATGAAGATATAAGTATATAAGGGGATGAATTATTATGATACTAAAACATAAAAGTATAGATTACTCTAGTAGAATTGTTAATGCTATATATGATAAAGCAAATAAAGATTTTAGAGGATTAGATGGAATTATTGAAGTGTTTAATAATTCTAGAGACCAAGGTTATATTTTAAAAATATATGATTCTTACGATCCTGAATATGATACTTGTGTATGGATATACGATCAACCATATGATGAAAAACTAGTTGTTATATATGGTAATCGTTTGGATTGCAGTGTTGATAATTCTTGGAATAAAGAAATGTTTGATACAAGACAAGAATATATTTTGTCAGAAAAAGGTGGAGTTATTGCTGGAATTGATTTAGTGGTTAACGATGTTTTTAATACATTAAAAGAAAAATATGACAAAGATGAAAAAATGGATGTTCATTTAAATATATAAGGAGGATTGGATATAGAAAAAGGAAATTATACATTTAGTGATTTGATGTATTGTATAGGAGATTTAATAAAAAAATATGAAGAAAATAACAATACTATTGATAATAAATCAATTGATAAAAAGGAACAAAGATTAATAAAAACAAAAGATGTTGTAAAAGAATACCCTATATTATCTTTATATGCTATTGATAAAGCAGTTAAAGATAAAAAGTTATCATATGTAAAAGTTGGTAACACTAATTATTTTGATGTTAATGATATAGAGTCTTTTATTATGTCTGACAAAAGAAATGGTGATGATTAAAAATGGCTAGATTAACAAAAGAAGATATCTCTCGTTTTTCTATTTCTTTAGAAGAAGCAAATAAATTAAGGATAAAGCCTGAAGATATAAAAGGTATTAATGAAATAATACCTGATAAAAAATATAGAATCATGATTAGTAATGGTTTTAAACCAGACGGTACTAGAAATAGAATAAGTGAGACATATACTGGCTCTTTGATTGGAGCAATAGTTAGAAAAAAACAATTATTTGAAGATATAGAAAATAAAGTAATAACGATAGAGTCTAAATCAAAGTTTAGTGAATTTTCAAAGTTATATTTAAATTATTTAGAAGAAAAAGTGAGGAATAATCAATTATCAGCTACAACATATCAAAATTATTATTATATATTAGATAAAAGAATATTACCTTATTTTCAAAAGATGACTCTTCTTGATATAAATGAAAGGGATATTGAACATTGGATTGCTGTTTTACGAAAAACAAAAACTAATAATCCTAATAGAGAGTTTTTACATCCAACAACTATTGCTCATGCATATAAAACTTTATATAATATGTTTAATTTTGCTAAATTAGAAAGAATATTACGAGAGAACCCATGTGACTTTGTTCATAAGAAACCAACTGAAGCACCTGATGAAAAAGATTATTTTACTTTGGAAGAAATGGATTATATTAAAGAACTTTTAACAACAGCTAATATAAGATTAAAGACAGCTATTTATCTTACTATGGATACGGGTTGTCGTAGAGAGGAAATATGTGGACTTAAATGGAAAGATGTTGATTTTGAAAATAATACTATTGATATAAATAAAGCTGTTGTTAGTTCAAATGTAAAAACTAATTTAGATATTCCAAGAGTAAGAGAAAAAGATGTTAAAACAAAAAATAGTAAAAGAAAGATTGGTGTTCCAAAAATTACTATGGATATTTTAAAACAATATAAAACTTTCAAAGGTGATATGGGATTAAAAGTTAAAGAGAATGATTATATTTTTACTAATTGGACAAGTAATAAAGTTTTAGATCCGAATAGATTAACATCAGATTGGGCTAATTTTAGAAAAGAACATGGTATTAATAAAAAAGTACCAATACATGGATTAAGACATTCAAATGCTACTTTCTTATTATCCACAGGAATACCTGACAAAGATGTTGCAAAACGATTAGGACATACCACTGAAGTGTTAGCAAGAACTTATACTCATAGTAATCAAGAAGATGATAAAAAACTTGTTGATGTAATAGAAAAAAGTTTTTATGGTGATACGAACAAATTTAGTCTTGAGTCTATATGTTGTTTGATATCAGGTAATTTAAATAATAATTATGAAAATGAATGTTTTAAATTAATGGATTTTTTAACAAGAGAAAGAGTAATGAAGGATGATGTAGATAAATATTTAGAACCATGCAAGAATTATTTGTTATCAAAGTTCCCTATTTTAGAAATTTTCACATATAATAATGTATATGATGATCCAAGTATCTTTATAGAAAAAATACAAAACTTTAAAAATTTTATTGGTGAGAAACCAGTAGTTGATCCACCTGAAGATAATATTCTTACAAAAAAGATAGATATATAAGAGAATTTGCTATGCAAGTTCTCTTTGTTTTTTTTGTTTATATATAGATGCTATTTTATGAAAAATTTGAACAATTGACACAAAAAGTGGCACAAATTTAAAAATAGTATCTATTTGTAAATACTGAATTATCATATATAATAAGGTTTAACGAAGATTTGTATTTTAAAAAAACATTCGGTTTTGAAAACTCACACACTATAAAATAAATGATAAAAAGATGACAAAATATAAGTTTTCGGACTTTAGTAATATTGCGAACACTCAATAGGTAAAAAATCATTACTTTTTGTGCTATAATATTAAATGAAAAGGAATGATAACAATGAAAAATAAAAATGCTACTTTTATAATGCTATCCATTCTTGTAGTGGTTGTTGCTTTTGTTGTTGTTAAGGAAGTAATTCCAATTGTAAATGAAAACGATAGTAAAAATAGAATATTCAGTGAGTTTGATGACAAGATAAGTGAATTAGAAAAATCAATAATTGGTATTATTCCCAAAAATGAATCGGGAGAATATACTAGTTATACTAGCATAGGTAGTGGTGTTATATTTGAAAAAGAAGCTAATAAATATTATGCAATAACTGCCCTTCATGTAGTAGATTATGAAAATAGTACATTTAAAGCCTTTACTAGAAATACCACTTTTAGTGGTGAAATAATTCAACCAGATAATAAAATTAATTTTATGATACCTGATGAGAAATATTATTCAGCCCTTTTAGACTTAAGTGTTGAATATAAAAGTGAAACTACCGATTTGGCTATAGTTAGTTTTACATCAGATGAAGAATTACCAGTATTAGAATTTGAAACGAATAATCTTAATATAGGTGATAAGATAATTTGTATTGGGCATCCCGAAGGAAAAAGATATGTTACTACTTATGGATATATCACTTCAAACTTAAAAGATTCATCATATGTTACTAATATTTCAAAAATAAAAATACATGATAAAGTTATTGAACACAATGCATATATGAATCATGGTAATAGCGGTGGTGCAGCAATAAATGAAAATTTAAAACTAGTAGGTATTAATGTAGGCGGTTCGTTTAGTTTGCTAAAGCATTACAAAAAAGGATATATGATTCCATATGATATTGTTCAAAAAAATATTAATGATTGGAGGAATAAATAATGAAAAAATTATTTGGCGGAATTAATTTAACTTGGAAAAAGTTAATAATATTTGCGATTGTTATAGGTGTTTATACTGCTATAATGGCAATGTTACCTATAGCAAGAGATACATCTTTTAGTGACTTAACTGTTACTTTTGAAGTATGGATCTTATTTGGAATATTTATAATTATGAATAGTAAATCAGCAAAAGATTCAGCACTCAAATGTTTTATATTCTTTTTGATAAGCCAACCACTGGTTTATTTAATACAAGATGTTATTAATGGTAGCATGTTGTTTAAAACTTATTATAAATATTGGTTTATGTGGACAATTGGATGCTTACCAATGGGCTTTATTGGATATTATATGAAGAAAGATAAATGGTGGGGATTGTTGATATTAACTCCAATATTGCTCCTTTTAGGAGAAGAATTTGGTGGATATTTATCAAAAACAATGTTTTCATTTCCAAGACATTTATTAACTACTATATTCTGTTTAGTAACATTAATAATTTATCCATTAGCTATTTTTAAGAATAAAAAAATAAAAATAGTCGGAGAAATAATAAGCGGAATTATAATCGTTGTTATATCAGTTTTATGTTTTATAAATCCGCCTATATATAGTACAGATATTTTAGCAAATGGTGAAAACTATCAATTTGATGACACATATAAAGTTTACTTAAATGATAGTAAATATGGTAATTTGAGTATAAAATATGAAGACGGTATTGAAACATGGATGGTTCATGCAGAGTTTAAGAAATCAGGTAAAACTGAATTTGTATTAGAATCACCTGATGGAGAAAAGACTACATTTGATATTACTATTAGAAGAGATACATATTCTGTTAAAGAAAAAAGCAAATAGAAAGTAATATTTTGATATTCTGTTCGCAAAATGGATATAAGGCGAAACAAAAAAGAAAAATAGAAATGATAAAACTATTTTCCTTTTAATATGTGAAAATCTTTAAACATTTCTGCCAATTCTTGTGGAGATTCTTTACAACCATTTTTAATCCAATAATAATAGATATTA
>JAGAHP010000033.1 GCA_017627015.1 Bacilli bacterium
AAAATATCAATTTCTACTTTCTTTTTTTCTGTCAATTGTGTATAATTCATATTGGAGTCCTTTCCTTGGCGGGTGGGCTCTTTTTATTGTATCAAAAAACCACACCAAGTGGTGCGGTTGAAATTACAATTTAGGAAAAGACTAATTAATTAGTCTTTTTTATCTTATTATAATATGTTCAAAATAAGCTTCTTGAAATTCTGTCAATGCATCAATTTGATCATCTGTATAATTTTTACCATCTGGCACTACAATTAATTTGTCATCATTATCATTAGTTCTATGTATAATTGCGATGCATTTTCCAGTATATTCAGAAACTGGTTCAAATAATCCTAGAAGATATGCATCTAGTTCTTCTCCATCTCCACTAATTGTACCAGGAACATACCCATAGTTAACAGGATATATAAAACCATGTTTTGGATGTTTAGAACCAAATGGTCTATCTATTTTAATTAATAATTCTTTATTTAAATATTCTTTATTCATTTTAGTACCTCATTGAAAAATTATTTAATAATAATTGTTTTCTTTTTCTTACAATTATATCATCTCTACCAGGACCAGTACCTATAAATTCTACTGGTGTTTCAGTTATATCTTCAACTGCTTCTACATATTCCTTTGCTTCTGTTGGTAATTCATCGTATTCTTGACAACCTTTAATATCAAAATCACCTTTAAAAGTTTCATAAATAGGTTTAGCTTTTGATAATACATCTAAATTAGAAGAAAAATATTCTTCTTTTTTACCGTCTATATCATAAGCAGTACATATTTTTATTTCATTTAGTTTGCCTACAGTATCTAAATGATTCATAGCTAAACCAGTTATACCATTTAATCTAATTGCGTATTTTAATGCGACTAAATCTAGCCATCCACATCTTCTAGGTCTTTTTGTTGTAGTACCATATTCATGGCCTAATTCTCTTATCTTATCACCTATTTCATCAGTAAGTTCTGTAACATATGGTCCTTCTCCTACTCTAGATGAATAAGCTTTTATAACACCATAAACATTATCAATATATCTGGAACCTATACCAGATCCAGTTGATACTCCACCAATAGTTGGATTAGAACTTGTAACATATGGATATGTTCCAAAATCAATATCAAGTAAAGTAGCTTGCGCTCCTTCACAAACAATATATTCATCTTTTTCTAATGCTTGATGTAGCATTTTAGTTGTGTCACATATATATGGTTTTAATATTTTTGCATACTCTTGGTATTCAGTTAAAATTTTATTATAATTAACTTCTTTATATCCAAAAGCGCTTAAGATCTTATTCTTTATTTCAACATTTTCTTTTAAATAATATGGAAACTTTTCACTAATCAAATCTTCCATTCTAATTCCTGATCTTTGAAATTTATCTTCATAAACAGGTCCTATTCCTCTTTTAGTAGTACCTATTTTTCTTTCTCCTCTTAATTCTTCTTG
This sequence comes from Bacilli bacterium, assembly GCA_017627015.1. The sequence goes on from JAGAHP010000033.1 coordinate 1,454, forward strand.
CATACCATCTAACGCTATATGATATGGAAAAATAACATGTGCTTTATCACTTATATATAAATTAGAACAATCATATCCATTAGCTTTTAAATTATCTATTTCCTCAATTAATACTTTTGGATCAATAACTACTCCATTACCAAGTACTGCTTTTGTATCCTTATTTAGTATTCCACTAGGTATTAAGTGAAATGCAAATTTTTTACCATCAACTTCTATTGTATGACCTGCATTATTACCACCAGAAAACCTTACTGAATATTTAGCATCTTTTGATATATAATCAATTACTTTTCCTTTTCCTTCATCACCATAAAATGCCCCTAAAACTATATCTACCATGATAACCTCCCTATCAATTATAATTATACCATAAAAAAAGAAGATTACTCTTCTTTTAAAACATTTTATTGTGTTTTCTGTTATTTAAATAAACAAAGAACATAATAATCGCAATTACAATAAATAATATTGCAGTTCCTTTTAATATCGGAATAATTGTTTTAATTATATTTGAAAAATTACTATCTTCTTTTTTATTATTTTTATTATTTTTTTTCTCAATATATTTATCATTCGCTGTTACTTCTTTTCCGTTAACAAATAATTTATGCCCATTTAAATATATATTAGAGTTATTACTATCTTCATTAACTAAAGAAGTGATATAACTATCATCATCTAATACTATCTTAGAATCAATATCTAGTGTAACCGATATATTATTTGCGGTATTATTCTTATTTATTACACCTTTATAAAATGAATTATCTGATAAATCCATTGAAAGTGTTGATAATTTATCCACAGTAATATTACCGTTAACTTTTTGTTTTCTCATATTAAGAGAAACATTTCCACCATTATTATCTTTTGTACCATAATTATTAGATAACACTTTTAAGAAATCAGTTGTTTTATTAATAAAAGTATTATCAATTAAATCTATTTTTGTATTAGCATTAGTAATAAAAAAAGTAGATCCTTGGTTAGTAGTAATAGTAGATTTTTTTGATTTAAAAATACTTTGTTCTATATTTTTTGCATCGTTATTATAAATAAAAATGTTTTTATGTATATAATTTCTTAAAGAAGTTAAATCTGTTGATTGTAAATTTACTTTATCTAATGATATATTTCCTGAACCTTGTAAAGTAATAGAACTAGATTTATTTGCCTTTAACACTGCATTACTTACTTCTACATTAGAACTAGAATTAATAACTGGTGAATTAATTCCAGAAGTAGTATAAGTACCTTTTTTAACTGTAATAGATCCACCACTACCCTTTGCTTTTATCGCAGAAGATAAAGATCCTAGTGTTACTACATTTAAATTAGTACCAGATATTTTACCTTCACCATTAGTCATTAAACCATTTGAATTTGGTTTATATGTTTTTATATTTGTGTCTTTTACAACTATATTAGAATCTATATAAGAATATAAACCATGTGCGAATTCTCCATCTGCGATTATTTTTCCGCCAACTAAATTAAGTGAACTTTTTTCAACTGTTAGAATCGCAGAATTAACACCAAACTCTTCACCTATATCATTATTTTTTCCACCACTTTTTTTAATAGTAGGATTTTTTAGAGTTACTTTACATCCTTTTATAAGTATACTATTTTCATAATCTCTAGTGGATTCAAAACTTTTATTTTCTATAGTTTGATTTTTTCTAATTATTGTATCACCTAATAGTTTTAAATCTTGTTTTTCTAATGATTCATATGAATAAGCAAAAACTACTGAAGTAAAGAAAGCTATTATACTAATTAATAATCCAAATACTTTTATTCTTTTTTTCATATTATCACCTATATAATACTTTCTAACGCAACTAATGCCATATTATCTAACTTAGATTCTCTATCTTCCGCACTTAACTCCTCTTTTTTATAGTGTGAATCTACAACTGTTAATAAACACGCTGCTTTTTTGTTAAATTTTTCTGCTAGATAAAAAAGTGCAAAACTTTCCATTTCTGCTGCTATAACATCATTAGGTAATCTATCTAAAAGTACTTTTATATCTTTAACGTACCAATCAAAGCAATCAGTAGACATAACATTACCTTCTACTAGATTTATTCCTAATTTTTTTGCTGCTTCTTTTAATTTATCATTTACATCTTTACTAGATTCAGTTTCATTTACTTTTTCATTATTTAATTCATAAGAGAAATTACTTTCTGTATAACTTTTATCTACTAGTAGTATATCTAATAAATTTAAGTCTTCTGAATATGCTCCGCATGAACCTAATCTAATTATTTTATCTACCTCATAAAATTTAAATAATTCATATGCGTATATTCCCATACTAGGTATTCCCATACCATGTGCCATGATAGTTACTTTTTTTCCTTTGTAAGTACCAGTATATGCATATATATTTCTTATCTTATTAACAAGTTTAGGATTATCTAAATACTTTTCCGCAATTGCCTTTACTCTAAGTGGATCACCACTCATTAATACAGTTTTTGCGATATCTCCAAGATTTGCTTCATTATGAGCTGTTGCCATATAATCACCTCTATTATGATTATATCACAGGCAAAAAAAAAGGACAATTATTGTCCTAATGATTTATTTCCTAAAACTAAAGTATGTGATCTTTTCTTATCACTTTCATGTTCTTGTAAACATTTAAGTGCTTCATTATATGTTTCTTCACTTCTTAGCATTTGATATAAAGTAAGCATTAATTGAGTTTGACAAGTTTTATCATTCATATCACTATATTCTATCTTATCTATAGCAGCAAAAATATCATTTGTAACTTTTTCAAAACTTTTCATAAAAAACCTTCTTTCTAATCATTGGCGCCTTTTAATAATATCATATGTTAAAAAAAAAATAAAGTGCTATTTACACTTTATTTTAATAATTTTTTTGCATTTACTCTTTTTATATCCTACTCTGTTATATTCTTTTTATATTTTTTAGTATATACTTTTATATTCTTTATATTTTGATCATTTGTTATAGTAGTTATATCTATTTGTCTATTACACATACTATCAAGTATTTGATACTTTTTAGGTGAGCTATTTGCGATTTTTGTCCATCCACCATTATGATATAAATAAGAACCAGTATTTAGTTTTTTAATACCTCTAACATCTTTTGGAAATAACTCTCTAGAAGATGTTATTATACCACTATGTTTTGGAATCCAAACCTTATCTAAAAATGATGGTACACATCCATTATGAGTATGTCCACTCATTATTATATTGTAGTCTTTAACTAAATCTATATTTTCTTCTTGTTTAAATGGATCTGGACTATGAAGAAGTAATACTTTAGGTTTATCTCCTTTTACTTTTTCTAGATTATAATTACAAAAATCATTTTTAAATACATCTTTATCCCTATTATGATAAACTCTATATGGTTCATTATATCCACCAATAACAATATTTTCTTCATCAATTATTTCATTATTAATAAACTTAATATTATTATACATATTATAGAAATCCCATCTATCTATTTCACCTTCAGTAAAACCATATTCTTCATCATAATATATATAATCATGATTACCAATTACAAAATACACTTTTGATATTTCTGAAAGTTTAACTAATAAACTAGTTACTTTTGCTCTTGTTGATGATTCATCCATTAAGTGATAAGAATCTATAATATCTCCTAATAAAAAGATATAGTCAGGATTTTCTTTTTTAATAGTATATATCATAAAAGCTATATCTTCTTTAGTAGTTTTTCTAGATATATGTGTATCAGATAAACACGCTATTTTTATATCATTATTTATATAATCATTATGAATTTTTGAATATCTAACTTCAACTATATCTGATGATTTTAGCATCATAATCACTCCCTAAATATGTATTATAACAAAAATAAAATCATTTTAAAAGACTGATTATTCAGTCTTTTTCCATTTAATAATTGTATAAAAATAAGTTAATAGTGTTAAAGAAATTATTACTCCACCAAGTATATCACTTATCCAGTGTACTCCAGAAATAGTTCTTCCTAAGAATACTAATGTTAATAATAATACTGTTGAAAATAATATTAAATAATTAAATTTACTAGGCACATATTTTTTATATACCATTAATGAACTAACACATGTACATATCGCAAGCACAGTATGGCTAGATGGGAATGATGGTTCTAATTCTCCATCTATTATTATTGGTCTATAATTAATAGCAATTTTATCAAATATTAAGTATACACTAATCATTAATACATATAATATTCCTAAACCAATTATTTCTCTATCTACTTTAAATAAACTCTTTCTTTTAAATAATTGATATATACCAATTAATCCATAGATACCTACTATTATAAATACTAATAAACCAAATATTTCAGTTAATTTATATATAGTCATATTTGAACCAACCATATCAGCATAAGCTTTATTAATTCCAGAAAAACCTACACTAGACTTATTTGGACCTATTGCCTTAACATCAACTGTTTTAACTAAATAAACAAATACCCCACTAAATATTGTCATAATAACTGACATTATTATATTTCTTATATTTTTCATATTATAACTCCTTTAACATTTCATTAATTGCTCTACCTCTATGAGATACTCTATTTTTTTCTTCTTCAGTAGCTTCTCCAAATGTTTTATTTAAATCATTTGAATAGAATATTGGATCATATCCAAAATCTGTCTTACCTTTTTCTTCCCCTATTATTATACCATATGTTTTACCTACAAATACTTTGTATTCTCCACTAGGATAATAAAGAACTATAGTACAATTAAAATAAGCTGATTTATCTTTACCTTCTAAATCTTTTATTAATTTATCTCTGTTAGCTTGATCATCATGTTCACCTGCGTATCTAGCACTATATATACCAGGTGCTCCATCAAGTGCGTCACAGCATAATCCTGAATCATCTGCCATAACTAAATAATCTAGATTTTTATTTTTTAAATAATTATGAATTGTTTTAGCTTTTATTAAAGCATTTTCTTCAAATGAATTTCCATCTTCAACTATATCATCAGTAAATCCTATGTCATTTAAAGATAAAATATCATAATTAGAAAGCATTTCTTTAAATTCTTTTATTTTATGTTTATTATTACTTGCGATAACTATTTTATTCATACTACCTCCTAATACTTTAAGTTATACTGTTTCATTTTAGAACAAGAACCATCTCCATATGTATAACATGGATAAACATATTCTTCTTCATTACTTCCATCTATTTCTTTTATATTAACTACAGTAATAGGAAATATATCATGACCAGATAAATCTTTATTTCTTTCTATATAACCTTCTACCTCATACCAAGTATTACTCTTTATTTTATGTCCATTAGCTTTTATTACGTAACCCATAAAACCAGCATCCGCAACGCAGCAGCTAACACCATATTTACCAAGTCCATATAAACCACTTGGTAAATAATCACTATTTCCAACAGTAAATCCTTTTAATCTAATAGTTTTACCTATATAATTTTCTGCTTTTTTATTATAAGTTAAATAGTTTCCTAAATCTAAGTATATTTCGTCATCTACATCAAAGAATGGATTATCAAAATCTAATTTACTTTCATCTATTTTAGGATCTTTTTTAGTAGGTTCTTTAGTAACTACTTTTTCTCTTTTTATATTACTTACTCTATTAGTGGATGCATTTAAAGTAAGTCTTCCATCACCTGCCATAATAAGCATTACAAGTGGAAGTAATAAAAGTAAATCACTTATTTTAAAATGATAATGAAATTTATCACTATATAATATTACTAACCCTATTACTACAAATATAGGTACTGAACACTTTAAATATATCTGCATTTGTGGCGCAAGGAAATTCCTTAATATATTATAATGATTCACAAATAATATTATTCCAGCATATAGTAAACATATTAATCCTAAATATTTCTTTTTCATAATATATTCACCACCAATGCACTTATTATAAATATAACTATAAATATTAAACTAATTAGTGTAACAACAAATTTCTTTTTGTAATTACCTAATAACACAAAAGTATTTTTTATATCTATCATTGGACCTAGTAATAGGTACGCAACTATTGAACTTTCTGTAAATGAAGAAAGTAAAGATTTACCAACAAATGAATCTGATGTTGAACAAAGTGATATAAGATACGCAAATACCATTAATACAATTATAGATAAAATATTGTTATTATTAAATGTAGTTATTACACTTCTTGGTACAATCACTTGTATTAAACTTGCGATTAACGCACCAAACATTAAGAACTTAACTACATCAAATAAATCTAATGCAGTATGCTTAATTATCTTTACAAAATTACTCTCTTTTTCATGATGATCATGGTCACAATGTTCACAAGCACACTCTTTATCAGAATTATTAGTAGTTACATCTTGATCTTTAAATATAATTCCCATAATTGTACCAATTACTAGCGCTACAACTATACCAAATAATAACCTATACCAAAATATTTTTGGGTCAGTTTTATAAAATGCATAATAAGTTGATAAAAGTACAACTGGATTTATTATAGGAGACGCAAGCATAAAACTTATCGCTACATTTATAGGTACTTTTTTCTTTAATAATCTTTTTGATACAGGTATAACTGCGCAGTCACACGCAGGCAAAAAGAACCCTAATAATACTCCTACTATAGATCCTAAAAACTTATTTTTTGGAATTAATTTAGCCATTCTTTCATTAGATATATATGTCTCTATTATCGCTGAAATAAGTGAACCAAGTAATAAAAATGGTAAACTTTCAAAGAAAATTGACATAAATATTGTTGATATATTCTTTATCATTTTATCACCTCTTCTATTATATAAAAAAAAGATTGATTAATCAATCTTTCTACATTTTAATTCCCATATTCTTTTTATTGTTTTTATCAAACAAGGTAGTTGGAAGATTTACTATTTTTTCTATAAACTTTCTATATTTTTCTTTTCTTTTTTTCGCTTTATAATATTTTTCTTTTATTGAACGATGTCTTTCATTTTCTTTAATATATTCTATTTTAACTTCTTTATCATTTTTTAGTTCGTCTGAAGCATAATCAAATTGAGCTGGATTTGCTTTTATTGCTTCCAACACTACTTCTTTATCATTTCTTAGTTCATATGATGCCCATTCTAATCCCCATCCAGTTTTTACAACTTGTAAAACCACATTTTTATCATTTTTTAGTTCGTCTGAAGCATACTCTAATGCCCACCCATCTTGTTTTACCGCTTCTAATACTACTTCTTTATCATTCTTTAGTTCTTCTGAGGCATACTTTAATGCACATCCATATTGTTTTACTGCTGCTAATACTATTTCTTTATCATTTCTAAATTCACCTGATAAGAATACTAATATATTTCCATTTTGTTTTACTGCTTCTAATATAAATGATCTATCATTTTGTAGCTCTTGTGACACATTTGTTATTGCCCAAGCATGTTCTTTTAGTACTTCAATTATAAATTGTCTATCTTTTTTTATTTTTTCTGAAACGCTTTCTAAATGATAACCTACTTTTCGATCTAGAGCTTCCATTATTATTTCTTTGTCATCAACTCCCGCATTTTCTGGTAATCTTCCTAATGATAATATATCAACTTTTATTCTCTTATTTGTAATTCTATTATAATCTTCTATTATATTTCTTTTGCCACGAATTTTATATACTTTTTGCTCTTGATTCCATCCAAATCCATATTTTTTGGAATACAAATCTTCTAATTCAAATTCGGATAATTCTTCTCCGTTTTCAGTCTTTTTTCCAATTAAAGTTAATTGTTTCAAATCTTTTATTTTTTGTAAATATATATCAGAAGACCCTTTTGATAAAAAATCCATTTCTTTTAATTTACTTTCTATTATTTCTATCATTTTTTCTTCAACATTTTGACCATCTTCTATTCCTCTTATTTCAGCTATATCTGTTTTATTAATTAATCTAATAGCGATTCTTGGAATAGTATAATTATTCTTTTCATCTTTTGTATAATACACATAAAAATCTCCACCATTTGGTGCATCACTATATGGTCCACATACTTGTTTTATTGCCATATCTTCTGAAGCTGTACACCATCCAGTATTCATATTTTCTAATGATTTTGATAGTTTTATTGCATCTTCTCTACTTCCTTGATTATATTTTTTCCAAACACCCTCAGTACTAGTTTTATCTACAATATTTTGTTTATATTTTTTTTCAAATAAAGAACAAATCTTATTAAAACTATCCATTTTATTTATTTTTTCTAGTGTATCTGTTGTTACTTCCTCACCTTTTACCAACTTTGATATTGTTTCTATTGATTTAGCAATTATTTCTGGATTTGCAGATACAAATGGTGCGATTGTCTTTTTATCTCTTTTCAAGTATACTTCTTTAGCTTCATCATATGAACCCATTTTTAGCATACCTTGAAATGCCCAATACTTTGCCCAAGTAGGATAATCTGTTGTTTCATCGCTTAAATAATCAAGCCACATACCTAAACTTTTCTTTTGAGCATTAATAATAGCTTCTTTATCCATTCCATATGGTATATTTTCCTCTTTTATTACATATTTATCAAAGTATAAACTATATAATAATTCTTTTTTTGTTTCTGTATCTGCTTTTTTATGTATTCTTTCCAATCTATCCATATATTTTTGTATTGCTTCTTTTCTATTATCTGTATTTTCTTTTGTATGTTGTACTTCATCACTCTTATATAGATTTTGATATAGTTTATCTAAAAATTCTATTCCTGTATAATCATTCATATAAACACCTACTATATAAATTATATAAAAAAAAGATTGATTAATCAATCTTATAAAACAATATCAACTAGTATTCCTACTAAAACTCCTATTATATATATTAAAGAAAGAATAGTTATATTTTCTTTAATATTTTTATTAGTTCTAAATAGTAATAAAATGCCTAATCCTGAACCAGTTAAAAGTCCTGACATTAAATTACCAATAGTAATAAACTTAGATAAATATAATTCAGTCATAATAACAGATGATGCGCAGTTTGGAATAAGACCTATTAAAGAACATGCAAAATAAGTTAGTATATTTTTACTTAATAATATTTTAGATAAATTATCTTCGCCTATTTTTTCAATAACAAATCCTATTACTAGATTAGCAATAAGCACAAATAATCCAATTTTTAAAGTATGTTTAATACTAGAAATAATAATATTTTCATGGTCACAACTACAATGATTTTCTTCGCACATATGGTGTATATGTTCTTCTACTTTTTCAGTCTTTTTCCTATAAACTAAATCTATAATATAACCAATAGTTATTCCTACTAATACTTTAAAACCTACTATTTTAAGTAATAAAAGTATGTCTACTTTTTCACCTAGCATTATAGGAAGCATCTCATCACTAGTAGATAAAAATACAGCGATTAATGTTCCAATAGTTATTACTCTATTTGAAAATAAATTTGATGCCATCGCACTAAATCCACATTGTGGAAAAGCACCAAGTATTCCTCCAAAAAATGGTCCAAACTTTCTATTCTTTGAAAGTAATTCTTGATTCTTATGACTTAATTTATGTTCTATAAATTCTAGAACTAAAAAAGTAATAAGTAAATATGGTAATAACTTTACTGTATCTAAAACTGCATCTAATATAATATCTAACATAATCTTTCCCTCTTTTCACATCTAGAACAAGTTCCATTAATAACTATGTTCTCTTTATTTAATTTAAACTTATGGTTTTTATTTATATGATTATATAGTTCATCAATACAATCACAGTCAACATGTTCTAATTTTTTACACTTATCACATTTTAAATAAAAGTGGTTTTCATGATCACACTTTTCTAAGTATTCATATGTAGTAATATTATCTTTAGATATGTTTTTATTTATTAAACCATCTTCTACTAACTTATCTACTAAACGATATACAGTTGTTAAACCTACTCCATCTAATTCATTAAATATATCTTTAATAGTAAACTCTTTTTTCTTAGATTTAATAACATCTAATATTAATTCCTTTTGTTTCGTACTATAAGACATAATTCCTCCAATTTGAAAATCATTTTCATATTCATTATACACCTAAAAAAAAATAAGTCAATACTTATTTTTTATTATTTACGCACCCATAGTTAAAGTTTCTGGTAAAGTAGAACCTCCATCTATAACTATTCCTTGCGCAGTTATATAACTAGATTCTTCTGAGGCTAGGAATGCTGCAAGTTCACCTAGTTCTTCTATTGTTCCTAATCTTTTCATAGGTATAGCTCCAGCAATACCATCTACTACTTCTTCTGGATTATCTGGATTAGATAACTTAGCCATATTATCGACCATAGGTGTTCTTATATACCCTGGCATAATAGCATTTACTCTTATATTATTATCTACTACTTCTCTAGCAAGGGCTTTTGTAAAACCTAATAGAGCTGCTTTAGTAGTTGCATATGCTACTTCTCCAGCATCTGCGACCATTGGTCCTGTTACAGAAGATAAATTTATTATTGAACCATAATTATTCTTTATCATATTAGGAAGAACTGCTTTAGTAACATTCCATGTTCCTATTATATTTATATCAAAATGATAATCTCTTACTTCATCATCCATATCAATAAAATTTTCTAATTTACAAACACCTGCATTATTAACAAGAATATCAATTTTACCAAATTTTTCTACTACTTTATCTATCGCAGCTTTAACAGTATTTTTATCTCTTATATCTACTTTAAATCCTATTATATTATCATTATTAACTACTTTAGCTATTTCATCAGAATAATCTAGTATCGCAACTTTCGCGCCATATTTAACAAATACATCAACTATTCCTTTACCATTACCCATCGCACCACCAGTTACTACTGCTACTTTGTTTTCTAATTTCATATTTCCTCCTATTTATTTACTAAATCAAATGAATTATCTATTAAACTAAATATTATTTCATCATCAACTGTGTCATCTAATACAATAGTTAACCAGTACTTTTTATTCATATGATATGCTTCGTAAAATCCTTTTTGTTTTAATAATTCTTTAAGCATATTTTCTTCTACTTTTACATTAATTATTTCTATTTCACCAGTTCCTTTTTCTATTTTAGACTTATCTACATTCATAATAATAGAAAACCATTTCTTATTATTCTTATTTCTAAATATACCATAATCATCATATTTTTCCCATAGGAATTCTGGTTTAACTTTATATTTGTCATAAATATACTTTGTAACTTTGTTTGTTTGATCATATATAAATTTTTTTTCTAAAGTACAATTATTCTTAATATCCTCTAGTATTTTTCTATATTCTTCTCTAATTGTATTAACAAATTCTCCAGTATTCTTTTCTACCCTAAAATCAGTGTATTCTTCATCCAATTCTGTATCTATTATCTTACCTGTTAATTTATCATCTTTAACTATTATTTCTACATTAAAAGTATTCATTATCTTTTTATTATAGATATAATAATCTTTTTCTTTTTTAAAACCATAATCCACTAACTTATTAATATCTATTTTTGCTTTTTTAAAAACTTCTTTTTCAATCATTTTCTATATTCTATTGCCTTTTCTAATAGTTCTCTTTCATCTTTATGAGTAATCATTTTTAAAGCATCACTTGCTTTTATAAAGAATACATCACTTGTTTCTTCTTCTTGAGGTTTTAAATCTTTTGTTAATGGTTCACCAATAAAGAATACAACATCTTTCATAACATTTGGTTTTGGACTATAAGTAATAACCTCTCTAAAACCTGGAATTATTTTTGCATCACAATTAGTTTCTTCTTTTACTTCTCTTACTGCAGTTTCCTCTTCTGTTTCTCCTTTTTCTACATGTCCTTTTGGAAAACCATAGTGTCCTAAATTATGAAATACTACTAATACCTTGTCATCATCAAACACTAATATTCCACATGATTTTTCTTTTTTCATACGTTACCTCCTATTAAAATTATAACACTAAAAAAACAAATCTTAAAAAGATTTGTTCATTTTCTTTTGTAATATTAATTTTACTTTTTCTTTATGACTTTCTTGAAGTGCTTCTTTCATAGGATATTCTTCATTAAGATATTCAGCTTCTAGTAAATGATCTCTTACTTTATTTAAGTCAGATTTAGAATAATCTTTTCTTTCTCTTGCGGGAATAGTAACTAAGTCATCATCATCTATTATGCAGTAACTATCTATTTCAGGATGCTTTTTTAAATATCCTAATATCTCATCTTCTTTCCATACAGGTGGATTTCCATCATAATTATCTCTAACATCTTTTAAATTAGGTGTTCTACCAATAACTTCTATACCATTTTGCTTCATTAAATCTAGTATCTCTTTTATCCAATCAACATCAGTTTCTAATGTCTCTTCATCTATACAATCTTTATAAGATGATTCAATAACTATCTTTGCGTCATTTTCTTTACAAATTTCACCTAATATTTTAATACGTCTTTTTAATCTTTTTTCAAATTCAGATTTTGAAACTCTAATACCATTATCATAAAAATCATGTAACCCATACAAGGCTCCATCAAAATCTAAAAATATTACTTTCATATAATCATCCCTTTTTGTGAAACAAATTATATCACAAAACTAATTGTTTTCATAATACTTCATAAAAATACTATCTAGTTCACCTTGTACTTCTCTATAATTTTTAGGCCACATCATATAACCTGATGCGGAAATACTTTTATCATCATTATATTTTATTGTTAAGTTAAATGAATCTCCATCTAATACATTAGGATTACTTTTTTTAAAACCATCCCATTTATATACTTCATATTTATTTAATATATCAATAATTTTTTCTATATCCTTTTTTGTCATAACAGTTATTTTCTTGTCTTCATCTGAAACCATGTTAGGTTTAATAGATACTTTATACTTATTATCTTTAAATTCTAAATTATATGAAACATATGAATTCATCATAGTTCCTGTTGAATATCCAAAATTTAAATATTTAATTGTTTCTATATTTTTAGGTTTCTTTATTCCAAACATAACTATCACTCCTATTACTAACAATATTATTAGTATTATAAATAACACTTTCTTTTTCATATTAACCTCTTATTTTATTTAATTCTTCTTTATACTTTTTAGGTTCCTTTAAAATAGTAATATCACCAATATCTTTTAATCTTTCAGTTGCTTTTTTTGCATCTCCACTAGCGCTATAAAGAATAAATGATACTTTTTTATTAGATAAATCTAATTTTGATAAAACACTATTTATAGGTGAAGATACTCTATCAAACCATATAGGAGTTCCTATTACTATTTCATCATAATCATCTATATTAGAATCAAAATCTATAAGTTTATCTTTCATCTTAGTTAGTGCTTTAAAGCCTCCAACCATCATAAGAGGAAACATCTTTTTAGGATATTTATTTTTACTTATTACTTTTCTTATATCATATCCATTTTTCTTCATGTAATCTGAAACTATATCACCACTTCCAGTTAAACTAAAATATATAAATATCTTTTTCATAATTTATTTCTCCTTTATTAAATCATCAGTTGAATAACCATCTTTCATAAAATACATGGTCATAGTAAAATCGTTTTTCTTTTTAAATATAGATATATCACTAAATTCCTCATAATCAGATTTATCTTTTGGAATAGTAACTCCTTTTTTAGGTTTATCATTAACAATATCACCATCTATTATCTTATACCATCCTTCATCAGTAAGTTTACCATCCTTGTATATTTTAATTTTAGTACCATTGAATTCTACTTTATATTTTCTTCCAAAGTGAGTACCTTTCCAAGTACCTTGTACATATTCTTTAGTCGCATCATTATATAATTCTACATTAGATCCTTCACTTGTAAAATCATATTCATTTTCTTTGGCGTTCTTATGGAATACTTCATATATTTCATTTTCTGCTTCTTCTGTTATGATTCTTGATTGATTATCATACTTATATATTTTTTCATTACTTTTATAATTAACTTTAATAGTTTCACTTATATATGGATCTAATCCCGCAACTTCATGTTCATAACCATTATTTTTACTTATATCATATTTATCTACTATGTCTTGTAGTTCTTTTAAAATAGTATTATTTTTTGATATATAATCTAATCTAAAATAAGTTCCATCTCTATCATACGAACTTCCACCAGAAGATTTTATAAGTAATCCATCATCTGTTAATTCACATAGTACTTTGAATTTTCCACAAGAATATTCAAAATAAATTATATCTTTAGATTTAATAATTTCTTTATAACCTGGTAACCTACCTTCTTTTGTAGTTTCACCATCTTCTATCATTATATTTTCCTTTCTTTTAACTAAATTAAGTCCTATAGTTATTCCTATTAAAACTAGAATTATCGCAAATATAAATCCAACTAAATACTTATGCTTTTTAATTACTTCCAACAAAGTCATTTATTTCTTCCTCTGTTACGTTAGAAGTAAATCTAATACCTTTAACAAATTTTAAATTTGGAAAATCTTTTACTAGATTATTATAAGTTGAATCAATTGATGATGATTCACTTGTTACAAAAACATATATATTTTTATTTGTCATATCATTTTCTTCTAAAAACTTATATATAATAGTTGGCGCAGTATACCACCATAT
>JAGAHP010000034.1 GCA_017627015.1 Bacilli bacterium
ATATTATAAGCAACCATTCCCTTATTAGAGAAATCAAATTTCTTTTTAACCCCAATATTTCCTCATAATATCTTTTTGCTTCTTCCATATTATCTACAGGAAGAAAATAGTTGTCATAATTTTTCATATATTTAATGTTCTCCTCTTTGCTATAAACTACGCTACTATATTTTATAGTAGTTATCATTGAAAGTCAATATATAATAAAAAAATAGATTAGTTGCACTGAACTAATCTATTTGTATAACTGCCTGTCGTACAAAAAAGACTGTCATTACTGACAATCTTTTCGGTAAATTACTATAAATCAATAACTATAAAATTTAATAATCAACCATATCGCATAAATGACTATAATCAAATTTTAAATCATCATTCGTTTTCTCTACAATAATATATCCAACACATTGATCTTGTTCTTTAGTTAATGGAACAACGCCAAAATAAATTGTATCTTTTCCATTTGTTATTGGTCTTAATAAATCATTCATTTCTACTTTAGCAATTCCATTACTATCAAATTTAAATAGATTAGGATTAATATTATATACTTCATACATAAAACTATCATAGCTAGAAAAATCATATTCTATTTTTTTATTTATTTGATAAGCATTATATAATTTAATACCTATAAAGGATATTAGAATAAATAAAAATATAGCCAATAAATCATAGAAAAAATACTTATGTAAATGTAATTTAAAATTATTCATGATTGCCACCTCCAACAATTACATTAAAACTAATGTGTGTTTTAATAGAGGTTAATAAGCCTTCTTTTCTAACAGAATAAATATGTATGTAATATCTTCCTTTTTCATTAATAATACTACTTAAATCACTAATATAATCATCATCATATAACACTTTATTATTTCTCTTAATTACTAATTTTAATTTTGAATTTTTAACTAAAGAATAATTTAATTCATCTTCTCTTAACCACCCATTAGTATCTGCTTTACGATAACCATTTTTATAATACACTTCATACTCATTAACATCTAATTTAATAGAATTACTTAATTGAATTTCATTTATCCTATTTTCAGTCGAATTGTAGCCACTACTTCCTGCATTAACAAGCAATCCATTAGAATAATCTTCCGAATAGTAACAATTCATAATAGTATTATTAAGTTTAATTTCAAAAAGATTTTTATCATAACTACTAAATAAAGCTGTAAAAAAAATAAATATCGCCAAAAATTCAACAATTAAAATAATAAATAATATCTTAAATGGTTTAATTATTTCACTTAATTCCCCACCCATTTAAATTCAACTCGCTCTCAACTTAAATTCTATTCTTCAATTACAATTATAACATAATTTTAGGTTATTTTTTTAACTTACTTATAAGTTCGCAATATTCGAAAACTTTGAAAATACTTGTTTAATTACTTAAAATTATATGCGTGTATATCTATTCTACAATTTGTTTTTCTATTAGATAATTGTACCACAGGTACATATGTAATTTTTATATTTTCTGTTACTTCATACTCTTCAATCATTGTCGATGAATTTTTCATCATATTAGCAGATTCTTCTACCTTTTCATCTGTAATATCATTATCAGCAATTTTTACAATATCTTTGTATATTGAAATTATTGTGTCTACATCACCTTCATCGTTACTACCATTTATAGATATACTAAAGTATCCAGCTGCTGCAGAATTTGCATTTATCATTTCAATTGAATGTCCTAATACATGACCATAGTATTTTGTTCTAATATTTCCTTTTTCGATTTGATCCATTAAATTTGATGAAGAATTGTTATATAAAGTTATAAACTTATTAACTATATCATCTTCTGCATATTCATTTTCTTTAATTTCGTCTTTTTGTTCTTGATTTGTTTGTTCATTAGTTCCTGTATTTGTATTTGTTTCCTCACATCCAGTAATTAAAAATAAACTTAAAATTGCTAATATACTTAATAAAATTTTTCTTTTCATATATTTTTCTCTCTTTCTTACATCTAAATAACATTTTATCACAAATACATAAAAAAATTAATTATGTATAATTAGTATTCAAAACTTAAGAAATTAAACAAATTATTAATATATTTACTTATTCTTAAAAACTTAGTAACTAAATAAAATCCTACTAATTCAATCACTAATAATAATAAACTAACCTCTACTGCCATACCTGGACTGACAACAGAAAATGCCAAATCTTTTGGTATATTAAGAAAATTACAATATGCTATTCCTAATTTATAGTTATACATCACTAATCCATATAATCCAGCTAACATAAATGTCAATATTAATGCTTTTAAAACACAAAGTAAAAAATCTTTAAAACTCATGTACATACTCATTCTCCTCTCCTAACAATTATATCACATTTTATTCAGTGTGTCGTACTTTTGTGAATATTCACATATTAAATGGGAAAATTAATATGGTGATATGTTATGGTAGATAATAATTTAAAATATTGTAGAGAAGAGCTAGAAATGACACAAGAGGAATTAGGCATAATATTAGGCGCTAGTAAACAAACAGTATCAAATTGGGAAACTGGATATACTCCAATACCATTAAATAAATTAGTACGATTCGCTAATCTATACAATTATTCATTAGATTTTATAGTTGGTTTTACTAGAAAAAATATTAAGTATAATAAAAACATTAAATTAGATAGTAAATTAATTGGTAAAAACCTTAAAATAATTAGAGATAAATTAAATATAACTCAACAACAAATTTCAGATAAATGTAATTTATATCAATCTACTTACAATCATTATGAAACTGGCTATAGTTTAATTAAAATAATTCCTGCGTATTCAATTTGTAAGACATATAATATTTCACTTGATTGGTTACTAGGAAGAACTAATAACATAGCGATTAAATCATAAAAAAATTAAGGAGGCACAAAAAATGTACCCCCTTTTAATTTGCTTTAAAATATACGAATTGACTTGTTTTAGTCCAATCATATTGACTCCACACATCTGTTGCACTACTTGCTGGATCTAACATTAATATTGTATTATTAGTTACATTATCAACTGCTACCCAGTGTTGTGAATTCTTAGTTGCTCCTTTTACTTCTAATGCTAAATAGTATCCTGAAGTATAATACTTTTGAATTTCATAGAATTTTTCATCTTTTGATTTACCATTTAATTCAACTCTTCCTTGATATTTAAAATTAGGTACTATTTGTGAAATTGCAGAATATTGAAGATTACCACTTTCATCAAAGCCATAATTATTATTTAGACCTATAACGAAAGTACCTGGATTAAATGGATCAATAGTATCTGTTGATACTCCTGATTTTTTAATTAAAATGGATATAGATGTAGTTAAACAACCTATTTGTCCTATCGTTTTACCTGATGTACCCATTTGAATACTTGACCATTCTTTTCCTGCTTGCTTCCATTCAGTAATCTCTCCACTAGAACCGAAAGTACCATATATTACAGAACTCCACATTGAAAGATATTCCTCACTATTTAATTCTGCATATTGTTTGTTTTGTTCTTCATTAAAATTATATTTTGTCTTCATATCTTCTACAGACTTACTATTTATATAAATATGTAAAACTGTCTTTTCATCTGAACTATTACTAGTAGTTTTTGGTGGACCTGCATTTAAATCAAAATTAGGACTATCTAATGTACCTATAGATTGTGATTCATATTTTTCCCTTTTTGTTTCATGAGTTAAATAATTCATGTCCCAAAACACTTCTCTAAGTATCTTCTTTTTATCATTTGTAATAGTCATTACTTCATCATCATTTGTACCTTTATTAACTCTAACTGTATAAACTGAAAGAACATCTTTCCATTCTGCTCTTTTTGAATGAATTACAACCTCGTCATGTGGTGTTGTGTTTTTTATTGTTGTTATTCTATTGTCTAGTTCTGTATTAAGTTCTGCAACACAATCACTCATTAATATTGTATTACCACTACTTTTGTCTGAAGAAAAGAAAATACCAAATATTGAAGCTACTAATAGTCCAATCATACAAATAATAATAATTGCTATCATCGCTAAAGAACCACCCGCTACTAACATTCCAACTAATGATTTAACTGCTGCAATCATACCTTTAATTGCTGATATCATTGTTTTTATTGCAGCCTTAATTCCTTTAGCTGTTACTTTAGCAGTTTTAATAGCAAGTTTTCTTCCTTGCTCTAACATTTTTTTACTTACTTTTGCTCCTTCTTTAGCAGCTTTCTCTGTATTTTTTATGGTTCTTTCCGCAGTCTTTACTGTTTTTTTCGCTTTGTCTACAGTTCCTTTTACTTGGCTTTCTTTATTTTTTATCAACTTCTTTTGTTGATATTTTTTCTTTGCAAAATTTACTGTTTTATCTTTAGCATAATTACCAGCCTTTTTAGATGCATATATTGTTTCATCTTTAATTCTATTAGAAGTATATTTTATTTTATCTTCCCCATAATCTACTATATTCTCTTGTCCTGTTGTAGCATCTTTAGTTTTTTCACCAGCATAAACTACAGGATCTTTTATTCTTTCTGTCCATGCTGCTACTTTATCAATTGTTTTAACAGATTTAGGTTTCATATCTTTTGTTTTAATATCCGACATCTATTTCTCCATATCACTTAAATATGTGGTGTTTTTTAACATTTCAAAAATATCAATATCTAATGCCTTGCTTATTTTTAAAAGTGTTTTAATAGATGGTGTTAAAACATTATTTTCATAATCAGCCATAACACTATTACTTACCTTACATAATTTAGCAAACTTTCTTATACTTTTATTTCTTTTTAATCTTTCTTGTCTTAAGAATTCATTAATTGTCATTACTTGTCACTTTCTCCTGGTTTAGTAGTCATTAACTTGTATAACTTTGTATCAGTTGGAAATTGATTTATAAATGGTACTAGATTACTACCTACTTTTAATAATCCTTGCCCTGCTCCTACATTTGTTATATAACTCATTTGAGTATCAGAAATTGAAAGTAATTTAGAAAGTTCTACTCTATCTGTTGCAGCTTGATTAAGCATTACAATAAACTCTGAATTTGCTAACATTGTTCTTGCTGTATGTGATTGAAGTAAGTCGTCCACATTTTGTGTAATTCCAGTACAATAAGCACCATATTTACGAACCCTTTTCCAAAGAGTAAATAAAAAGTTTGCTGAATATTCATGTTGAAATAATAAATATATTTCATCTATAAATATATATGTATTTCTTCCTTTATTCCTATTAGCTGTAATTCTATTTAAAATTGAATCTAGTACTACAAGCATTCCAATAGGAAGTAATTGTTTACCTAAATCTAATATGTCATAACAAATAATTCTACTTTCTGTATCAACATTAGTGTTCTTTGCAAAAGTATTTAAAGAACCATCAGTAAATAATTCTATAGCTAGTGCTATTTGTTTTGCTTCTGGTTCATCTTGTTTTAATAACTCTTCTCTAAAATCTTGAAGTGTTGGAGCTACACCTTGATAATTTCCTTGTTGATAAACTCTATATACTTTAGCTGTACATCTATCAATAATAGATTTTTCTTTTGGTCCTAAATTATTAGCTCCCATAAGATGTTCACATAATGATAATATAAATTCTGATTTTAATATTACTGGATTTGCTCCATCTCCATAATCTGCATTCATATCCATAGCATTAATATGATTTTTACTTGTTGCAGATATATGAATATCTTGTCCTCCTAAAGCTTCAACTAATTTAGGATATTCACGCTCTGGATCTATGATAATAATATCTGCATTTGGATCACGAAGTGCGATTGAAACTATTTCGTTTTTAGCTGTAAATGATTTACCTGAACCAGATACACCTAAAATAAAAGAATTACCATTTAGTAATTCTCTTCTATCGGCTATTATCATATTTTTACTTATTACATTCTCACCATAATATATACCATTTTCATGATTAATTTCTTGTACTCTAAAAGGCATAAATACTGCAAGTGATTCTGTAGTTAATGTTCTTAATGTATTTATTTTTCTAATACCAAAAGGCATTGCTGTATTTAATCCATCTAATTGTTGATATTTAAGAATAGACAATTGACATAAATGTTTTCTACCTGTAGCAAGTAAACTTTCAGTATCTTGGTCTAATTGTTCTTTAGTATCAGTAATTAATACCATTGTTAGTACACTTACAAACATTCTTTGGTCACGAGTAGTTAAGTCATCCAAGAATTCTTTAGATTCTTGTCTTTGTTGCTCCATGTCGTATGGGATTACTGCACTAAAGTTATTATTGTTATTTTGTCTTCTTTGCCAATTAGTTATATTTGTTTCAACACCTAATCTTCTATTTTCTACTTCTCTAATAGCTTCATCCATTGGTATTGGAATAACATCTATTGATAACATTAGATTTCTATTTAAATCTGTTAATTCTGCAACCATATCATCTTTTATATATGACGCATAATCCTTTAAGAAGAATACTCTACCAAATTTATCTCCCATTTCAAAATAGTCTTTTTGAAATGAAAAAGTATCTGGTGATATATAATCTTTAAAAGAATGTCCTTTTCTCATATTATCTAACATATCCCAAGTGAATATATTTTCTTCACCAATTCTATAAAAGTCATGTGCAAGTCTTAATCTATCAGATGCATCCAAACTTATACATTTAGAACCTAATGCATTAAAATGATTATTAATATCAGCACTAATTCTTGAAAAGTATGTTCTTGCTTCCTCTATATTTTTTTTATTCACAGATATTGTTAAAAACTTTTCTTGAACAATCGAATTTGCTCCTAAAGCTTTATCCATAAGCATTTTATTATATTCTTCTCTGTACTTATCTAATTCATCTTTATTCAATTCTAACATCATATTTTTTTCAAAATCAATTCTATTTAATCTCCTATTAAGCACTGTTATTTTTGAAGTTGCACCTGGATCTAATGAATTTAATAGTTCAGAATATTGTAAAAACATTGCTTCTTTATCTGGTCTTGAAGCTACTGCGTAATTAATGTCTGTAAATTTAAAGCATTTAGTATATTTATTCTTTGATACTTCAAATATTCCATCTTTATAAATAGTTCTAATAGGAATACAATCTTGTACTCCTTTTGGTGGACTAAACTTGTCCTTGTCTTGTTTGAATAAGTTCCTGATTGTCTTCATGTTTTTTATCATCTCCTTTTCTCTGATTTATTAGTTCATAATAAAAATTAGTTGGTCTAAATGTTAATTCTTTTGATGTTAAGAACTCACTTCTAATAAATGCCAAAATAAATTCTTCAGCATTCATTCCATTATATTTTATAAAACCTATAGCAGCAAATGGTATTACTCCTAAGATACATATCCATGATAATGTTTCTATTCCAAAAAATGGTCTAAAGACAAAATATAATACTACTGCCATAAGACACCCTAATACAGAAAAAATGAATTGTCTTAATGACAATCCAAAATAAACATTTTCTGTATAGTTTCTAATTTCTTTATTTATTTTTACTTCCATCTACATCATTCCCTTCATAATTATCTTTCCCTTGATATATGTTTTTTGATTCTTTCTATAGGTCCAAATTGTGGATATGATTTGTAATATCTAAAATCTATATGTTTAAAATAATCTCTTCCATTTTTGGAGTACATATACATCCAATTTTCAGGTTTTCTCATTCCTCTTTTGATAGCATTTTCAAATGCATCATCAGGATTTTCTCTAATATGCATACCTTCAAAAATAGAACCTTTAGGATGGACTAGGTAATCTATTCCATCCTTAGTTTCTTTTATTAGTTCCATTATCTATCATCCCTATCACTTCTTGAACTTGATGATGAATCTCTTTCATCTAACATATTTGAATATTTAATAATCTCTGATTGAAGTCTAGGATTATTTTTTGATTCACTGAATGTATCTGATATATCTTCACTTAAGAAATGAAAATCCTTCTTTAATTCTTTTTGTTTTTCACTCATATATTCATATGTATAAGTAAGAGCAATTTGTTCATTTACTCTTAAATCTTTAGGATTTATTCCTTGGTCTAAACAAATTAAAGCTTGCTGAAAATATTTATCATCTTCTTTCTTTAATGCATTAAGTTGCTCATACATAATAGTTAAGAATTTTCTACTTGTTATTTCACCCATATACTTTTCAGTTACTTGATCTAGTATTTTTTCGTAATGTGCTGGTGGTACTCTAGTAGGTTCCTGTGTTTCTGGATTAATGTATTTATAAGTCATATCACTCATTGATTTACTCATATCCTTTAATTTTAGTTGTGTAAAATCATCATATTGTTTACGCATCTTCTTCACCATCCGTTCTATAAAATTCATCCATTATTTTTTCATAGTTCTTTTCTAATCTTTTTGCCTTATCAATTATGTCTTTTATCTTCATAACAGATCCATAATCATGGCTTAAATTATTAACATACCATAGATATGTCTTACAATCTTTTTTTATTCCTATAATACTATTTGTTATATTTTTATTTAATTTTTCAATATCAACCATTATCTCGCCTCCAAATTTTTATTTTTATTTTTTGATTCTTTTTCATAATTGTTTTTGTTATATAATTCATCTCTACCATGTGTAATAAAATTGATATGAGAAAATTCAAAATCTTCTTTATTATCTCTAACTAAATCATTACTTCTAATAAAATCAGCAACTTTTCTATATCCAATACCATATGTTCTTGTACTAGAATCTCCTCTTGCTAGAGAATTTTTTAAATCATCTATATCAAATTTAAAATTTAAATTATTTTCACCATATCCAATATTAATGGTTACATTTCTTGCATATACATCTTTTAGAGATTGGTATATATTCCTATTTATTTGAAGTTGTTTAAAATTTCCACTCTCTACTATTTCATGTAAATAATCTAATTTAAAATCATACATTAGAGATTCAAAACCTAAATCTTCTTTCTTAATTTCTTTTATTTCTTCAAACATTTTATTAACTAATTCATTTGGATTATTTAAATATTCCATATAAATATCACTATTTTTATATGTTTTTAAATTTATAATATCGTGTATGGTAAATTCATGTGATAAAGAAACTTCTGGTTCTGATCTTGTTATAAACTGTCTATTAATTTCCTCTTTCACTCTTCTAATGTCATATTCATTTAAATACTCAAATTTAATTTTTCCATATTGTTTTAATTTTTTTCTATTATCACCTAAATATGTATTTACCATCTTATTTAAATTATTTATTAAGTCTCTATCAATATTACTTAAATAAGACATATTTAATTTATGATCTAATAAAAGCATATTTTGAATATTATAATTTGGATTATAAAGAGTATGCCCTTGTTTATCATAGAATCCACCAACTTGATAATCATTTTGTGATAACGATTCAGAGTGTCTTTTATAATAAACTATATTAAATCTATCATTAAATTCTTCTTTATATACAACATACTTATTTTGCATATTATCTTCAAATATCTCTTTATTTCTTGTTTCATCTTTTAGAAATTCTTCTAAGTTATTTCTCAAATTAATCACCTTACCTTTTCTTTTGTTTTTATTTTTGAATTATTATCTATGTATTTACATACCTTATTAGATTCATTAATTGCTTTAAAAAGTTCACTAGGCTTATCTTCTAAAATTCTAATCCATGATTGAATATAAGCTTTATGATTATCATAATGTTCAGCATTAACATCTACATTTAATTTTTGCATTAAAAAAGAAGAACTAATTTCTGCAATCAATTCTTCCCTTGCATAATCTTCTTTATTATTGTTACTCATATTTCTGTTTAATCGCTTTTGATTCCCAGTAGAATGACACAACTCATGTAGCTGTGTCGCATAATATGAATAATTATCAACAAATTTATCTTTATTTGGTAAAACAATTTCATCTGTTGTGGGATTATAATATGCTCTATTACCTTCTTCAGAATACTTAACACCTAGTTTTTTTATTACTTTGGATATATAGTTTGATATTTCTATATTATCTATTTTTTTAGCTTCTTTCATAGGCTCTAATCCATCAACATATTTTGCATTAAATACATATGATGTATTACAAATCACTCTATAATTATTTTTTTCTTCTGGATTTAGTTCTATTATTTTTTGGTAGTCATCAAAATCTACTCTTTGTTTTGTTTTGATATTATAACAACTCCAGAATTCTACAGGTACTCCTTTACCTTTTGCTTGTTTATTTAATTTGTAACCACTTTGTTTAACTTGAATATAAGTATACCATCTAGAATCATTATATTTTTCTTTTGAAGATATATATGAGAGTAATAGTTGATTTACTCCTTTATACTTTAAATGAGAAATACCATTCATACACTCATTTCCAATCCATCTTTGTCGCCATGGAATAATATCTTGCTTTAATGATTCTATGTACATTTGAATTAATTGTTCTCTTGTTTTTGATTGTTTCATCTTTCATAATTCCTTTCTTTGTCTGGATATAAATCTTTTCTTCCATAATGTTCTGCTAAATCTTTTCTAATTCTTTTAGGATAATATAGTAATTTATTATCTGATAATCCATGATAAAAAGTAGCAACATTTTTATAATTTGCTTTCTTTAAAAATTCAGATACACTTATCTCTCGATAATTTGCATTATGCCATGTAGTACTACCTGTTCTAACAGTTAAAGAAAGACATGGATAAATTCCTAATTTTCCTTTTATTCCTAAATATACTTTTTCTACTGTCGCTCCATAATCCATTGACCAATCCAATTCATAGAAATGAGGAAGTTTGGTTTTCGTAAAGGTTAAATTTGTTTTTCCCATTATAATCCCATCATTTCTCTTACAACCCTATCGGACATCTTAACTGTTCCTACCAGTACTAACATATTAAATATAAGTTCACCAATATATTTCCATACTTGGGTAACTGCTGCTGCATCTGCATCTACAACAGGTGGTGAACTAGCAAATAATGAGAATATTATGCACGACAGGATAATAATTGCACCTTCTAAACATACTGCAGAATAACTTTTTAAAAAACTTTTTCCAACATGAGAAGTTGGTTCTCCAGCAAATGTTGATAAAGGTATAGGCGCAATTGCTGTATATAAATATAATTTAAAGAATCTACCATATACAGTCATTATCATTATGAACGCTAAAATAGTTACTATTAATCCTCCTATTAATGTTACTGCCCATAAAGGTATCGATTCAAAGAATCCACATTTTTCTATTGCCTTTATTATTGATGATGGTAATACTGTTTTAGTCGAACCACTTATCTTAGATATAGTCATTATCTTTGATACTATACCTTGAGATATTTTAAATATTGCCAGCATTAAATCAAGTCCATATGTAACGATTATTTTTGCAATAGCAAACCTAATAAACAATTTTAAAGCATGTTCTGGTTTCTTTACTTCTGTAAGTGAACCACATGTTTTCATTATACCTATTACAAAAAATAACACAAGTAATGCAAGTCCAATAGCTTGCATACCTCCATGGATAGTTTTTATTACTTTCCAAATATCTCCACCTTTAAAGGTTTCAGGAGTTTGCGTTACTAATTGCCATATTTCTGCTAGTTTTGAATTCCATGTGTTAAGAGCATTTTGTAAATTTTGAACTACCCAGTTTTTACTCAAAATAAATCGCCTCCTTTAATTAGCAAAGAGGATATTACTATCCCCTTTTATTTTGTAATTGCATTTAAAATTTCTTTTGCAAAAGTTATTACAATACCACCTGCTATTGTTAGAAAACTATTGGCTCTTTGACTTGGATCATGACTTTTTAGTGATAATCCAAATTGAACAATACCAAATCCTAATATAATCATTCCTATTGCTCTAATAAGTCCAAATATAAAATTAGATAAATTGTTTACAACTGATAAAGGATCATCAGCTGCATAAACAGATGTTGCATTGCAAAGTAATACAATTGCAAAATATCCTATAGTTAGTCCTCTTTGTAGTTTTTTTAATTTATCTTTTCCTTCTCCTATTTTTTGTTCCATATTTTTTAAATTATTTTTCTTCATTTTCTTTCTCCCTTCCACTTAAATAAAAATCCATATCATTTGAAGATATAATTTCAAAATCAACATCTTCATCTTTTATTTCACTATAACTAATATCATCAGTTATATATATTGGTTTTATTGAAGCTGTTGAATTGTTTATTTCTCCATGTTTATATGGATTAGCTTTTCCATCTGTTGTTAATTTAACATTTGGATGTTTTAAAATATCATATTTATAATCTTTTATTGGTCTTTCACCTCTAATAAATAGAATTGCATACTTATTATCAAGCATTCTTACTTCATCAGGAGTCATTAATTCTCTTCCTATCATTTGATAGTTTGTAGTATAACTTCCATTTCTACCTCTATTTTGTCCGTATGTATTTGTATCTAAATTTTCTTTCCCCATAAGTTCTGAAATATATTTATGAGTAGATTGTTCATTACCACCTAGATATAACAGTTCATCACAGTTACCAACAATAGATTCCCAATCCTTTTCAAATAAAGCTTTCAGACTAGCTATATTTTGAAGTATTATGGATACTGATACCTGTCTCGATCTCATGGTTGCGAGTAGCTTTGTAAAATCATCTGGTAGCGAAACATTGGCAAATTCATCCATTACAAAATGAACATGAATCGGTAATCCTCCTCCATATTTATGATCTGCCATATAGAATAAATGTTGAAATAATTGTGTATATAAAATACTAACTAAAAAGTTAAAACTTGTATCATTATCTGGAATGAGTGCAAATAAAGCCACTTTTTCTTCACCTAAACTTGGCAAGTCTAAA
Source organism: Bacilli bacterium (assembly GCA_017627015.1). Next base: position 12,845 of record JAGAHP010000034.1, read on the forward strand.
TCATCATTTTGAACTATACTAGCTAAACTATCTAAGTTAAATTTTTCAAGTCTTGCAGCAAGTGTTATTTGAATGGATTTTAATGTTTTAGCTGAACCACTTCTATAATCTCTATAATATTTCAATGCTATATGATTAGGATTTTGGTCTTCTAACTCATTAAAAAGCATGTCCAATGGACTAATGTAGTTTTCTTCTTCTTCTTTTACATCTCCAGCTCTTAACATTTCTAGAACCATAGGAAAGTTTTGTTCTTCTTCTGGTGCTTCATACCATAAATAAAACATTAATGCTAATAATAGTTCCGATGCTGCAGTATCCCAAAATGGATCTTGTGATTGAGAACCTTTTGGTGTTGTTGCTTTAAATAAATTAGTAACTAGCTTTTGTACATCGTTATCTGATTGAATATAAACAAATGGATTATAACAATCACTCTTATTCATATTAATTAAATCTAGTACTTTTATCTTATATCCTTTTTCTTTTAATAAATTTCCTGTATCTCTTAAAATTTCACCCTTAGGGTCTAAGACAACATAGGAACAATTTGCTTGCATTATATTTGGTTTAGCATAAAATCTAGTTTTACCTGCTCCACTTCCACCAACAACTAATACATTTAAATTTCTTCTATGTAATTTACCATCTAATCCTAATGCAACCTCTTTGGTTAAAATCTTATTCATATTATCTGGTTGTTGTCTATACTTTTTATCTATTTCTTTTGCTCTTCCCCATTTAGCTGAACCATATTCTTCTCCTCTTCTATAATTTTTCTTTGTTGATAAATATATACCTATTAACAAAATATATATTAATATAAAAACAATTATTGTCTTAGGGGTATTTGGGCATAAAACAAAAGAAAAAGGATTTTCCATTCTATGTGGAAGATCCTCTATTATTTTTATTAATCCACCATTAACACTTGGTGCGACTAATAATGCTAACCATATTGTTGGAATAACACCTAATACATATACCCATTTTGGTGTATCTCTATTATCTATCATCTTACCTCTAAATATTTTCTCGGGAACATTCTTTTCTTTTCAGGTGCATCTAAAAGTTTTAATAATAAGCAATCTACTGGCTCCGTATCAATTTTCATTTCTAATAATTTGTTTCTAAACTCATTTAATGCATTTATCATTATTCCTTTTTCTTCATTATCTAAATCAATAACTATTACATGTTTCATATTATCGTGCTCTATTATTTTTAGAAACTTTATTATTAGTTTTAGCTTTTGGAGTGATTTGTTTAGATTTATCTTTATCTTTAATTATTTTCTTATAATTATCTAACTTTTCTTTTACGGACTTTTTATCAATAGAACCCTTTTTTGAATAATTGTTTTTCTTGTAAGTTGGCTCTGACAGAGGGTCTTTTTCTGTCTTCGCCAAAGAGGGGTTTACTGACTTACCTTCTTTCTTTATATGAGATAAATTATCTTCCTCTTTAACTCTTACATCTTTATCTTTTGTTTGATATCCTTTATCATGCTCTTTTGCTTTTCTTGCCTTAGCAATATCATTTCTAATAGTTGCACTATCGTATGTTGATAAATTAAATCTCTCAACTATTCTGTTTATTTTAGCTGCATCTTCGGCTTTTACTAATATATCTACTACTCCATCATGAGCTTTTGTTTTTTTATTCACAAGTGCATAATATAATACACCATATCTTTTTGCTTCATCACAGAATTTTTTTAGTTGATCTTGTCTAATAGAGAATACTTTTAATTCTTTTCCAGACTTAAGCATATTAGTTAAAGATGTTTTACCTGAAGTCTTTCTTTTATCTTTCGATAAAGTGTATAAAAAAACTGCTATACCTTTAGCAGCTTTACCTGTTATTTTCAATGCAAATTCTACTCCCTCTAAAGACATTCTTACTGTTTGTTCAGCTGCGTCACCTGATTGATTCATTACGATTTACCTCCTCTCGTTCTTGAAATTCTTTCAAGTTTGCTTCTATTTTATTTTTTCGATATTCAATATCTTTTAATAATTTTAAATCTTTTCTTATAGGTTTTAAATCATTTGATATTTCATCTATTCTTTTTTGTATATTATCTTTTTCCACAGGATTAGTTGTTTTTTTTAATTGATACCATAACTTTGATTTTTCATTTGTAAGCTCTGTTACCTTATTTAATCTATCTAACTTTAAATTATTAAATTCTTCTTGTGAATTTATATTTTCCCTAGCTAATAGTTTCTGTTCTTCAGAAAGTGAATCCATTTTATAAACATCTAATCTCATGGCTGGAGATAACTTATATTTTCGAATATTATTAGGATATATTTTAAGTAAATAACAATAATATCTATAAAGACCAACAATTCCATGATATTTTTTTTTGCTATATGGCTCTACTTTATATTCCTTTTTATAGTATTCTTCTAAAAATGGTAGATTTCTTGGCTTTGTATTTGCTATTCTCTTTTTTATATTCTCAATAGTATAATCTTCTCCAAAATACCTTTCAATTCTAATATTCTTTTTATAATCATTTCTTCTAACAGATAATTTATCATATCTATTAGTAACAGTATAATTCATTGTTTTCATTACTTCTAAGAAATCATTATATGATGTAGATTCTTCTATAGCTTTATCTAAGTCTTTTTTTGCAATTGTATAGTAATTAATATGTTCTCCAGTACCATTGTCCATATAATTTGCGTAATTAATATGTTTTCTTGTTGGTTTTTCATCTAAAACTTCTAGTCCATGTTCTAAACATATAGAATCATTTAATCTTCTAAGTTCTGCATAAGTTTTTCTATTATCATAATATTTTTTCCCATCCTTAAAAGAAACAGAATTTAAAACAAAATGATTATGATAATGTTCTGTGTTTAAATGGGTACTAACTACAACCTGAAATCTATCTCCCCACATTTCCTGTGCTAATTGTATTCCAATTTGATGAACTTGTTCTGGTGTAACAGTATCTTTAGGGAAAGATTGATAAGCATGATATCCTAATATTCCATCTTCTTTCATCCATAGTTGTTTTGTAATAAGCATATCTTCAATTGCTGTTTTAGGTTCACAATTTATACCAGTAATAAAAAGATGTTCTTCATTTTTAGTACCATCATCTACATAATTCAATAATTCATCCATAGCATCTTTAAATTCTTCATTCATTTTTGTTTTTTCTTCATTTTCTGTGTAATCTATTACTTGCTTTAAATTACTTGTTACTTTCCATATTCCTACTGTTGCAATATTATCACCTCCAACAATTATTTTTTATACCAATCTTTTTCTATATTATTTTCATAAGGAAGTTCATATCTTACATAATGTTTCAAATCGTTAATATCATTTACCAATTGATTTGTTAAATTATCACTTAAGGTATGATAAGTATTTGCTACTTTAGATATTTGATTTATATTATTTCCTATTCGATCTACTTCCTTTATTAATTTTTGTATATCATATGGATTCATTGCTCTGGGTACTTTTCTATCAATTAATTTTCTTACTAACTTATTAATATCTTGTCCTGTTATATTACTATAATCTAGTAATCTTCCATATTGTTCATCAGTAAGTCTTATTGTTATTCTATTTCTTAATATATCCTCAACATTCTTCTTCATAGTTTGATGATTTATCCTTTTCAATAGAGTTATCTTTTAATCTATTAATTTGTAACATGCACATCATTGTAATTCCAGTTAAACCACCTAACATAGTTCCTAATAAAAAAAATACAAATTCTCTCATATATACTCCTTTCTTTGTAATAAAAAAAGGAATAGTATTTCTACCATTCCTTAATATATAACAATTAAAATAAATTAATTTAATTCTTCTTTTAAAGCACTACCAGCTTTGAAGCTAACTGAATTACTTGCAGCAATTTTAATAGTTTCTCCAGTTTGTGGATTTCTACCAGTTCTAGCTGCTCTTTTAGAAACTTTAAATGTTCCAAATCCAGCTACTGATACTTTTTCACCTTTCTTTAATTCATTTTTGAAAAGTTCAAAAGTTCCATTAAATACTTTTTCTACATCTGCTTTAGTTAATCCTGTTTCATTAGCTAATGCTGAAATCATATCAGATTTTTTCACAACATTCACCTCCTGTATTTTTAATTTCAATTTCATTATACCATAATTTCAATTTATTTGAAATTATTATTTGGGGATTGGGGTGTCCCCACATGCGAATTTAGGCAGTCAAATGTTTTTGTCTGCCAAATTCAGTGCTTGCTAAGATACAAACTGAAAAACTAGTTTCCAGTTATTTCTTTAGATCTTGCTTCTAAATCTTTAATATTTTTGATAGGATTTATTTGAATATTGAAGTTTAATGTTTCAATTTCTTCTTCATCTTCTTCTGATTCTTCGATGTCTTCTTCCTCTAAATCTTCTTCATCTATTTCATCATATGATACAATTTCAACCTCAATTTTTGAAAATTTACAGTCATTATTATCATCTTCTAAGAAGAATTCTACTGCTTTTTTTACTGCCTCCTCTGGTGATTCTGCCTCAATATAATATCCTTTTTCATTTGAATTTTTTACATTAATTAAATATTCATACATGTTTAAATTACCTCTCTTTCTTAATAGTTTTAATATAGCTATTGCTGTTCCATTTTCATATTTTAATTCTTTTATTTTTTCTTTTAAAACATCATTTGTATGTTCTTCAAAATCATTTACTTTTATGATTTTTCTTAATGATTTAATCACTAATTTATTATTTCTTAATTTGTCATAAACTGCATTATACTCATCAATTATTTCATCATCTTTTAATTGATTATAGTGACTTGCAATGAATGGATTTAATCCAAAATTGTCTTCATCACCAAATAATTTATCTGCAATTTTATCAAATATACTTTTCTTTTCTATATTCATCTTTCATAACATCCTTTACTCTTATATTTTAAATAATCATTATAATCTTTTCCTATTTTTGATGGTTCATCAATTACTTCATAGTGTAATTTTTCTAACAAATATTTAATAGTAATTGTTGCACCTCTTCCTACATCATCATTATCAAAATGAAGATATATTTTTCTTATATTTTGATGTTGATTTAAATAATAATTTAATACTAATGGTAGTTTACTATCCTCAATATTTTTTTGTGATTGATATACACCTGCAAGAGACAAAAGATTCTCTTTACAATAATTATTTTTATTTAATGTTGCATATGATAATAAATCTATTGCACTTTCGAATAAATGTAAAACATTACTTTCTTCTTCTGAATCCAATTTAAATGAAAAAGCTTTATGTGATCCATAAGCTTCTTTCATAAACCTTGAACTGTTTGTTCCTCTTATAAATGCATATCTAATATTATTGTTTTTATCATATCCTAAGAATACAGCATTATGAAATTTATCCTCATATAATATATCTTTTGAAATACATTCTTTAATAATTTCCATATCTATACATCTATTTTTTAAATAAGATATTACTTTATTATTATTAATATTTCTTTCTGGTAGTATAAATTTATCGGATTCTTTATTCTTATTAATTCTTTCAATAGGTGTAATTTCCCCAACTTTATTCAATAAGATTTCAACTGCATTTTTAAATTCAATATTTCTTACTTTTATTAAATAATCTAATGCACTGACTCCACCTATTCCTTTTGAAAACCAATACCACATACCATTTGAAATTTTTAAAGAATCATGTTCTTTTGTACAGTATGTATCTCTACTAAAATGAACTAAATTATCAGGTTCATAATTCTGTAGATATGATAATAAATCAATACTTTTCACTCTATTAATTGTTTCTTGATTGTAATATGCCATTATCATCACCTTCTATATTATTAATGAGAAGATAAGGAAATCCTTATCTCTCATCATGTGATATATCTGATTTTTCTTGTGAATTTTTATCTCTTGATGATAAGAAAGTTACTTTTTCAGCAACAACATTTAGTCTGAATTCTTTATTACCATCTTTTTCGAATGATTCTGTTTGCATTCTACCTTTTATTCCAACTAAATCACCTTTTTGTACATATTCAGCAGTATTTTGAGCTACCTCTCTCCATAAAGTAACTGGAATAAAATCAGTATCATAAACTCCATCCATATTCTTATAGGTTCTTGGTACTGCTAATGTAATATTAGCCACTTTATTTCCATTTTCTGTTTCTATTACTTCTGGATCTCTTGTAAGTCTTCCTACTAAAACAATTTGATTTAACATATATATCTACCTCCCTTATGCTTCATTTTTTTCTAATTGTTTTTTGTATTTTTCTCTGTTTTCTATTAATATTTTGTAATATTCACTATTTACTTCTATTTCTTTTGATTTTGATAAAAGAATTAGTAAAACTATTTCAACTTGTGATGGATAAAATCTTGTAACAACTTTATCTTCTTCCACAGGTTGTGTGTAATGAAGAATTTTATCCTTTATATCTTCAGCTCTATTTTTTATATCTTCTATATCAACATCTTCTACATCAGTTAATAAAGAAATTAATTTGTTATATTCTTCTACCTTCAAAGCTACTCTTACAGAAGGTAATTTATTTTCATAAGCCATATTATTTTCCCTCCTTGCTTATCTCTATTCCACTAAAAAAAGCAATCAACTTTTTAGTTTTGATTGCTTCAATTAGTCCTTTTATATTTTGTAAATCTGATGATGAAATATCCTTTATTTTCCATACATCATCAAGTTTCATATTTTTAATTTTTTCGTCGGTATTATAACCAGATTTTATTAATTTTTCTAATGTTTTAAATTTTAGTTGTATATTATCTTTCATAATCCCTCCTATTTTTCTAATTCACATATTACTACTATTTGTTTATTAGTATTATGTCTACAAGTTATTAATGTTAATGTACTTGTATTGTAATTTCTTTTAATTAGTGCAGTTCCTGTCTTTTCTATATCGTAAATATTAACAACATGATAGTTATATGTTATGCCTTTATAATCTATTGATACTTTATCATTTATTGATAATTTATCTAAATTTCTAAAGTATGATACTCTAGCATTTCCAGAATGAGCCGCTAGAATAACATTACCATTTAACTCATCTGGCATTGAAGAATCTTTAACAATTTCTACATTATAATTAACATTATTTAAATAACTATTTCTATTTACTAAACCTCTTTCTAAATTGATTTTAGGAATTTTAAGTATAGCAATATATTCAATATTTGTTTGCTGTTTAACTTCTACTTGTTCTTGAGGTTCTTCAATATTTTCATTATCTATTTTTTCAGTTATTTTATAATTTTCAATTGCTGCTTTCTCTTCATCTTTTATATGTTCTTTAGTAGTAAAATCATATACTATTAAACATAATCCAGCAAAGATAAATAAAGAGCCGATTATATTAATCCAGCTCTTATTTTTTTCTTTTTTTGTTTGCATAAACTACTATTCCTGCACCTGTAATAATTAATATTATTCCACCTATTATAGCTTCTTTATAATCTGTTTTATCAGTATTTGGTACTTCAACTATTAATTCATCTTTCATATTACATTTAATAATTTCACCATCTTCTTTAATTTCAAATTCCATAGCATCTGGATTTAATTTGTAATTTTCAGGAGCTTCTTTTTCATATAATTTGTATTTTCCCACTGGGAGCCTTTCAATTATAATTTGACCTGATTCCGAAGTCCTTCCAGAAAATACTTTTTCACCTTCTTCATTATATATTTCGATTAAAGTATTTGGTAGAGTTTTTGATTCACTAAAATCTGTTTTAGTAAATATTAATTTCCCAGTTGGTACTTTATTTGTAATTAAAGTCTTATATTTAATAATAGGTGTATATTGATCTTTATATTTTAATGTTACAACATGTTTAGTTTTATCTAAAACATATCCATCCAATGTTGATAGTTCCTGAATATAGTAATCTCCCAATTCGATATCTTCAAATATTAGTTTACCATCGCTTGAAGTCTTACCTTCTTTTATTTTTGTACCATCTTTTTTAAATAATCCAAAAGTTACTCCTTCTAATGGTTCTGTTGTAAATTCATAACCATCATCAGTTAAATTAATAACTTCTCCTTCTTTATTTATTTCTATTTTTCCTTTAACTCTTTGATTTTCAAAATAAGTATCAAAAATAATTCCATATTCTGAATCCATTCTTAGTTCTGAATTTTCTCCAATTTCAAATTCATGTGATTCTTTATTCCATAAGTAACCATCTATAACTTGGTCTACCTCTTCTAATCGGTATTTTCCACTGTTTAATACATATGGTGTTATAAATTCACCATTTTTATCTGTCTCAAATACACATATTGTCATTTTAGGATATGATGTTGTTTGACAAACATATTCGTTTGTATCTACATTAAAGATTTTAAATTTGATTCCTGTTCTTTTAATTACTTCCTTTGTTTCAGAATCAATTTTTACTACTCTTAATTTAGCTTTAATTTCAGCGTTTGCTAACACTTTTCTAACAACTTCTCCTACTTGTTTTACTTCAATAGTAAAGTCATCTACCTTTTCATAGTTCTTAGTTGAAGTTAATTGTTTTACAGTATAAGTTCCATAGGGTAAATTAAATTTTATATTCCCTTGATTATCTGTTTTTAACTTTTTAACTTCTTGTCCTTTATTATTGTATATTCCAAAATATATTCCTTTTTCTGGTTCCATTTCTCCTGTTTGTTCATTTGCATATACTTTAGTAAAGTCAAAATCAAGATTGATTACTTTTTCAAATACTTGAACTTCTGGATTTAAATTATCTAATGTTACATCAAAATAGTACTTATTTTTATCTAATTGGTATCCAGTAGATGGTTTTTCTTCAAGTAAGTAGAATCTACCTAAACTTGGGAGATAGTCACTTGTACCTCTTCCATTTTTTCCTGTGGATACTGTACCTACTTTTGTTCCATCTTCTTTATATATTCCATATACTGCTCCTTCAAGAGTAGCTTCACCTTGTGGTGTTTGAGTATTTGTGTCTTCATCAGTTTTTACTGGTGTTACTTTTCCACCATATACAGTAATATTTTTAGGTATTTTTATTGGATCAATGTTACCTCTTCTTACTGCATTTTGACTATCTACAGCATAATATAATCTTACTGGTTCTCCATATCTATTTCCTAATCTATTTAGACTAAAAGATAATGTACCAACTCGAGTTGCTGTTATTTTTAAACTATTACCTTCTTTTGTAACAGTTCCACCTACAACATCTGATATATCATATCTTGATAATACACCAGCATCATCATTAACTGTTATTGTATTACCAATTACCATTTCATTTGGCATATTATTTAATTTTGGTGTTGTAGTATGTGTATCAACTAAATAGTTAATTTCATTCATTTCTGCTGCTAATATACTATCATCTCTAGCACCATGAAGTGTTGAAGTAAAATAACTATCTACATTTGGATCAGCTAACTTCCAAATTAACATTTGGCTTGCAGCATACCATCTTTCATCACTATGGTCATATCCGTTTTCAACATATCCATAACCATAATAAGCTATTTTTTCAATTCTTTTCCAGTTATCATAACTAATATTAGCAACTGCTGCTAAATCTTCTGTTGTTACTTCCATTCTATTATTTTCAGCAATTTTAAAGAATGGTTGTACGCAATATACCCATTCATTATCGCTGTATCTAATTATAAATCTTGCTTGTTCCCAAAAGGTACTTGAACCTCTTGTATGATTGTAATAATAAGGTGTGGATAAATATCTTCCCATACCTATACTATCTGTTTGAGCATGTACATTGTTTATTCCTAATAATGTACCAAATAAAGTTATGCCCAAAAATAAAAACATTCTTATTTTCTTTTTAAACATAATAAACCTCCTTCTAAAAATAAGACATTAAAAAAGAACTCGTTTTGAGTTCTAATTAAGTTTTTCTGTGGAAAACATAATTCCTAAAAATCTTCCTGATGCACTTACTACTCGACTACAACTATATAAAACTTGTCCATTTTTATATGGTTCATAATTGTCTCCGTAATTTGTACATGCATTATAAGCTGCTTGTTCAGTTCCATAATCACTTACTGAAAAATCTACCCTTTCCCAATTATACAATGGTTCATTGTAGTATTGATATTCAGTTTTACCATAAACATCCCAAGGTTGTGACACACTTGGTTGTGTTTCTTGAACTGGTTCGTTATTTTGTGGTTGTTGAATTGGTTCTGATTGAACTGTTTGCTTATTCTCTTGTGGATTATTTACTGGATTATTGTTTTGTTTTTCACTTTCTTTGGTACTAATTTCTGCATTAGAAATACTTTTTTTAGAATTTGAGGTAGAAGTTTCTTCTTTTTCTTCTTTTACTTCTTCTGAATCAGAAGATTCAGTAATATCTATATCTTCACTTTTTTCTACTTCAATTTTATTTTCCACAGTATTTCTTTTTTTAACAGATGTTTCTTGGTTTTTATTCCCGTACCAACTGAATAAAAACACTGGTGTACTTGTTAAAACAATCGTAACAAGTGTGATAATTATTTTTTTCATGCAATCACCCTTTCTTATCACGAATTATATATATTATTTTAGATTTGTCATTTGTGTAAAACTTAAATAATTACTTTTTTCAGTAAGTATAATTATTTCAGTTAGTTTTAAGGGTTAATTGTAAGAAGGGATTTTTATCTTGCTCCCCTATCAATTTGTCGTAGATGATTTGAATAATATTCAACTGCTTTCATTACAAATTCTTCCATGTTATCCACACGAATATTCTTTGGAATTGCTTTTCGTATGACATCTTCTCTAATTCTTAATCTTGGAATTTGATTTGCTTTTTCTTCACTCAAAATATCATCAATTGCATCTACATCTAGTTTATTTGTCTGACTTAATTTCTTAAGTCTTAAAGATTGTTCAAGTGACGGTGTAGCGTCATTATACCCAATACTATCTACTAAAGACTTTTGTTCTTCTTCTTTAAGGTACGATAATTCTACTGCTGGTCTAAAAGCTATTGCTGGTGATTCACCTAATTCAGCATTATCAACCATTTGTAATAACTCTGGTACTAAATAAGTTAATCTAATATATCTTCTTATTTGTTCTCTACTTTCTCCAACTTCATCTGCTAGATAATCTCTAGCTTCTAACTTAGGCACCACTGGTGCGGAAGTTGAATCTCTTTTAATTCCTTGATGTTTCATTGCTTCTAATTTCATTTTATAGGCAAATGCTTTTTCACTAGGAAGAATTCTTTCTCTATGTAAGTTACTATCTACCATGTTGATAATTGCTTCATCATCAGTGTAATCTTTAATAATACATTTAATTTTTTCTAGACCTATTAATTCACTTGCTTTTCTTCTTCTATGACCTGATACAATCTCGTATCTTCCATTTTCTTTTGGACGCACTAGAATTGGATCTAAAACTCCTTGAACTCTTATACTTTCTTGTAATTTTTTCAGTTCATCATTTTCTACTACATGAAACGGATGATTAGGAAAGTCATCTATTAATGATAATTCTATTTCTTCTACTTTATCTTTTTTTTCTTCATCTCTTTGTTCTTGTGTAGTAAAAAAATCATCTAGCTTGAATGTTGGAGTTAATGGACTTTGTTCTTTCTTTTCCATCTTCTAATACCTCCTTAGCTAAATTTTCATATGCAATAGCGCCTCTATTTCTTTTGTCATACAAAAAGATACTTTTACCTTCTCTACTTGCTTCTGCTATTTTTGTTGATTTAGGTATTACTGAATTAAACATTCTAAAAACATTTCCATATGTCTTTCTTAATTCGTCAGACATATTCTTTGATAGATTAGTTCTACCATCTACCATAGTAAGAATAATCCCTCCTACTTTTATATTAGGATTAATATTTCTTCTTACCTTTAGAACTGTTTCAAGTAATCTATTCATACCTTTAGCAGCTAAGAATTGAGATTCTACTGGTATTATTACTTTATCTGCACTTGCTAAGGCATTAATTGTTAACATTCCTAAACTAGGCATACAATCAATAAGTATATAATCATATTTATCTTTTATATTATGAATAGCTTTTCTTAACGCTTGTTCTCTACTCATAGCTGTATATAAGATAACTTCTAATGAAGATAATTCCAAATTAGATGGGATTAAATCTACATTTTCATCATGATGTAATATTAAATTATTGAAATTAATCTCTTTATCATTAATAGATTGTTCCATTAATGTTGATATTGTTTCTGGTATGTCATCAGGATTATGCCAACCCATAGATGTTGTTAAATCACCTTGTGGATCACCATCTATTAGTAATACTTTCTTACCTTGTCTTGCGAGTGCTACACCTAAAGTAAAAGTTGTAGTAGTCTTTCCTACGCCTCCTTTTTGATTTGCTATTGCAATTACTTCACATTTAGGCACTAATACACTTCCTTTCTTTCTTTGGATACGAAAAAAAGAACTAGACATTACATTCTAATTCTTTGATTTCCAAAGGAATTTCTTTTTTTATTTCTAAATTGTATTTTTCCTTTAAGAGTTCTTTAATTATCGCTGTATCAAAATCCATATTTGAAACTTGTCTTAATGATTCTACGGCTTCACCAAAAACATTCATTATCGAATTTTCATATAGTGCATCCATCTCATAGCTTGAAGCAATGTAGAAAGCAACATATTCGTTAATAATGTTCTTTGATATATGATTATGCATAGATTCATTAAATGGTTTTATAACCTTTTCAAATATATCATCACTGATATCTTCGGATTCTTTCCTAATCATTCCTACACCTCCATCCTTTATAACAATTTACTCTAAAAGGGATTATTGCTCAATTGTGTAAAAATGAAAATCATACATAAATAAAAAAGTACTCTATATTTCTAAATTTTTTAAAAATTAATAAACTTTTTTTCTCTCGTAAAATAAGAGCAAAACACTTGGTGACGAATCAGACTGGTTAACAACAGCAAAAAATGTAAAAAAAAGAACTTTTTGTTTCTTAATTTTAAATTTTTTTGAAATTTCTTAAAAAAATAACACCTGTTTTTTCCCTTATAAAATAAGGGCAAAACACTTGGTGACGAATCGGTGACGAATTTTTTTCGTCATGACACCACTTTTAAAACTGGTTAAAAATGCTCGATGACGAATTTTGGTCAACTAATTACCCTTTTTTGAGGTATTTTGAGGTACTCCGAGTTGACCAAGCAAAACTTCAGAAACCTTTGTAAAATAAGGTTAAACTCGTATTTCCTCAAAATTTAAAAAACCCCGAAAGGGCAATAAGATACAAAGTATTCTACTCTGTTTTCTGGAAATAATTCTTTTAGTTCTGAATATAATTGACCCGCTAAAGTCTTATTATGGGCAAGTACTAAAGTTGGTTTATTAACCTTTTCTATAACATTTGCAATAGTAAAAGTTTTACCTGTACCTGTCGCTCCTAAAAGAACTTGTTCTCTTTTACCTTTGTTTATACCATTTACTAATTCATTAATAGCTTCTGGTTGATCACCAGATGGTTTATATTTAGAAACTAATTTAAACATATTATCACCTTCAATACGTTATTATTTTATCAAATAGAGAAAAAAATCACAATAACTTTTACTATACAATATTTTACATATTAAAAAAAATTAATGTCTTATATTGGCGAAATATGTAGTATAATTAAGTTTCCGGGGTGAAGAAATGAAAAAGAAAAATATTGCTATTATGATGAACTTATTGATAATACTAATAGAGGTAATTGGTTTATTAGTTTCAATAATAAATTATAAAAAACTACTTATAGAATACTACACAGTTGATAGTAATATTATTGCTCTTATTGCATCTATTTTATTTTTAATAGATAGTCATAGATATAAAAGAAAGATATCGAGTATTACTAAAATAGCAAAGTATACAAGTTGTGTTTCTTTATTATTAACAATGCTAGTATCTATATTTGTTTTATTTCCTATGGATAAGTTTAAAACAAATATTTTACTTGAAGGACCTATGCCAATATTTCATATTATATGTCCAATACTTGTAGTAATATCATTTGTTAAATTTGAAAACTATAGATTTGATAATAATGATAAATATCAAACATTAATATTTACTTATGCTTATGGAATATTATTACTTGTTTTAAATATTATGGGATTGATAGTTGGTCCTTATCCATTTTTACAAGTTAAAAATAATACAATTATAATGCAAGTAATAAGTTTAACTATATTATATATTTTTACATATTTTATAAGTTCATACATACAAAAAATAAAACAGAAACATTAGTTTCTGTTTTTGTTTCTATAATCTTCCATTTCAAATAGTAATCTTTGTGTTTTTTTGTAATCTAGTTCTACTAGTGGTTCTCTTACATATCCTTCACATAGTCCAATTGATTCAACTGCTTTTTTAACAGGAATTGGGTTAACATCAGAGAATAATGCTTTTACTAATTCTAATGCTTCTTTTTGCATTCTTAAAGATTCTTCTTTATTACCTTTTTGGTATTCTTCTATTATTCTATGAGTTTGATTTGGGAATACATTAGCAAGTACTGAAATAACACCAATACCACCTGCGTCCATTACATCAAATATTTGATCATCATTACCTGAATAAATATCTAATGCTTTTGAACTTGCAATCTCTTTAACTTGTTCAATATTACCAGATGCTTCTTTTATTGCTACTACATTTTTATTTTTCTTAGCTATTTCAATTGCAGTTTCTGGTAAAATATTTACTCCAGTTCTAGAAGGTACATTATACATAATTACTGGAATATCTACTGCATCAGAAATTCTTTTATAATATAATTTTAAACCTTCTTGATTAGTTTTATTATAATAAGGTGTAACACATAAAAGTCCATCTACACCTACATCTTCAGCTTGCTTTGCTAAATAAACAGCGTGTCTAGTATCATTTGATCCAGTTCCAGCGATTACTGGTATTTTACCATTTGCATATTCTACACATTTTTTTATAGTTTTAATATGTTCCTTATCTGTTAAAGTTGATGCTTCACCAGTTGTTCCACATATTATGATAGCATCAGTATTATTTCTTTTATGATATTTAACTAGATCTTTTAGAGCATCATAATCTACTTTTAAATTTCCTTTCTTTGTTTTATAAAATGGTGTGACTAAGGCTACACCAGATCCCTCAAATAATTTAGCCATATTAAAAGCCCTCCTTCTATATTATTTAAGGGAGAGCTATTTTGTACATTAAAAATAATATATTTTGTAGCTCCCCATCTTTCGATGACAGTTATATAGATATTGTCTATATACCCAGGAATATAATATCTTGAACTATTATATCCTTCGGCAGTTAACCCTTTTTAATTCTTTCTTCTAATTCAAGTTATCAAGAATTATACTCTTTTTAACCGCGACCTCTACACAAATATGTGTTACTAAAATTATAACACTTATATATTAGTTGTCAATTAGTTTAGTAATATAAAAAAATAAAAAGTGGTTTACCACTTTTTATTGAAATAAAGTAATTCCTTTAGTAGCTAAATAAGCACCTAAAATAGAATTAATAACAGCAAGAACTAATCCTACTATACTACAAACAAGTCCTGCTGTAGTAGAATTTTCTTCTTTATGTTTATTATTAATAACAATTCCTACGATTCCTAAAATCCATCCAGAAATAGCAATTAATAATCCACAAGGAATAGATAAAATACCTACTATTAAACCTGCTGTATAAACTGGTTTCTTTTCCATTTTCTTTTCTCCTTTACTTTAAATATTATATCATAATATTTTATAGTTTGTCTATTCAGTTCTAAGAGAAACTGCTGGATCTTTTTTAGAAGCCAATCTAGATGGAATAGCACCACCTATTAATGTTAATGTTATACTAACTATTATAAGTATAATAGACGCTTTTACATCCATTACAGCTACATTACTTAAATCAGTTATGTTCTTTAATATTACATTTATAGGTATTAATAATGCACCTGATATAAATATACCAAGTAATCCAGATGTTAAACCAATAATAAATGTCTCAGCATTAAATACTCTTCTTATATCTTTCTTTCTAGCACCTAAACTTCTAAGTATACCAATTTCTTTAGTTCTTTCAAGAACAGAAATATAAGTAATTATTCCAATCATTATAGAAGAAACTACTAATGATATAGATGAGAATGCGATTAATACTGCAGTTATTCCAGTCATTATACCACCAGACATAGTAGTAATTAAATTAGCTTGGTCTAAATATGCAATCTTATCTTCTTCACTTTTTCCTTTATTATATTTATCTATATATTTAGTAATATTTTCTTTATTATCAAAATCTTTTGGATATAAAAGTATTTGACTAGGTACATTATTACCGCCTAAATATGATATTGTTTGTTCTTTTGATTTTTTTCCTTCTTTAGTATTTAAATCAAACTTTTCTTGACTTAATACATTATAATCTGCTTCTCTTTGTTTTTTAACAATAGCAGATTCACTATTTTTTTCAATAACATAATCTTGTAATGAAACAGAATAATAAATACCATTGCTTGGATTCATTATATTTGATTTAGATTCTTTTACTTTTATAATTCCAACTACTTTTAGATCTAAATTATTTGGATTTTCATATAAATTCTTATCTACTAATTTTGGAATATAATAATCACCATAATCTAAATAATAATCATCATTAAATATTAATTTAAATGAACAATTAAGTATATCTTCATATTTAACACTATCACCTTTTATATTTAATGCTTTTGCAAAATCTTCATCCATATTATTATCTGTTTTTATTTCTATGATTAATTCATCTTTTTCTTTTGGTAATCTACCCGCAACTAAATCATAATATTCAGTTAATATATAACTTGGTTCAGTATTACTTAAATTCTTGTATGGAATTACTGCTTTTTGGATACCTTGGCCAAATAAAGAAGCCATAGGATTATCAGAACCAATACTATCTAATGCAAAATATTTTTCACCATCAGTTTGATAAATATTAAGATTTGCAGATGTTTCTAATACTGAAGATGATAAATACTTTTGATTCATATCTTTTAAATAATTTATGAATTCTTCATTTAAATTATTGTATTCCATTTTATTATCACTTTTCTTTATTGATACTTTATCACTTTTTTCATATTTAGAGCTTGTACTTGCATTAGACATTTGACTTGTAATAGATTCAGTACTTACTTTTGTTGAGTTAATTACTATTGGCATTGCATCTGATGTATCTTTTTCAAACTTATCTATTTGTTTTTGGAAACCATTAGATAATGATAATATTAATGATATTCCTATAATACCTATTGAAGATGCGAACGCAGTTAAAATAGTTCTTCCTTTTTTTGTTCTTAAGTTATTGAATGATAAACCAATAGCATTTAAATAACTCATCTTTGTTCTTTTTATATTTACTGTTTCACTAGTTTCTTCTCCATCAAATGGATTTGAATCATTAATTACTTCACCATCTTGAAACTCAATAATTCTATTAGAATATTCTTTAGCTAAATCAGGATTATGTGTAACCATAATAACTAGCTTATCTTTAGAAACTTCTTTTATTAGATCCATTATTTGTTTACTTGTTTTAGTATCTAGCGCTCCAGTTGGTTCATCAGCAAGAATAATATTTGGATCATTAACTAAAGCTCTTGCGATTGCGACTCTTTGCATTTGTCCACCAGATAATTGATTTGGTTTTTTATTTATGTGTTCTTTTAAACCAACTTTTTCTAGTGCTTCAATTGCCATTTGTTTTCTTTTTCTTTTAGGATACCCACTTAATGTAGTACTCATTTCTACATTTTTTAAAACAGATATGTGTCCAATTAAATTATAAGATTGGAATATAAATCCTATACAATTATTTCTATAAGCATCCCAATTCTTATCTTTAAACTTTCTAGTACTTTGATTATTAATTATTAAGTCTCCTGAATCATATCTATCCAAACCACCTATTACATTTAATAATGTAGTTTTTCCTGAACCTGAAGGTCCAAGTATTGAAACAAATTCATTTTTTCTAAAATCTACATTAATACCTTTTAGAGCATGTTGGTAATTATTACCCATTTTATAGCTCTTTTTTATATTTTTTAATCTTAACATAAAAACTCCTTTCAAACATATTAAATTTTACAAAATGTTAAGTTTACTTTCTACCAACTTTCATTTGAAATTTGACAACTACTATTAACATTTTATACACACCAGTTAATTATATCAAAAAAAAAGAATGATTTCATTCTTTTTTAAAACATATTTGAAAAATCTTGTGTTTCATCTAATGTACTATCTTTTGTATCACCTGTTGTTTCGTTTAATTTTTGTAATATTCTATCTAATTCATTACTGAAATCTACTGTATTTTCTAATTTAGGTGAACTAGTATTCTCTACTGGTTCTGCAGGTTTAGATTTCTTTTTAAATATGTCTGATAATTTCTTATCATTTTTATATACTGGAGCAGCTGGCTCTATAGGTGCTGTCTCTTCTATATTTATATTATCTATATTATTAATTGGATTTAATGATACTTCTGTATCTTCTGTATCAATACTAGAAACACCATTTGATGAGAAATCTCTTAGTAACATTTCATTTATCTTTGGATCAACTGTTACTTCATTACTAATTTCTTCTGTATCTAGAGGAGCTTTTTCTTCTTCAATATTTTCTACAGGAATTTCTACTTTTGCCTCTTCTTCCTTAGTTTCCTCTTCTACTTGTTCTACTGTAGATACTTCATCTTCCTTAGGAGCAGTAATTTCTTCTACTACTGGTTCCTCTACCTTTGGCTCTTCTATTTTTTCTTCTTTTACTTCTTCTTTTTTATCTTCTATTGGAGTATCAATTACTTCTGGTTCTGGATTAGAAGATGTATCTAAAGACATTTGTCTTTCTAATCTCTTTGTTTTGATACTATTATCTATTAAATAACCAATTAAAACGAATATTAAGAATACACATATAATAATTAATAAAGTAGTGTTTTCATTAATAAAATTCATTATTGTTTCTAATATTTTATCCATTTTTTAGCCCTCTTTTCTATTCTAGAAACATTTTAACATTATTCTAGCTTTTTTTCAATAGGTAAAATAAAAAAGAAGAAACTTTATCTTCTTCTCATTCTTCTTCTCTTTCTTCTAATTCTTCTAACATCTTTTATTATCAAATGAAGTATTAATAAACCTACTAAAACTAATATAGCAATCTTATATGGAGTTTTTAATTTAAATGTAACTGTAATTGGAGAAAGAACATCTTCTTCATAAAGTATAGTATCGTTATATTTAACTATATATTTTCCTATCTTATCTCCTCTTTTTATATCTCTATTAAGGGTTTCTTTTCCTTCATAAATGTATTTAATATCTTTTTGAAAAACACTATTATTTAGATATAAAGTTACATCCCTACTTGCGTTCAATTCAACTTCATCATCATACATAGTTTTAATAGTCTTTATTTTATCACCTTTTTTAACTATTTTTTGAAATGAAAAATTATTCATAAAGTAATCAAATAATGTCTTTTGATCAATAAAGTTTTGATCTTTTAAATCTTGATTAGCACCTGCGGTAACAAGTATATAATCTATATCATTATATGATGCGTATGACGCTAAACAAAGTCCTGCTTCATCTGTAAAACCTGTTTTACCTCCTACATAATAGCTCATTTCCATTCCTTTTGCTTTTTTTGTTGGACCACTAAATGTATATTCACCATTATGAGTTGTATATTCAGGTGTAGAAACTATTTCTCTAAATGTTTTATTTTTCATTGCGTATTTTAAAACAATAGCCATATCATATACTGATGAATGTTGTTCTGGATCATCTAGACCTGTTGTATTTTTATATACTGTATTTTTAAGGCCTAATTCTTTTATTTTATCATTCATTAATTTAACGTATTCTTCTTCAGAACCAGACACTTCCATACCTAAAGCATATGCTGCATCTCCTCCAGATTTTAATAAAGTAGCATATAATAAATCTTTATATGTAACTCTATCTCCTGAAGAAAAACCTACAACTGCTAAATCAGGATCAATATCATCAAAAATACCTTCTGGTAATACTATTTCTTCATCTAAATTATCAATTTTTTCTATTGCAATTATACCAGTCATTACTTTTTGCATACTAGCAATTTTTATAACATCATCTTTTCCTTTTTCATATATAATCTCATTGTTATTTAAATTAATCATAACTGCATTTGTACTATTTATATCAATAGCTTCTGCTTTTATACTAATAGGTATAAATAAGAAAAGAATAAATAATAAATTTAAAAACTTCTTCATATATCCTCCATGTTACTAATATATTCTACCACAAATAATACATTAAAAAAAGATATATTTATTCATAAATATATCCTTGTCCTGAACCTTTTGATATTAAAATGTTTGTCCCTTCACTAATAATTTCATACTCTATTTTTGATACTTGAATTCTTGAGTGAATTAATTTATTTTCTTCATCAATAACAGTTACAAAATACATATATGTTCTACGTTTTCCATTTCCACTATTACTTCTCTTTTTTTCTTTATATATTGCTTTTCCAATCATTAATTCCTTAGTTGTGATTGTTTTAATAGAAAAGAAAGCTCCAACAAGAGTCATAATACCTAGTAATATTTTAATAATAACTTTCGCATCTACTATAAAAGTAAATATAAAACATAATAAAAATATAAATGTTATAAAAAACATAAATGCAAAATGTTTTATATTAGCCTTTTTAACAAAAGCTTCTTCAATTTCATCTTTTGGATTTCTAAAATTAATTTGATCACTTTTTTTGTATCCCATACTTGCATATTTTTTTGATATTTCTGTTATTTCATTAATCTTTTTTTGTAATTCTTTAATACTATCTTCATTTATATTCATACTACCACCATTATAATTATAACATAAAAAAAGAACTAACTTTCTTAAAAATTATTAAGATTTTAGTTCTCAAATAATTGTTTTCCATCTTGGCAATAGATATCATATCTATTCATTCCTGTTTTATTTAAATAAATACCATCTTTATTTAAATCTTCAACGAATATATTAATAGCTTTGAAATATTTAGATTTATTATTACAATTTATTGTAACTTTTAAGTCTTTACATCTAGGATGAAGAGTACTATTTTTTGATTCAACTTTCATATCATATAATGAATTAAGACCATATTTATTTTTAAATTCATAAAACTTA
>JAGAHP010000035.1 GCA_017627015.1 Bacilli bacterium
TGGAAGTACTATAGCACCTCTTAATTGTTGATCAGTTTTTTTAGTATCTAAATTAAGATTCATAGCAACTTCTACAGAACCATCAAATTTACTAGTACTAGTCTTTTTAACTAATTCTATAGCTTCTTCTTTAGTATAAGCTTTACCTTTTTCAATTAATTCTAAAGCTTGTACGTACTTTTTACCTTTCTTTCTCATAATTCCTCCTTGTGGTATTTGCGGATATTTCCTCCCACATATCTATATATGTAAAATTCTAATCCTTAATTTCGATACCCATATTTTTTGCGGTACCTTCAATAATCTTCATAGCTTCTTCAACTGTATAAGCATTTAAATCTGGTAATTTAGTTTCTGCGATTTGTCTAAGTTGATCTTTAGTTAATGATCCAACTATATCTTTTGATCCAGTTGATGATGCTTTTTTAACTCCAGCAGTCTTTTTAATTAAGAATGCAGCAGGTGAAGTCTTTACTTTGAAATCAAATGATCTATCATCGTAAATATATACTTCTACTGGAACTACATCGCCCATTTTATCTTTTGTAGCATCATTAAATCTGTTACAAAAATCTGGTAGTGGAATACCGAATGGACCTAATGCTGTACCAACTGGTGGAGCAGCTGTAGCCTTTCCTGCAGGGATTTGAAGTTTTACCTTATTTACTATTTCCTTTGCCACGAAAAACACCTCCTATAAATTTTTTTCGCGAGTGGTACAAATGACTTGTATGCCTCCCACTTCTTCTATATATAAAAATACATAGTGCCATAATAATATAACATGTTTTTACATGTTTGTCTATACTTATTTGTCAAGTTCTATTTGTGTTAAGTCAACCTCAACAGTAGTTTCTTGACCAAATAAATCTATTGATACTTTTGCTTTGTTATTTTCTTTATCTATTTCTAATACTTTACCAGCCATTAACTTGAATGGACCATCATTAATCTTAACTTTGTCATCAACTTTAAGATCAACAACAACTGGTTTATCAGTAACACCAATAGTTTTAAGAATATTATCTATTTCATGTTTAAATAATGGGAATGGTTTAGCACCTTTACCAGATGATCCTAAGAAACCAGTAACACCTGGAGTATTTCTAACTACATACCAAGCTTCATCAGTCATAATCATTTCAACTAATACATAACCTGGGAATAGTTTTTTAACTTTTTCTTTCTTAACTCCGTCTTTTATTTCAACTTCTGTTTTTTCAGGTACTATAACTCTAAAAATATAATCTTGCATGTTCATAGATTGGATACGCATCTCTAACTTTTCTTTTACTTTATTCTCATGTCCAGAATAAGTATTAACTACATACCATTGTTTTTCTTCCATAGTTATACCTCCTAAAACCACTCACTAATAGTTTTAACAATTGATTTGAAATCAATCATACCTATTAATACTATAATATATTGAATTAACATAAAGAATATTGCGAAAAATGCAATTGTTAGAACTGTTATTCCAACGTTTTTCCATAATTCTTTACCTTTACACCATCTTATTCTTTTTACTTCTGCTTTCATATCAGAAAATAAGTCTTTAATTTTTTCCATAATTTCACCTTTTTTCCAAATAAAAAAACACTTCTTGTGCCTTCTTAACTAAAATATACCATAATTATATATATAAGTCAACAATTTTAAGAAATGTTTTCCTTATTTAATATACTAGAAACTTTTGTTTTAATTCTACTAATAGCGCCATCTACTGCTTTTTCAGTGATATTTAGGAGCTGCGCTATTTCTTTATAAGTAAATCCTTGTATTCTTAAATTAAATACATCTTGTTCTGATGAAGTTAATTTTTCTTCTATCTTATTATATAGTTCATCTTGTTCTTCTAATTCTATAAAAGACTTTTCAGGATCTATATTTTTATCATCTAATATTAAATCCACTAATGGCTTACCAATACTATTAACAGTTGAATCAAGTGATATAGAATCATTTAATATTTTATTTTTATCTCTTGCAACATGTTTTAAGAAAGAAGCAATTTGTCTTTCTATACATAGATTTGCAAATGTATAAAATTTAACGTTTTTTTGGTCATTATAGTCATTTAAAGCTTGAGTTAGCCCTAGTCTACCTTCTTGGAATAAGTCATTAAATTCGAACCCTTTTGACTCTATAAACGTTTTATATTTAGAACACTTCATCTTTATTAAATTATCGTACTTTTCAAAAAATACATCACGAGCATCCTCATTGTTTTCAGATACTAAATATAATAATTCGTTTTCATCTTCATATTTAGTCATTTAATCACCCTTCATTTTTTTGTCTTACAACTTCATATATAGTAATACCAGCCGCAACTGATGCATTCAAACTATTTATTTTTCCACTCATAGGAATACTAATAACAAAATCACATTTATCTTTAACTAGTCTTGATATTCCGTTTCCTTCCGCACCAATTACTAAACATGTTCTTTCATCATATGATACATCCGTATAAGTTGTACCATCCATATCAGTACCATATATCCAAAAACCATATTCTTTTAATTTATCAATTGTTTGAGCTAAGCTATTAACTTCTACTATATTTATATTGTTTAGTGCTCCAGCGGATACTTTCATAACAGTAGAATTAATTTCTACACCTCTTCTTTTAGGTATTATAATCGCATCTACACCAGCAGCTTCAGCAGTTCTTATTATCGCACCTAAATTATGAGGATCCTCTAAATGATCAAGCATAACTATAAATCTATCATTTAGTAAATCATCTAACTTACCATATTTATAATCTTCTATTTCTAAAACTATTCCTTGATGATTACCTTTATATTTCTTATCTATATCTCTTTTATCCATTTTAATTGTCTTAATATTATTCTTTTCTATATAATTTAGAATCTTTTTATCATCAAATGTTTTAGATATAATTACTTTCTTAATTTCCTTACCGCTATCAATTACTTCTTCCGCAACATTTCTACCAAATACTATCATTTTAATACCTCCAATATTATATTAAATAGTTCATCTATTCTTTCTTTATTATTATCTAAATATAAATAACCAAATAAACATTCAAATCCAGTAGCCCATTTATATGTAACTATATCAGTATTTTTAGGATGTGAATAAGTAGAAGCATTTCTACCTCTTTTAACATAATCTATTTCTGTTTCGGTTAATATATTATTCTCTATAAAATAGTTAATAAATTCACACTGCTTTTTAGCTGTTACAAAATTCATTGCTTCCTTTTGTAATTTATTAACTTTACTTATACCTGTACTAATTAAATAATCTCTAACTTTTAATTCATATACTGAATCACCTAAATAAGCAAGTGATAATATATTTATTTCATTTATCCCCATTTTCTTTCACCACCTATATAATAACACATTTTTATAAATAATAAAAAAGAGAATTAATCATTAATTCTCTTTTTACGATTAATAAACATATAAATACCAAATAAAGCACTTAATACAGCCATAGAAACAATTAGAATTATTCCTTGTGACTTGTGTTCTAAATCATATTTATATAATAGACCAAATACTGATGAACCTACATTAGATGAAGCATTTGGATTTAAACAAATACCATTTTCATCAAATTGATAATTTACTCCGTCTATTTCGTACGAACCGTTTACATAAGCATCACAATCTACATAATTATTGCTATCTCCATCTAATTTAGAGAAATAGAACCAATTATCATCTTGATCTTTAACCCAACCCATCTTAGCAATACCATTTTCTATATAATATAGTCTATTTTCACCACTAAGATTAGGTAATACTTGGAATCCATCTGCTTTAATAACACCATGATCATAATATGACCATTGTTGATCTAGTAAATGATCTTGTGGAGGTTGAACAGATTCACTATTAATTAGTTGCCATCCATGAAGTCTCCACTCAGCATATAATGTTATATTAGCTGAATAAGTATTCGCTGGAATAGTTCCTCCATTATCATAATGAGTACCTTGTCCATCAGCACTAGTATTCCAACCAGTAAACTCATAATTATAATCTGAACCACTATTAGTAAATGAATTTAATACTAAAGTATTAGCATTAGCTGGATTAATTACTTGATCATTCATAGTACCTGTTCCACCATTTGCATTAAACGAAACATTAATACTTGTAGTTGTATCTATCCACTGTGCATATAACTTAGTATATTTATTTATAGATCCAGCAGGAATAGTACTTCCATCAGAGAAACTAGTTCCACTTCCATCAGAAGCTGTATTCCATCCACCAAATACATAATCACCATTAGTAAATGTATTAGTATTTAATGTATTTAAAACAGTTGAATTAATAACTTGCATGTTCATTGTGCCTGTTCCACCATTTGCATCAAAATCTATACCTATAGATGTCTTATCAGTGAAGTATCCTGGATTATCATTATATTCATCTATTCTTGCATAGGCTTTATCAGTTTTTGAAGAATTAAATGTTGTTCCCCAGCCACCAACTAAGTTTATATCTCCAGTGAACATACTAGAAGAACTTTTTACTGATGTTGCAACAAAAGAATTAGTTGCATATATTGTAGTTAGTTTTCTACAACCATGGAACATAGCACTCATAATTGTTACTTTACTTGTATCAAATTTATCGCCTAAATCTAAACTGGTTAAACTACTACAGCTGGCAAACATTAGTTCCATATTTGTAACACTGCTTGTATCAAATTTGTCGCCTAAATCTAGACTCGTTAAACTGCTGCAATCACTAAACATAGCACTCATAGTTGTTACATTACTTGTATCAAATTTGTCGCCTAAATCTAAGCTGGTTAAACTGCTACAATTATAGAACATAACAGATATATCTGTAACAGCACTTGTATCAAATGAAGATACATCAATATTTGTTAAACCTTTTAGATTACTAAACATATATGAACTACTTGTATTTAAACTAGGATTTGTATCTTCACTCCACCAATATATAGTTCCATTATCATACCACATATAGATTGGTGTATTGTATGTTTCGTTTGATATTGATACTATATTATCACTTGTCATAGAACTTATATCTGGCCTTGTACTTGACTTTTGTATTGATGTTATATTTGTATCTGATGATGAATCTGTTGCAGATGCATTACCTGCTAATCTTTTCATTTTAGCATTTACATTTTTCCCTGTATCGAACATTGCATTTACTTCCATCCATTTTGCATATAATTCTTTATTATTTAAAGAATCAATATTATCTATGACAGCTTGTTCATCATTATAACTTGTACCTGAACCATTTTGTTTTGTATTCCATCCAGTAAATTTATAACCTTGTTTTGTTGGTTCTTTGTAAGAAGTACTATCATAATATGAATTATTAACATACTTAATAATATTTGATGTTACATCTTGTTCAAATTCACCATTATTCGCATCAAAACTTACTGTTTTTACATTATCCCATTTAGCAATATATCTAGCTGAACTATTTGGAATTGTTTCACTAGTAACTTCTACACCTGTTTGTATATCAGTCCACCATCCTAAGAAGACATAACCCTCTCTAGTTGGTGTTGGTAGTGTTCCTAATGCTGAACCTTGATTAATATTCTTATATGTAGGACTTACTGTTCCACCGTTTGCATCAAACTCAACAGTGTAGAAAGCTTGTCCATTATAATTTATACATCTTCCTTCAGAATCAAATTCATAAGATACTCCATCTATAGTCTTAGTTACACTTCTATAAGCATTTGCATTTACATAACCATTACTTTGGCCATTTCCATCATCATCCTCTGTACTAAAGTAATAATAATATCCACCATAGTTTAACCATCCAAGATGAGCTACCCCATTAACAAAGTAATATTTTTGCTCTTGTCCATATAAATCATTTAATAAATGGAAACCAGATTCTATTTTTGTACCATTATCATAATATACCCATTCTTGTTCTAATAAATGCTGTGATGGAGGATTTAATGACGATCTATTTTGTAACATCCATCCTTCTTTTGCAGTAAAGTATCCCGGGTTACCATTATATTCATCTATTCTTGCATATTCTTTACCTGTATTTGAAGAACTATATTTTGTTCCCCATCCTCCTACAATTGATTTACAATTAAAGAACATATTTGAAGAATCAGTAATATTAGTAGTAACAAATAATGGAGATGCATAAATAGTTATTAAACTTTTACAACCATAGAACATGCCACCATTTGATTTTACAATACCCATGTTTGGAGAATATGAGTCTGGAATATCAACAACCCCATTCATTTTAGTTACTTGACTTGTGTCAAAAGAACTTAAATCTAGATAAACTAATTTTTCACATTGCCAGAACATGGCTTCCATATTAGTTACTTTTGATGTATCAAAAGAGCTTAAATCTAGTTCTTCTAAGCTTTGACAATTAGAAAACATATTATACATATATTTTAAACTACTTGTATTAAATGTACTTAAGTTTATTCTTTTTAAATTTTGACAACAACTAAACATTGAATTCATATTTGTTACTTTGCTTGTATTAAATGATGTTAAATCTAAACTTGTTAATTCATAACAAGCTAAAAACATTTGTCTCATATAAACTACATTGCTTGTATTAAAATTACTTAAATCTAAAGATAATAAATTATGACACCTTGCAAACATATCTGACATATCTGTTACTTTGCTTGTATCAAAACTACTTAGATCTACAGAGGTTAAATAGAAGCAACTAGAGAACATATCTGACATATCTGTTACTTTGCTTGTATTAAAACTTCTTAAGTCAAGTGATGTTATAATCTTACAACAAGAAAACATAGAATGCATCTTGGTTACGTTGCTTGTATTAAAATTACTAAGATCTAAACTTTGTAATACGTAACATTCATAGAACATATATGACATATCTGTTACATTACTTGTGTTAAAGTTTATTACAGATAACGATGGTAATGATTTGCATTGATGAAACATCCATGACATATCTTCCACACTTGATGTATTAAAAGAAGACAAATCTATTTGGGTTAATGAATTACAACAAGAAAACATAGAATGCATATTTGTTACATTGCTTGTGTCAAAACTAGTAAGATCTAAACTTAATAAGGAACGACAACTTGAAAACATCAGTGTCATATTAGTTACACTTGATGTATTGAAATTTGATAAATTCAAGTTTTCTAAACTTTCACATATACAGAACATCCACGACATATCGGTTACTTTACTTGTATTGAATGATGTTAAATTTAAACTTTCTAATTTTTTACAACTATAAAACATATTATTCATAGTAGTGACATTGCTTGTATTAAATGAACTTAAATCTAAACTTGTTAGGCTATTGCATTCTGAGAACAGACGTATCATACTTGTTATTTTACTAGTATTAAATGATGTTAAATTTAAACTTTCTAATTTTTTACAACTTCTAAACATATAATTCATATCTGTTAATTTACTAGTATTAAATGATGTTAAATCTAAACTTGTTAAACTGCTACATTCTGCGAACATACTGGTCATATCTGTAACATTACTAGTATTAAATGATGTTAAATCTAAACTTGTTAAACTGCTACATTCTCTGAACATACTGGTCATATATGTTACTTTACTTGTATCAAAGTTATCTAAATTAAGAGTAGTAATTGACTTTAGTTTATAAAACATATATGAACTATATTCATTTAAATATGTGTTTGTTGTTTCTGCCCACCAATATATTGTTCCATTTTCATACCACATATATATTGGTACAACAGATTCGCTTGATGACACTATATTGTCACTTGTCATTTGACTAACATCTGGCATTATAGAAGATTTTTGTATACTTGTAATATTTGTGTCATCAGTACTGTATGAGGCAGATGCATTACCTGCTAATTTTTTCATTTTTTGATTTACATCATAACCACTATCAAAAGTAGCGGATGCTTCTATCCATTGAGCGTATACTGTCTTATCAGATAAGTTAGATATAAGAGCCTTTTCATCAGAATAAGATGTTCCTGTGCCATCTTGTGATGTATTCCATCCGACAAACTTAAATTCATCTCTAGTTGGTTCTTCATATAATTTATCCGAAATAGTTTCGTACGGAGTAACTACTGCATAATAACCATAGTATGCATTTGATGCATTAGAATAGAATGCAAATGTAGCTGTATTCCCTTCTATGTCAAATTCTACTGTTGTAATAGTATTATTTCCACCAGTATATGTTTTTAATTGTCCCTTTGACATATTTCTTGTTACTTCACCATCATATGTACCTTTGAATACGTAAACGTAATCATAATTTACTTGTGTACCATATTTTAATTTAACATGCAATTTTTTTGCATTTTCAAACGTAACAACATCTTTAGTAGCTAAATTATTTTGATAAGAATCCGATCTAATACCAGTGTCACTTATATTAGATGTATGGGAATATTTTTCTGTAGTTGTATTTTGGTATACTACTTGTCTAGTTGTTTCATCATCATCGAACTTACCACCATTTGCATTTAAAGTAACAGTATAATAAGGATTCCATTTAGCATATATTTTCATATCACCTGTTACAATAGTATCAGATGTTACTTCGCTTGTTAAATTACTGTTTTTGTACCATCCAATAAACGTATTTCCTAACTTTGTTGGTGTTGGTAATGGTCCTACTTCAGTACCATAATCTCTATTATAAGAACTTACTTCAGAACCACCATTACTTTCAAATGATATAGTATATTTATTAGCAGTCATTTTAGCATAAACTGTAGTATTTTGTGTTGGTGTATATGTATTATCTATTTGAACATTATCAACCATCCAATAATCTAACGTATATCCTGTTTTCACATATACAGGTAATTCTCCAATGGAATCTCCTTGATTAATATACTTGTAATCTACTAATTTATCTCCATCTTTGAATGATATAACATATTCCCCTGACATTGATTTAGAATTGAAGTAACCAGGGAAATTTTCTCCCATGTCATAATGCGCATATTCTTTATCTATATGATCTTCTGAATAGACTGTTCCTTGTCCTCCTACAAGATTTATATCACCATTAAACATTGCTCCAGATGATGTAACTTGGCTTACAACAAACAAGTCAGATACTGTTATACTTTCCAAACCAGTCATGCCATCAAACATATAAGACATATTTGTTACTTTACTTGTATCAAATGATCTTAAATCTAAATTCTTTATAGAACTAGCAGAACCAAACATATGGGACATATTTGTTACATCACTAGTATCAACGTTATTTAAAGAAATACTCTCTAGTGAACTCATTGAACCAAATGAATCACTACAACTTGTACCAAAATATACATTATCCATTATTAATGTCTTTAATGAATTTGGAATTGACATACTTCCATGAATTGAATCTGCAGGATACTTTACAAAACTCCAATTACTTAGGTTTAATTTAATTAACGAGGAACAATAATAGAACATTGAACCCATACTTGATACATTTGAAGTATTAAACATACTTAAATCTAATGATGTTAATGAGGAACAACCATTAAACATAGAATCCATATTTGTTACTTCACTTGTATCAAATGAACTTAAATCAAGTTCTGTTAATGAGGAACAACTATTAAACATAACACTCATATTTGTAACATTTGAAGTATCAACATTATTTAAAGAAATTTCTTCAACTCCAGATAAACCACCAAATCCATAGTACATGTTAGATGGTAATATAGCATTGTCCATAATTAATGTTTTTAAAGAACTAAACCCTCCAGAAGCGTTCATCATTAATGCTCCTTGATTTATATTACTTAAATCCCAATTACTTAAATTTAATTCAATTAAAGATGAACAAGTATTAAACATTGCATTTATGTTTGTTACGTTTGAAGTGTTGAACATACTTAAATCTAATTCTGATAGCGACGAACATTTATAAAACATTGCTTCCATAGTTGTTACGTTTGAAGTATTAAAATCACTTAGATCTAATTCTGTTAAAGATGTACAATTTCCAAACATGTAATACATATTTGTAACATTATTTGTATCAAAACCATCTAATTCTATTTTCTTTAAATTTGTACAATTTCCAAACATAAAACTCATATCTGTAATTGTTGTTGTGTTAGCATTATTTAGTTTTATTTCCTCTAAACCGCTAAGACCATTATTATAAAAATCCTTTAATGAAGTTAAACCACTAAAATCCCAATTATTCATATTTAAAGTTTTTAAAGTAGTAGTGCTAGAAAAAATATCATACATATTGGTTACATTAGATGTATCAAAATCACTCAAATCTAGATTTACAAATTTGGAACCAACAAACATACCAACCATTTTTGTAAGACTATCAGTCTGAACATTATCAAAATTTACTTCCTGTATATCAGAACCACCAAACATATCTGTTGTATTTTCAACTTTTCTTAAATCTGATTCGCTAAAATCTAATGATGGAACTTTTGTACCTTGGAACATTGCTACCATTGTTGTTACTTTACTTGTATTTAATTTAGTTAAATCAAGTTCTGTAAATGTAGAACCACCAAACATAAAATTCATATTTGTAACATTTCTTGTATCTAAATAGCTTAAATCTATTGTATTAATTTCTTGAAAATTTGCAAACATAAAAGACATATCAGTAACATTAACGGACGACATGTTTTCTATATCAATACTTTGTACTTTTGGCAATCCTGAGAACATATATGAACTATCTTGATTTAAATATGCATTTGATGCCTCAGTCCACCAATATATTATTCCATTATCAAACCATGCATAAATAGGTATATTTGAATTTTCTGATGAAACAATATTATTTGAATCCATAGTAGAAATATCTGGTTGAACATTAGATTTTTGTATCGAAACAATATCATCAACCGGTGTTATAGCTTCATTAATAGTATATT
Organism: Bacilli bacterium; assembly: GCA_017627015.1. The sequence goes on from JAGAHP010000035.1 coordinate 10,909, forward strand.
TGTCACCACCATAGTATTGAATATAACTTTTTGGTTCACCTACTGACAATTCTGTTCCTGCTAATCCTTTGATTTTAACAATAAATTCCTCTCCTGAAGTAAATTCCGCAATTGGTTCACGCCACTTTGGTGTTAAAACTATATCATTATTTACTATATAATCTGATGTTATTTTTATTCCAGTAGTTATATCTAAATACCAACCTTCAACTACAAGGTCTCCTTTTGTACCTGTAGGAAGATCTCCTATAGCAGTTCCTTCACCAACATATCTAGTTGTTTCTGATATTTCTCCACCATTTGAATTAAATGTTACTTTGAATCTTCTTGCTGGAATTACTTCAACGTCAATAGTTTTAGTTATTCCTGAAACAGTTCCAGTAATAGATATAGTAGTTATACCATCACTTATTCCTGTTACTTTACCAGTTGAATCAACTGTTACTACATCAGTATCATTAGAAGTATATGTAACAGTTTCCATACCTTCTGGACCAGTTATTTCTATTTGTCTTTCTTGACCTACTTTCATTGCTATTCTTATTGGATTAATTAATGCATTGTCTATTGTTGGAGTCCAATGAGCATAGAATGTTACATCATTATTAATAACCGTATCTTTTGTTATTTCTGTTCCAACTGTTGATTCAGTGAACCATCCATCAAAATGATTATTATTCTTAGATGGTGTTGGTAAATTACCTACTTTAGATCCAGATGGAACTTCTCTTGTTTTTTCAGATATTGTTCCACCATTTGAATTAAATGTTACTGTTTTATTTGTTGGAGTTGGTGTTGATAATTCTAATTTTAGTGTTTTATAAGTTACTCCACCAATATCTTCAGTTCCTAATATTTTTGTAGAATCTGTTTCTATTTCAGAAATTTTAGTTTCATCAACATCATTTGATATAGATGGTGTATTACCAGTGTTTGATGTTTTTCCTGCATGATATGTAGATCCTTTTATGATACCATCATAGAATTTATATGTATTATTCGCAATAATACCATAAGTTTTACCTTGTATTACAGGTGAATCTTTGATGTTTACATCTTTAACACCAATATTTAAAGTACCTTTTTCGTTATAAATAGCGTATATATTAGTTGAAATAATAGTACCACTATTTAAGTTAATAGATCCATTATTTAAGTTATGAAGAGTCGCTCTTATAGTTGATTCAGAGCTAAAGTATACATTATTTAATGTTAAAGTGCCACCATCATTATATAATGCTTGTTTTGATGTTGTTTTTGAAACAATAATATTTGTTCCATCTACAACCATTGTACCTGTAGAGTTATTATTAATAGCTCCTTGAGCAACATTAGTGGTAATAGTACCATTTAATAGTTTTAATGTACCATTATTAACAACAACGTTAAGGTTTCCATTATTACTTAAAGTATGGTTTTGTAGATCTATTACAACATTTTTAGTAGTTGGTATCTCTGCTTTTTCTGCAGTATCTTGTAATAATACTATTTCTGTTTCTTCACCAGTTGTAGGAACATTTGATATAGCAGTTGCTAATTTAGTATAGTAAGTATTTCCTATTCTAGCCACTTTATCTGATGGAGCCCATATTGCATATAAAGTAATACTATCACCATTAGTAATATTTAATACTTCTTCTCCGTCATGATAACTTGTTCCTGAACCATCAGTTTCAGTATTCCAAGAATCAAATATACTGTCTGATTTTGTAAATTCATTTGTAGTTAAACTAGTTTTTACATTCTTTGTAATACTTTGATCATTCATTGATCCTGTTCCACCATTTGCGTTGAATGTTACAGTATAAGAATTACTACTATAAATTGGTTTAACTGTTTGATTACCAGTTATTGTTAATATAGTTGGATTTACTGTTGAATTATTGCTCCATCTATCAAACACATAATTTTCTCTATCTTTTGCAGTTAGAGTTAATTCTGTTCCATATGGATAATCTCCAGATAAATCTCCTTCTACTATATATTCAGTATCTTCTAATGATAAAGTATAGATTATTCTATTATAAACATATATTACTTCTGTTGATCCATCTCCTGCGATTGTTGTTGTTTGAGTTTGTGGAGTAGTAAATCCTGTATATGATTTAGTAAATGGAGTAATAGAAGTATCAGTTGTTCCAAATCTTTCTTCTACTTCATCTGAATATGTAGTTAAATCTAGATTTTGTTTTCTATGAATTACTTTATACATAGTGTCAGAATTTGCTACATATAATGGTTTAATTGTTACATTATCTGTTAAATCAAATACTAATGGATTATCTGTTTCTCCATTTGACCAACCTGTAAATGCATATCCAGCCTTTTCTTTTGCAGTTAATGTTACTTCATATCCATATGGATAATCACCTTCTGGAGTAGACTCATTTAGATCTATGTCAGTAGTATTATCATATGTTAATGTGTAACTAATTCTATCGTAATCATAAGTTACTACTGTTGTTCCATCTCCTTTAATTGTTGTTGTTTGAGGAGTTGGTGAAATAAATCCTGTATATGTATTTACTTCTGGTGTTATAGTTGCTCCTGCTTGTCCTGTACTAGTTATTTCTTCTTCAACATCATAACCATCTAAAGTTACTTTTTGTTTTCTATGAACTACTTTATATTGAACATCAGATAATTCTTCATAAATTGGAGATATTTCTGTATTTTCAGAAAGTGTAATCGTTAATGGATTACTTGTTTCTCCATTTGACCAACCTGTAAATGCATATCCTGATATTGGGTTTGCTGTTAAAGTTATTTCTGTTTCATATGGATAATCTCCATTTGGAAGAGATGAAGTTACATTAGTTGTATCAGTTAGAGTAAATGTATATCTTTCTCTATTGTAAGTATATGTTACTGAAGCATTACCATCTCCAGTTATAGTAATAGTTTGAGCTGTTGGTGAAATAAATCCAGTATAATCAACTACTTCTGGCGTTACTACTGTATCAGTTGTTCCTGTATAAGTAGTTTCTGTTTCTGTATATGTTTCACCATCTACATTTTCTTTTCTAATTATTACTTTATATGGTGTATTTGTATTTGCAGTATATATTGGGTTTATATTAGTATCTCCAGTTAAAGTTATTTCTCTTGGGTTAGTAGTATTATTATCACTCCACTTAGTAAATGTATATCCTGCCTTATACTTTGCCTCTAATGTTATAACAGTTTCATATGGATAACTGCCATCTTCATGAGAAGAAACTACATCTTCTTTATTTGATAAAGTAAAATCATACATTTTTCTAGTATAAATATAAGTTACTACAGTTGAACCATCAGGTTTAACTGTTGTTGTTTGTGCTTGTGGTGATACAAATCCAGTATAAGTATGAACTTCTGGTGTTATTTCTTGATTTGTAGTTGCTGTATAATTCTCTTCTATATCAGTATATGTTTCCATATCAAGATTTTGTTTTTTATGAATTACTGTATATGGAGTATCTGAGTTAGCAACCCACTGAGCATATAAGATTACATTTCCTGAAGTAGCTAAATTCTTAACTTCTTCTTCATCTTCATAAGTTGCACCTGTACCATCAGGTTCTCTATTCCATCCAGCGAATGTATATCCTTGTTTTACAAATGTATTCTTTGTTAATTTTTCTTGTTTATTATATGTCATTTCTTGATCTGACATAGTACCAGATCCAGTATTACTATTAAATACTACATAATATTTATTTGCAGTATAACTTGGTGTAATAGTTGTATCATCATCTAAATTAAATGTAGTTGTTAAAGTATTATCTCCATTTGACCATCCTGCAAATGTATATCCTTCTCTTGCTTTAGCTGTTACTGATATTTCAGTTTGATAATAGTATTTACCATTCTTTGTACTATTATCTTCATCAATATAAGTTCTATCAGAAACTGCAAAATCATATTTGTTTCTTGTGTAATTATATGTTACTGATGCTTTTCCATCTCCTGTAATAGTTATTTCTTCAGGTTCTGGTGAAGTAAATCCTGTATATGTTTTAACTTCTGGTGTTACTTTTGATCCAGTTGTTCCATATAAAATTTCTGTTTCATAAGTTGTATATCCTTCACCATCTATATTCATTTGTTTATGAATAACTTTATATGCTGTATCAGTATTACTTGAATATACTGGATTAATTTCAATATTATCAGTTAATGAAATAGTAGTTGTTTGATTAGTATCTCCATTACTCCATCCAACGAAAGTATATCCTTCTTTATCTTTAGCAGTTAAAGTTATTTCTGTTTCATATGGATAACTTCCTGATTGATGAGATGAATTAACATCTTCACTATCATTTAAAGTAAATGTATATGATTTTCTAGTGTAATTATAAGTAACTACTGTTGTGCCATCACCTTTTATTGTTACTTCTGTAGGAACTGGCGAATCAAAACCAGTATAAGTTTTAACATTTGGCGTTACTTTTGTATCTGTTGTTCCTGTTAAGTTATCTGTTTCTGCTAAATCATATCCATCTAAAGTTACCTTTTGTTTATAATGTTCTACTTTATAACTCGTATTAGTGTTTGCGGTATATGTTGGTTCTATAGATATATTTTTATCTATAGTAATTGTTCTAGGATTGTCAGTATTTCCATCGTTCCAACCACCGAATGTATATCCAGGAACAGTATTTGCCGTAACAGTTACTTCTGTTCCATATGGGTAGTCTCCTGAAGGTAATGAACTAGTCATATGTTCAGAGTCATTTACTGTATAAGTATACATTACTCTATCATAGTTATAAGTAACTACAGTTGAACCATCACCCTTAATTATTACTGTTTGTGTATCTGGGCTAGTAAATCCTGTATATGTTTTAACTTCTGGTGTTACTTCTGTATCTGTTGTTCCTGTTAAGTTATCTGTTTCTGCTAAATCGTAACCATCTAAAGTTATTTTTTGTTTATAATGTTCAACTTTATAAGCTGTATTTGTATTAGCGCTATAACTTGGTGTTAAAGATACATCATCTGATAATGATATAGTTCTTGGATTATCTGTATTATGATCAGACCATTCAGTAAATGTATATCCTGGAATATCATTTGAGCTAATTGTTATTTCAGTTCCATATGGATAATTACCTGGTTCATGTGATGAAGTTACATTTTCTGTATCTGGTAGATTAAATGAATACATAATTCTATCATAGTTATATGTTACTTCTGTTGTACCATCACCTTTTATTGTAACTGTTTGGGTACTTGGTGATGTAAATCCTTCATATGTTTTAACAGTTGGTGTAACTTCTGTATCTGTTGTTCCTGTTAAATTATCTGTATCAGCTAATTCGTAACCATCTAGAGTAACCTTTTGTTTATAATGCTTAACTGTATAACTTGTATCAGTGTTTGCTTTATATCTTGGTTCAATAGTTGTATCATCTTCTAATGTTATAGTTCTTGGATTATCCATAACACCATCTGACCAACCATCAAAAGTATATCCTTCTTTCTCTTTGGCTGTTAATTCTATTTCAGTACCATATGGATATTCACCAGGTTCTTTTGATGAAATTACATTTTCTGTATCTGGTAAATTAAATTCATACATTTCTCTTAAATATGTGTAAGTTACTGATGCATTACCATCTCCTGTAATTGTAATAGTTTGAGGATCTGGTGATACAAAACCAGTATAATCTACAACAGTTGGTGTTACCTCTGTATCTGTTGTTCCTGTATAAATATTTTCTGTTTCAGTATATGTTTCTAAATCTATATTTTGTTTTTTAGTTATTACTTTATAAGATGTATCAGTATTTGCTTTCCATTTAGCATATAGTATTACATTTCCAGATTCTGCTAAATTTTTAACTGTAGCTTCATCAGCGTAGTTAGTTCCAGTTCCATCTGCTTTTGTATTCCATCCATCAAATGAATATCCTACTTTAGTAAATGTACATTTTTTTAATACTTCATCTGCATCATATGTCATTTGTTGATCAGACATACTACCAGATCCAGTATTATTATTAAATACTACATAATAAGTATTTGCATTATATATTGGAGCAATATTTAAATTTTCATCGATAGCAAACGTAGCTGGATTATCAATTTCTCCATTATTCCAAGAACTGAATGTATATCCAGGAACAGTATTTGCCGTAATAGTTACTTCTGTTCCATATGGATATTCTCCTGAAGGTAATGAACTAGTCATAGTATCAGGATTAGTAATTGTATAAGTATATATTTCTCTATCATACTTATATTCTAATTCTGTTGATCCATCTGATTTTATTGTTATTTCTTGTGGTTCTGGGGAAGTAAATCCAGTATATGTTTTAGTTTCTGGAGTTACTTTTGTATCTGATGCACCATATAAATTTTCTGTTTCCTCTAATTCATATCCATCTAGAGTTAATTTTTGCTTTAAATGTTTTACTACATATTTAGTATTTGAGTTAGCTGAATAATGAGCTGTATATGTTTTATCTCCTGTACTTCCTTTTTGAATTGTTACTAGAGTTTGTAACGATTCACCATTTGATCCTGTCCAACCACTAAATGTATATCCTGTCTTAGTTGGATTATTTAATGTAATTGTATCTTCTACTGTATACGTAGATGGATTAGATGCAGATCCTCCATCTAGATTATAAGTAATATTATAATTATTTATATTATATCTTGCTTTTAATGTTGTATCACTTGTTACATCTACAATAGTAGTACTTTCTATTTTTTGGTCACCTAAATACCAACCAGTAAATGTATATCCTGGTTTAACTGCTTCAGGTAGATCACCATATGTTTCACCATATGTTCTTTCAATACTAAATAATTTTTCTCCACCATCAGTATTAAAACTAATAGTATAAGTTTCTGCTATAAATTGGGCATATAATGTAACAGTTCCTGAAGTAGCTAAATTTTTAACAACAGCTTCATCTAAATATGGAGTGCCTGTTCCATCTGCTTTTGTATTCCATCCAATAAATTTATTACCTAGTTTTGTAAATGTATTTTTATTTAATGCTTTTTCTTCATCATAAGTAAATGTTTGACTAGCCATTTCACCAGTTCCTGTATTAGCATTAAATTCTACTACGTATGTTTTAGCAGTATATATTGGTCTTATTGTTGTATTTTCAGTTAAAGTAATTGTTACTGGGTTAGTAGTTTCTCCATTTGACCATGATGAAAAATCATAACCTTCTTTTTCTTTTGCAGTTAAAGTTATTTCTGTTTCATATGGATAGTTTCCTGAAGGTAATGAACTTATTACATCTTCGCTATCATTTATAGTAAATTTATATTCTTTTCTTTCATACTTATATTCTACTAAACTAGTACCATCTTGTTTTACAGTTATTTCTTGTGGCTCTGGGGAATTAAATCCTTCATATGTTTTAACAGTTGGTTTTACCTTAGTTCCGTAAGGCGCGCTAAAAGTTTCTTCAAGTACTGTATTATATGAACCATCTAATTGTTTTTGTTTATGAATAACTTTATATTCTACTTCACTATGAGCAGAATAATTAGCAGTATATTCTTTATTTCCTGTGCTTCCTTTTGGAATAGCAACATTCTTTTCTGGTGTATCTCCGTTTGATCCTGTCCATCCAACAAATTCTACTCCTTCTTTTTGGGCATCACTTAAAATAATATCATTGCTTTCCACAGTATAAGTAGATGGATTTGTTGTAGAACCTCCGTCTAAGTTATAATTAATAGAATAATTGATAATATTATATTTTGCTTTTAAAGTAACATTGCTTGTTAAATTAACAATTGATTCACTTGTAATTTTTTGGTTACCTAAATACCAACCAATAAAATAATATCCTGTTTTAACAGCAGTTGGTAATGTACCGTATTTTTCTGTATTAATTACTTCTTTTGTTGTAGATTTAGCACCATTTTGATAATCAAATGTTACTATAAATTTAGCAGTTTCTTTTTTTTCTTCTTTTTTATCGTCATTATTATTGTTATTATTACCTTGGTTATTATTGCTAGATTGATCATTACTTGAATCTCCACCAGTTTTTGGATTAATTTTTTCATAAACTGGATACAATCTTGTTCCGTCTTTTAAATTATATTCTTTATCAGTTTTATATTTTGCTTTTTCTGAACCTTTTTTATCAGAATATCCTAAAAATATATATCCTTCTTTTTCTGGTCCCATTGGTAATTTGACTTTTTCATCACCAAAAACAGATAAAACTTCATCTTCAACATATATTTCTTTAAGTTTTCCATAATAAAACTTAATTTTAGTTTTATCTTTTATATTTTCTAAACTTTTAATACTTAATTTAACTTTAGTATCTTTTCCGTGTTTTAGTAGTTTTAGTATTTCATCATGTGTAATGTTTTTGTTGTTAATTTCTACTTTGTATAAATAATAATCTTCATCTAAATAATTATGAATTGTAACGTCGTAAATATATCTATGATTTTTCTTTAAATTTTTAATATAAATTTCGTCATCATCAAAACTATCAACCACTTGTTTGATATTTGTTATTTTTATTCCCTTGTTATTCATTAATCTAGGACAACCCTTGATCAATAATAAAATTAAAATTATTAAAATTAATATAAAAATAAAAGTTTTTATAGTTCTTTTATTCACATTTCCATTACCATTATTCATACTATTCTACCTCTATTATTAATTTTAACATTTTGCAAGCTTTTTTTCAAGGATTTACACATTTTTTGCATAAAAAAATAATTGGTTTTTTACCAATTATTTTTCACAAGTTGCACCCATTGATTGGTACATTGATTTAATACCTTTTACAGTAATTTTATTTGACTTATTAACATATGATTTCATAGCTGGATTATCTTTAACAAATTTATTTAAATTCATCTTAGAGTAATCAATAGTAACTTTTGAAACAACTTTTCCATCTTTATTAGTTATTTCATACTTATAACCACCATATGAATCATTATTTGCTTTATATTGGCTTTTTAATTGTTTTTCAAAATAAGCTAAAATAGTATTATTTTTTGATTCTACTGTTTCAGTAGTTACTACTTTATTAACTTCATCTTTAGAAGAATAAACGTTGTATTCTGAAGTAATTTTATAACCACTAGCACTTTGATCAGATTTTAAAGTACATTTTGTAACTTTATCCTTTCCTAAACATCCAGTTAATAATACTACTAACATAAAAGCAAATGTTAATTTAACAAATTTTTTCATAATAGCTCCTCCTCTTTCTCCTTCTATTATTATGCTCTAATTATAGCATAAAAATTCAAAAAAAAATACCCTTTAATCAGGTATTCTTATAATTATTTCTCCATCCTTTGAATATAAATACTTTTCTCTTGCATATCTAGCAACATAATCTGGGTCTTGAAGCTTTGTAACTGTTGCTTTTAATTCTTCTTCTTTATCTTTTAATTCTAGTAATTCTTTTTCAAATTCTTTTTTTTCTCTGTTTTTAACATATATTTGATACATTGTTGATCCTACACTTTGCAAGAGAATTGCACCAAGAGCAATATATACTAACGCAATTAAAAAGAATTTTCTTTTTACTTTTTTTCTTTTTGTACTCATATACTACTCCTTTCTAATGCATAACTATTCAATTTAATTATATCATTTAAAAATTTAAAGAGCAATTTTTAATTTTTTATATGTGTAAAGTACTTTTTATAAAAAATAATACCTAAAATATACATTGGAAAATAATATATATGTAATATTGAATTATTAATAAATCTAATTAAAATAAAATAAATTAAAACATGATCAGATATAAATAAAATATTAATTATAAATCTATATATTTTATTTTTATGAAGTAGTACTTTTTTGTTTATACTAATGGTAAAAGCAAAAAATAAACCATATATAAAATTAAATAATAAAGACTTAATTTGTAGTATTAATATCATTTAAATAATCTGGATATAAAAGAAGATTCTTTTTTAGTTTCATCTATATAATCTACCTGATTTATTTTTCCTTTTATCGATATATTTCCTTGATATGTGTCTAATTTTACTATCTCTAAATTTTCTCCTTTAATATGCATAAATCCTTGTATAGTCTCAAGTAAGAATTCTTCTTTATCAAAATTTTCTATTTTTACTACACCTGTTATTATTATGTTCTTTCTTTCTGATACTGAAAATGAATGACTTAAGTTAGTACTTATTTCTTTTATTTTATCCATATTTTTCCTCCATAATTAATTATATGAGGAAATAAAAAAAGAAGAACTATTCTTCTTCTTTTTCTTCTTCAGTAGTTGGGGCTTGATCTTCTGCTTTTTCGTATTCTCCTAAAATAGCAGTTTCAATCATTTCTCTACCTTCTGGAGTGATTGGATGAACAATATCTCTATACCCTCCTGTTGCAGTTTTTCTACTTGGCATTGCAACAAATAATCCATTATCACCTGAAATAATTCTAATATCATGGATAGCAATTAAATCATCTAATAGAATTGATGCGATACCTTTCATTCTTGAACCGTCTTTCTCGATTTTCTTAACATTAACTGATGTAACTTTCATATTATCCCTCCTTAGTATAATGTCAATTTTATTATATAATACTTTTCACTTTCAAATCAACATAAAAATTTTAAAAGTGTAAACTATTTGTTTTTTTCTTCATATTCTGCTTCTATAATTGTATTTTCAATTTCTTCTTTTGTTTCTTTCTTAACTATTTTTCTAATAGCAAAACATTCTGCTAAATCAAGTACTGAATAAATTATTATTGTAACTCCTAATATTTGTACTAATGTTTTAGCTCCTGCAAATGGATTAAATACTAACAAAATACCTAATACTATTATTAGAATAGATATTATTATTGAGCTAGCAGCGTTCTTATTTTTATTTAATGTTAATGCATATGATAATTTAGTTACACCGTTTATAAGCATCCATATACCTAATAACAACGGAATAATACTCGCAACTGTATTTGGTTTAACAATGATAATTATACCAAATATAAACATAAACACTCCAAGTATAAAACTAAATTCTAAATAGTTTTGAGATTCTCTATCAGTAAAGAATTGAACAATTGAAATTAAACCCCATAAAGCAAGAATAATTCCTAATGCATAACTTACTAAATGAATTGCATCTTCTGGTCTTGCTAGTAAAAATGCACCTATTAAAATAAATAGAATTGAAAATATAATAGAAGTCATATTCATTTTTTTAATTTTTATTTCTAAATTTCCCATATTATCACCTAAATTAATTTTAACACAAAATAATTATTAGGTCTATTTTTTTATATATTTATCAATCAATTCTTTAACAAAAAATTTATATTCAATTTCTGATGATGAATTATCTTCTGCTTCTAATAAACAAAGTGGTGGAAAAAGTACGCACCAAAAATTATCACCTTTTCCTTCTCCTAAAGTTACAACTAAAGACTCATAATTTCCTTCTTTATAGGTAATACCTCTATATTTTTTCTAAGGAAAATGATTGTAACCATATTTAAGATCAAAAGATTTGTTATAATTTAATTCTTTAAGTTTATTTCTAGTTATATTATATAACTCTTTTTGGTGTTCATAGAGTATTTTTCTTGTGTCTTCTATAGATTTACTATCTTTTATTAAACTAAATATTTCATTTTGAATAGTGTTTCTAACTTGAATTTTTATATTTTGATCATACACAGTATTTGAGTTAGCAATTACTCTAAATCTAATTGCTTCGTCAGGAATAATATTTTCTTCTTCTTTAAAATTTAAACCTATATATAAAAGACTAATTATTGATAATACTAATAGAATTTTTTTCATAAAAAAATCATCCTCTCTCTATCTTTATGGATGATTATTTTTATTTTATTCAATATTTGTAATAAATACCATTCTATCTCTTCCTTGCATATCTTTTTTACAAGTAATATTAGATTCGGGTAAATATAGGTCTTTATATTTTTTTATATCATTAAATTGTTTCTCACCTATCTCAAAGGATATTAAATATTTGTCTTTTAAAATAGTTTTTATATTTTTTAATATTTGTTCATAAAAATATAATCCGTTATTATCTGCATATAAAGCAGTATGTGGTTCATTATTTTTTACTATATCCATTATTTCTTCATCATATGCAATATATGGTGGATTACTGATTACTACATCAAATTTATTATCTATATTCTCATAAATATTTGTGTTGATAAAATCAATATCTACTTTATTAAGTATTGCATTTTCTTTAGCAACATCTAATGCTTCTTTAGAAATATCAGTTGCGGTAACATTAGAATTTACCTTTTTCTTTAAAGAAATTGCAATGGCACCTGATCCTGTTCCAATATCTAGTATATCTACTTTTTTATCAAAAAATTTGTTTATATACTTAATAGTTTGGTCAACTAACTCTTCTGTTTCAAACCTTGGAATTAATACATTTTTATTTACTTTTAATATATTTCCAAAGAAATCTACTTCACCAATTATATATTGTACTGGTTCACCTGAATCTAATCTAGATTTAGCTTCTTCGATATTACCTTTATAATACTTCTTTAAATATTCTAAATCTCTCATAATACCTCCAATTATAAAAAAAGAAAATTATTCTCCTGCTAATTTTCTTCTTATATCTTCATTAACTAACGCATCTATTATTTCGTCTAATTTTCCTTGCATTATTCTATCAAGCTGCATTAAAGTTAAATTAATTCTATGATCTGTTACTCTGTTTTGTGGATAATTATATGTTCTTATTTTTTCAGATCTATCTCCAGTTCCTATTTTATTTCTTCTTTCAGAACCTAATTCTTCTTCTTGTTTTCTTTGCATTTCATCATATATTCTTGCTTTTAATATTCCTAATGCTTTAATTTTATTCTTTAACTGACTTCTTTCGTCTTGGCAAGTAACTACTATTCCTGTTGGAATATGAGTAATTCTAACTGCTGAATCTGTAGTATTTACTCCTTGTCCACCTGCGCCTGTTGATCTATATACATCGATTCTTAAGTCTTGTTCCTTAATATCAATATTAACATCTTCTACTTCAGGCATTACAAGTACTGTAGCAGTAGATGTATGAACTCTTCCTTGTGATTCAGTAGCAGGTACTCTTTGAACTCTATGTGATCCTGATTCATATTTTAATTTAGAATAAACCATTTCACCCTTAACCATAAATTCTATTTGAGAATATCCTCCTGCTGATCCTTCTTCTGCATTAGTTACTTCTATTCTCCACCCTTGATTTTCTGCATATCTAGAATACATTTCAAATAAGTCTCCAGCGAAGATATTTGCTTCATCTCCACCAGCCGCTCCTCTTATTTCAACAATGATATTCTTATCATCATTAGGATCTTTTGGAAGTAATAATACTTCTAATTCTTTTTCTAAACTTTCTTTTTCTTCTGATAAATTATTAACATCTTCTTTAGCAAGTTCAGCCATTTCTTTATCATTTAATAGTTCTTTAGCTTCTTCTAAATCACTAAGTACTTTTTTATATACTTTATATTTATCAACTATTTCTGATATTTGAGACTGCTCTTTTGATAGAGTAGTCATTAGTTCTACATTACTAAGTACTTCAGGTTTAGATAGTTCTTCTGATATTTCATTATATCTTTTTAATGTTGTTTCTAATCTCTCTATCATAAGTGCCTCCTATTCTTCTATATCTTCTTCGTCTACTATAGTTAAATCCTTCATATCTTCTTCATCATCTTTAGAATCATCTACTGCTTCGTCAGAATAATCATCTTCTAAATCCTCAGTATCTTCTGATTCTTCATCTATTATATCTTCTTCATCTGATTCTATTTCTTCTTCATCACCATCATCAACTACTACCTTAACTGAATGATTTTCTTTTAAATCCCAAATAGTAGAATCTATTAATATAAATCTTCCATCTGTAGTTAACGCAGTAAAGAAATCTGCTATTTTTTCTGCAAATTCTTCATCACTTAATTTTAATAATTTACAAACTTCCTTAAATAAATTAGGTGTATTATATTTTTTCTTTTTATCTTCTTTAATTATTTCGTATGCTATGTCTGTATAACTCATTAATTCCAATTCTTCAATATTCTTTTTTCTAATACTCATTTTAAAATCTTCCTTCCATTATAGTAATATATGAGAATTTAATTATTTTTCTACATTTTTTCAGGCATTTCTATACCCAATAATTTACATCCTGTCTTTAGTATATTTGCAACAATTGATATTAAATATACTCTAGAATTTCTTTCATCTATATCATCACTTAATATTTTATAAGTATTGTAGTAATCACTATATGTTTGCGCAAGCTTAATTAAATATCTTGATAATATATATGGTTCATTTTTATCTACGACTTCTTTTAGTACATCATTAAAATTATATATTTGCTTTACTAAGTCATAAGATAAATCATTACGTAATTTATCATATTTCACATCATTAATCAATACTTCTTTATCAAGTTTACGTAAAATACTCTTAATTCTTACATACATGTATTGAATATAAGGGCATGTTTCTCCTTGAAATTCAAGCATTTCATCTATATCAAATACTTCATCTTTAATTCTAGAATTATATAGATCTCCAAATACAACTGCTCCTACACCAACTTTTTTAGCAACTTCATCTATATCTTCTAAATCAGGATTCTTATCAGATACTTTTGCTTTAGCTTTATTAATTGCTTCATCCAAAACATCTTGTACTTTAATAAAGTTTCCTTTTCTTGTAGACATCTTACCTTCTTTTAATCTATACATACCATATGAAACATGTTCTAGACCATCTACATATTTAGGATCTAAATCTAAATATTTTGCAACTGCAAAAACTTGTTTAAAATGCAAATCTTGTTCATACGCTGTTATATATAAAGATTTATCATAATCATAAGTTTTGGCTCTATAAAGAATTGCCGCTAAATCACGAGTAGCATAAATACTTGAACCATCACTTTTTTCTATAATACAAGGTGTATTAATATTAACATCTTCTAAATCTACTATTTTAGCACCTTGACTCTCTACCAATTTATTATTTTTTTCTAATACTTTTATAATACTCTCTTTATCATTAACATAAGATGCTTCACCCTTAATTTCATCAAATTTAATACCTAATAATTCATAAGTTCTATTAAATTCATCCATACTTAATTCACTAAACTTTTTCCACAAGGAAACGCAATATTCATCTCCTTCTTCTAAAAGTTTAAAATTATTTCTGCATCTTTCAAGTATTTCTTCATTTTCACATTCTTTATTAATTCTTACATATATTTCCACTAATTTATCTATGGGATTAGTTGATAAATCATATTCGTTTCCCCATAGTTTATAACCTTCAATTAATTTACCAAATTGGGTACCATAATCTCCCAAATGATTAATACCAATAGTATTATATCCTAAATATTTATAGATATTATATAGTGCATGTCCTATTAAAGTAGTTCTCATATGACCTATATGAAATGGTTTTGCAATATTAGGAGATGAATATTCAACACATATTGTTCCTTGCTCATGTCCTTTACCATAGTTTTCTTTTTTAGATTCATATTCTTTAAATACTTCTTTTGTTAAATATTCTTTGTTTATATAAAAGTTTAAATAACCATTGACGCTTTCTATTTTTTCTATAATATCAGAACTAATTTTATCTTTTAATTCATCTGCGATTTGATTAGGTGCCTTATGTAACTCTTTTGCGAGTGCGAAACATGGAAAAGTATAATCACCTTTATCTTTTTCCTTGATTTCTTTAATTAGATCATAAGTATCTATACTTACTTCTTTATTAAGTAAAATAGATAATTCTTTCTTAATATTTACCATAATATCTACTCCTTTACTTTTATTTTAAATATAAAGTTTCCTATTTCTTCATCTTGTAACCATAATTTATATTCAATATCTATATTTTTATCATTAACTATATATTTTGTTGTTTTAATATTCGCATCCATATAAAAATTTAATTTTTTAATAAAATATGATCCTTTTGTAATTGAATTATCTTTAAAAATAAAATCTATTTCTGACTCTATATTTTTCTTGTGGAAAACTATAGAGTCGTTTATATCAATATCATAATTTTCTTCTTCTATGCTAAATATATAATGATTATCCTTATAAGTACAAGGAATATCTTTATAATTAAATTCTTCTTCATTATTTTTAATATATATATCTAGTTTAATATTTTTAATAAAGAACACCTCTTTTTAACAAGAGCATTATAACATATAGTTATTAAAAATGCACTTATATTTTAACCTTTTTTTAACATAATATAAATAGAAAAATGGTGATTTTTATGAAAAAAGGAAGAATAGTATTAAAAATATTTATATTTTTATGTTTTTTTATATGTTTATTTTTTTCTTTTTTATACTTTTTTGTTAAAGCTAGACCTAAATTAGATCTAAAAAAAACTAATACTATTATTATATATGATAAAGATAATAAAGAATTTTTTAGAGGAAACGGTACAAAAGAATGGGCAAGTTTAGATAATATAAATAAAGATCTAATAAACGCAACTATATTTACTGAAGATAAAAGATTTTATAAACATAATGGTTTTGATTATATTAGAATAATAAAATCTATATTTGTTAATATAAAATCTGGATCTATTGAAGAAGGCGCATCTACTATAACACAACAGTACGCTAGAAACTTGTACCTAGATTTTGATAGAACTTATAAGAGGAAAATAAAAGAAGCTTATTTAGCTTTTAAAATGGAAATTAACTACTCTAAGGAAGAAATATTGGAGGGATACCTAAATACTATTAATTATGGAAATGGTGTATTTGGAATAGAAAATGCATCTCATTACTATTTTAATAAAGATTCTAAAGATTTAACTTTAGCCGAAGCATCTATGCTTGCAGGTATACCTAAATATCCACAGGAATATTCACCTATTAATAATGAAAAATCTGCGAAGAAAAGACAAAAACAAATATTAGATATTTTAGTAAAGAATAACTATATTACGAAAAATGAAGCTGAATTTGCATATAATACTAAACTTACTTATTATGGGAAAAAAGAAAAATATAACTTAACTACACTAATGTACTATAAAGATGCGGTTATGAACGAACTTAATAATCTAAGCATTATTCCTGATGATTATTTAGAAAGTAATAGTATAAAAATATATACTAATTTTGATTTAAAGGCTCAACAAGAGCTAGAAAAATCAATAAATAATAATATTAAAAATAATTTACAAGTATCAAGTGTAATGATACATAATGAAACTGGAAGAGTAATTGCCTTAGTTGGTGGAAAAGATTATGAAAAAAGCCAATATAATAGAGTTATTTCATCTAAAAGACAAATTGGATCTACTATTAAGCCGTTTCTATATTATTCTGCTTTGGAAAATGGATTTAGTCCATCTTCTTCATTCTTATCAACAGATACCTCTTTTAATTTAGGAAATGATATATATAAACCTAGTAATTACGGTGATATATACGCAAATAAAAAGATTCCTATGATTATTGCGTTAGCGTACTCGGATAATATATATGCTTTAAAAACAAATATGTTTTTAGGTGATAATGTACTAGTAAATACATTGAATAAAGTAGGAATTAAAAATATAAAGAATAACGTATCATTACCACTAGGCACAAGTGAAGTTAATATAATAGATTTAACTAATGGTTACTCTACCTTAGCTAGTGAAGGAGTATATAAAGAACCTTACTTAATAAGGGCAGTTAAAGATAGTAATAATAATTTACTCTATGAACATAAAATCATTAAAAATAAAGTATTAAATAGTGATTATACATATATATTAAGTGAATTAATGACTAATTGTTATGATAATAATTTAATAGATTATAGTCAGCCAACATGTATAAGTATTAAACCTAAACTAACTAAAACTTACGCAATTAAAACTGGTAGTACTAACACAGATTCATTGATAGTTGGTTATAATAAAGATTATACTTTGGGTACTTGGGTTGGTTATGATGATAACAAAATTTTAAAAAATGAAGATAACAAAGTAGCAAGAAATATATGGGCCGATACTATAGAGAACTATCTAAGAAATGAAGAAGATTCATGGTTTAAAAAACCAAAGAATGTTAATGCTGTTTTAGTTAATCCAATTAATGGTAAGATTGCCACAAATAATTCTAAAAAGAAAAAATTTATTTATTATTTAAAAGGAACTGAACCAAAAGAAAAAGATGCTCAATAGCATCTTATTTTTCTATTTTTATAATAAATTCAAAAATTTTATCAAATTCATAACTATCATAAGTAGAACTATATCCTTCTGATTTTAATTCTTCTATGAATTTTTTAACTTTCTCTTGTAATATATCTCTTTTTGAATTATCTGTTTCTTCTTCTAATAATAAAGTTTCTTCCATATCTATTTCTGGTAATACTTTATCCTCAATTGATGGATAAACTTTATCTTCTATTTTAGGTATTTCAGATGTTTCTGATTTTATATCATTATCTGCTGTATCAAAGAATGTATTGAAATCCATTGAAGATTTACCTCCACCTAAACCAAATCCTTTATGAACTTGATTAATAGGTACGTATTCTTCATTATTAATGATACTATTAATTAAATTATCAGTATCTCTTACATTCATTCTTTGTTTAATAATTCTATTTAATACTTCTATTTGATCATCTTCATTTTCTAACTTTAATAAACTTCTAGCATGTCTTTCACTTATTTGATTATTTAATAATGCATCTTGAACATCAGTTGATAAATTTAATAATCTTAGTTTATTAGAAATAGATCCTTGAGTTTTACCCATACGAGACGCTAACTCGTCTTGTGTTAAATAACCTCTATCTAATAATTTTTTATAAGATTTAGCTTCTTCTATTGGAGATAGATTCTTTCTTTGAATATTTTCAACAATAGCTACTTCAGCTGATTCATTATCATTTAAATCTATAATTACAGCGGGAACCTTAGTTAAACCTGCGATATATGCAGCTTTATATCTTCTTTCACCCGCAATTATCTCATATTTATCCCCTATCTTTCTAAGTACTAATGGTTGAATGATACCATGTTGTCTTATTGATTTAGCTAACTCATTTAAAGCATCTTCATCAAAAGATAGTCTAGGTTGAAAACGGTTAGGAATAATATCATCTAAAGATATTTCAAATATTTCTTTTTCCATATTATTCATAAGTATTACCTCTCTTTTTATTCTTATACATATATTATCATAATATAAAAATCCATTTTTTACAATGGATTTTTCTTAATTTCACTAAATTTTCTAGGATACTTTTGTTTATTATTTCCTATCTTTTTAATAACAGGTAAGTTTCTAATACTGTTTTCAACAGGTAAATTAAAAGTAATAACTTCTTCTAATTTAGAATTCATAGTTTCTATTGTACTTTTAGCTTCTTCTAATTCTTCATCTAATGTTGCTTTTAATGGAATAAAGTATCCATTTACTTTTACAAGAGGCATACATATTTCTACTAATATATTTAATCTAGCAAATGCTCTACTTGTTACAATATCATATTTTTCTATATTATTTCTAGCAAATATCTCTGCTCTTTCATTACATATAAATACATTATCTAAACCTAATTCTTTTTTTACTAAGAATAAGAAATCTACTCTTTTTCTTAGTTTTTCTACTAGTGTTACTTTTAACTGTGGAAAACAAATAGCAAGAACTAATCCTGGAAAACCTGCGCCAGTTCCTACATCACATAAACTAACTGATTTTCTTAAGTTATATGCTTTAATTAAAGTTAAACTATCATAGAAATGTTTTAAATATACTTCATCATGTTCAACTATTCTAGTTAAATTAACATTTTCATTATAACTAACTAGTAATTCATACAACTTTTCTAGTTTATCTATTTGATCTTTAGTTAATGTAATACCTAATTTTTTTACTTCTTCATTAAAACTATTTATATTCATTAAAATACCTCTTCATATATACTGAAAGTATAGCTATATCACTTGGATTAACTCCACTAATTCTACTAGCCTGTGAAAATGACATAGGTCTTACTTCTTTTAACTTAACTCTTGCTTCTGAAGATAAATTTGGAACTTTATCATAATCTATATCAACTGGAATTTTTTTATTTTCTAGTTTTCTCATTTTTTCTGCTTCTTTTCTTGCTTTTTTAATATAACCTTCATACTTTATTTGTATTTCTGCTTGTTCTAATTCTAATTCATCATACTTAGAACTTAATTTATTTTCTATATCATAAATACTATTTTCAGTTCTCTTGATAAACTCTATTCCAGTCATTTTTTTATCTGATTTAATTGTTATTTCTTTTAGTTCTTCTAATATTTTATTAATATTTTCTTCTTTTTTAAGTAATTTATCATACTGTTTTTTTGAAATTAATCCTACTTCATAACCATATTTTCTTAATCTAAGATCAGCATTATCAGATCTAAGAAGTAATCGATATTCCGCTCTTGAAGTTAATAAACGATATGGATCTCTAACACCTTTTGTTACTAAGTCATCAATAAGAACACCGATATAAGCTTCATCTCTTTTTAATATTAATGGTTCTTTTCCTTGCATTTTTAATCCTGCATTTATACCAGCCATTAATCCTTGACATGCAGCTTCTTCATAACCACTAGTACCATTTATTTGGCCTGCGGTATATAAATTTTCTACTAATTTAGTTTCAAGTGTTGGATATAAATCTCTTGAATCTATTGCATCATACTCAATTGCATAAGCATATCTTAGTATTTTAGCATTTTCAAGCCCTGGTAAACTATGTACCATTTTTTCTTGTACATCATGTGGCATACTTGTAGAAAAACCTTGAATATATATATCATCAAAGTATCTACTTTCTGGTTCTAAGAATAATTGATGTCTTTCTTTATCCGCAAATCTAACTATTTTATCTTCTATAGATGGACAATATCTAGGACCAGTTCCTAACTTTTCCTTAATTCCACCATACATACTTGATTTTTCTAAGTTATCTCTAATTATTTTATGAGTTTCTTCTGTTGTATAAGTTAAATAACATGGTTCTTGATCTTCAACTTTATAATAAGGTTTATCATCAAAACTAAATGTATAAAGTTTATCATCACCTGGTTCCATTTTTGCTTTTGAAAAATCTATAGAACTTCTTTCCACTCTTGGAGGAGTTCCAGTCTTTAATCTTAGTATTTTAAAACCTAATTTTTCTAAATTTTCTGATAAGAATAAAGAAGGTCTTGTATTAGAAGGTCCTTGTCTAGTTCTAGTATCACCTACAAGAATATCTGCTTTCATGTATGTACCAGTTGTAAGTATAACTGATTTAGCATTTATTTCTTTTCCTTCTGCTAATTTAACACCTACAATAGCATTATCTACTACTATTAAGTCTTCAACCATATCTTCTATAATTGTAATATTTTTATCTTCTTTTAATAATTTTTGCATTTCTTTTGGATAAGCAACCTTATCTCCTTGAGATCTTAATGATCTAACTGCTGGACCCTTTGCATAGTTAAGCATTTTCATTTGAAGTAAAGTTTTATCCGCTACTTTACCCATCATTCCACCTAAAGCATCAATTTCTCTAACAACAATACCTTTAGCAGATCCACCAATATGTGGATTACAAGGCATCATAGCTATTTTATCTATAGAACCTGTTACTAATAATGTTTTAAAACCCATTTTAGCAAGGGCAAGTGTTGCTTCACAACCAGCATGTCCTCCTCCTACAACTATTGAATCATACATAAAATCACCTCCTTTTTATATAAAAGTTATAAGCAAATGTATTATACTATATTTATTTATTTTTTACAAAGAAAAAACTACTAACGTAGTTTATTCATCTAAAAATAATTTTAATGACTTAATTTCTTTATTTTTTCTAAGTCTTTGTAATCCTTTTGCTTCTATTTGTCTTACTCTTTCTCTAGTAACATGTAATAAAGGAGCAACTTCCTCTAAAGTCTTAGGAGTTTCACCATATAGTCCAAATCTATGTGTTAATACAGTTCTTATTTTTATATTTGTTTCTCTTTTACTGCTATTATCAATAGGAAAAACTACATCAAAAACTTCATCTATTTTTCTTTTTAAATCAGTATTTTCGGCATTTTTATAAATATCTTTTTCGCTTTTTTCATCTGACATAAAGTCCATCAATTCATTTGCTTCTCCATCTGATTCATTTCCAACTTCTTTATTTAAACTAACACTAGAAAGATTAGATTCTTTTAACATTTTAATGGTTTCTACATCAAAACCTGTAAGGAAACTTAATTCTTCTAAACTTGGTTCAATACCAGAATGTTCACTTTGATATTTTGAAATTGCGTAATTAACTTTCTTTATATTTTGAATAACATGACATGGTTTCTTTATAGTATCTACTTTTTCATCTAAATATCTAGTAATAGATTGTCTTATCCACCAAGTTGAATATGTGGATAGTTTACATCCTCTATTTAAATTGAATTTTTCCACAGCTTTACCTAATCCAATACTACCTTCTTGAATTAAATCAAGGAATTCTCCTCTTCCTATATATCTTTTTGCAATATATAAAACTAACCTTAAATGACCAGAAACTACTTGATTCTTATATTTTACATCACCCGTATCTTGATATTTTTTAATTAATTTATTAGTTTCTTCTTCAGATAAAGTTGGTTGTTTTTTTAATTCTCTGAAAAATATTTTATCGATATCTTCTGATAATGTGGAATCCTCATCTTTTATTATATTATCTAATTCTTCTAATTCTTCTAATTCTTCTTCTTGTTCTTCTACAAATTTATAATTATTTAAAAATATATATGCATTTAAAAATCTTTTTATTTTATTAGATTTAATTCTATCTAATGTATCTAAATAAATCATCTTATTTACTTCTTTTTCAATACTACATTCAGATACTATTGTTTTTAATGCATTTTTTATTTTTAAATTGTTATAAATAATTATAATAACATCCTTTGTACTAATATTAGAATTTATATAATTATCTAATAATTGTTCTAGTATTTTTAATTGTTTTTCAATAATCATAATATTCCCCTTCTTTAAAGTTGAAATATATTATATATAAAAATATTTTTTTGTCAAAAAAAAATAGTATATTTATATACTATTTAATATTTATAATATTCTTTGAATCCATATCTTCATATATAATTTTATATAAATTTAATATTAACGGACAATCTAAATTGTATTTATTAATTATATAAAATGCATCTTTTACTGTATCTAAACCTTCTATTGTAGATCCTACTTCACTATGAATTTCTTCTAGTTTTTTACCTTGACCAAGTAATATACCCGCTCTTTTATTTCTACTTTTACTACTTAGTGAAGTTCCATATAAATCTCCTAAACCTGATAAACCATAAAATGTAGATTCTTTTGCGCCTAATTTTATACCTATTTCTTTTATTTCTTTTAATCCTTCAGTAATAATATATGAAGAAGTATTAACTTTATAATCTAAACCTTCTACTATTCCTGAGGCTACAGTAACTACATTTTTTAAAGCACCACCTACTTGTAGACCTACATAATCATTATTAAAAAGAATCTTAAAATTATCTGTTTCTAAGTATTCAATTATATTTTTATTACCTGATAATTCTACAAATGTTGGGAGATCATCTCCTATTTCTTCTGCAAAAGATGGTCCCATTATAACAGAAGCATCAATATTTAATTCTTCTTTAATAACATCTGTTAGTAACTTATCATTCTCCATTCCTTTTGATGCGAGTAATATTTGTTGATTATTATAGTATTTCTTTATTTCTATACACATATTTCTTATTGTATCTGATGGAGTTACTAATACTAATAATTCACTATTATTAACTACTTCTTCTAAATTAGTTGTTGCTTTTATTGAACTATCTAATTTTATATTTTGAAGAGTTAAACAATTATGACTATTATTTATATTATTTGCTTCCTCTTCTAAATAAGACCACATAATTATTTCATTTTTTTTACTAAAAGTATGAGCAAGTGCACAGCCAAATGCACCACTACCAATTATTCCTATTCTCATGTATCCTACTTTCCTAGACAAAATCTACTAAATAGTTTGTCTATTAATTCATTATCATAACTTTCCCCTGTTACTTCACCTAAATAATCTATTATATTTTTAATATCAATTTCAAGCATATCTATTGGTATACCTTCATCTAAAGATTTTATTAGATTATTAGAAGATTGTTTAGCTTTCTTTAATAAAGATATTTCTCTGGCATTAGATATATAAGTCATATCACCATCATTTATTTCATCTAATTTAAATAATTCATTTATTTTATTTAATAATTCATCTATATTGTTTTGCTGAGCACTAACTTTTACATATTCTTCTTCTAAATCTATTTTTGATTCTAAATCCATTTTATTCACAACTATAATTCTTTTTTTATCTTTTGTTTTATCTAATAAATCTTTATCCTCTTTAGTTAATTTTTCATTATTATTAAGTACTAACAATACCAAATCTGCTTTGTCTAAAAGTGATAAACTTTTTTCTACACCTATTTTTTCCACTGTATTAGTTGTTTCTCTTACACCAGCAGTATCTAGAAAATTAATTAATACTCCATTCAATCTAATAGAACCCTCAACTATATCTCTTGTAGTACCAGGAATATCTGTTACTATTGCTTTTTCTTCATCTAATAATCTATTTAAAATCGAACTCTTGCCTACGTTTGGTCTTCCTAGTATTACTGTATTAATACCTTCTTTTATTATTTTTCCACTTTCAGATGTTTTTAATAAATCATCTATATCTTTATTTAATTCTTTTGAATAATTTCTTATATCATCAATAGTCATTACTTCTATATCTTCATATTCTGGATAATCAATATTTACTTCAATATTAGATATTATATCTAAAGCTTTATCTCTTAGTTTATTAATTTTACTTGATAATCTACCATCTACTCCATTAATAGCCATCTTTCTAGCACTTTCTGTTTTAGCATCTATTAAATCCATAACAGACTCTGCCTCAATTAAGTCAATTCTACCATTTATAAAAGCTCTTTTAGTAAATTCACCAGGTTCTGCGAGTCTAGCTCCATTTTCTAATAATAATTCTAATATTTTATTAGTAACTGATATACCTCCATGTGTATTTATTTCTACTATATCTTCTTTAGTATATGTTTTAGGCGCTAAAAATACTGATACTAGTACTTCATCTACTACCTTATCATTATCTATTATATGACCATAATTTATAGTATTACTCTTATATTTTTTTATATCTTGATCAAATATTTTATTAACAATTTCTAATGCTTCATCTCCACTAATTCTAACTATTGAGATTGCACCTACTCCTTGCGCAGTTGAAATTGCAGCGATAGTATCATACATAAAATCACCTCTAAGAATTAATATATCATTTTTTAAGAAAAATAAAAAGTAGCATTAAGCTACTTTTGATTGTATTTTTTTATTTAATTCATTTTGTATTAAAGCATAAACTACAATTCCAAATCCAAATAGATTTAAAATTAAGTATAATATATTTGAATTAGATTCTTTATTATTCATTTTATCAACAAATTCTCCCATTTTATATGCCCAATAAATTGAGTATATTCCACAAGTTACTAGTGATAATAAGAATACTACTCCTCCTGATGTAAAATTATCTTCTCCTGCTTCATGCTTTAATTCATCATTTAATACTATCATCCAATAAATACCATATATACCACAAGTTACTAGTGTAAGTATTATTGAAACAGCAATATTTCTTTCTTTCATACTATTACTCCTTTCCTTCTATTGGTTTAATAACAACTTTTCTGTTAGGTTCTTCCCCTTCACTTTCAGTTGTAATACCCTTAAAATTACCTAAAACATTATGAACTAATCTTCTTTCATATGAATTCATTGAATCCATAGTAATTGGTTCCTTTGTTTTAATTACTTCTTTAGCTAATTTTTTAGCTAATCTTTCAATGTTATGTTCTTGTCTAATTTTATAATTTTCAACATCTAAAACTACATTTACTTTGAATGGTACTTCTTTAGAAATAGCGGCTCTTAAAAGAGTTTGTAATGATGCTAAAGTTCTACCACCTTTACCTATTAATAAAGAACTGTTTTCTGAATGCATAGTAATTTTAATATAATTTTCTGTTCTTTGAGATTCTAAAACTACATCTTCTATTCCCATACCAACAGTAATATCTTTTACAAATTTCTTAGCAAATTCTAATATATCACTTTTTAAAGCAACTTTTAAAGTATATTTCTTCTTTTTAAGTAATCCTACTGTTTCTTCAGTAACATCTGTTACCATTTCATCTTCTTTAACGTCTAATTCTTTTAATGCTTGTAGTGTTAATTCTTCTACATTTTTTCCTTCAAAACTATATATTTTCATTTTACCTACTCCCTTACTGACTTACTTTCTTTTGTTTGATTTTTTTAGCTATTAAATTTTGAACAATTGTAAAACATGTTGATGCAATCCAATATAATGATAAAGCAATTGAGAAATTAATAGACATGATTGCTATCATAATAACCATCATATTACTCATCATATTAGGATTTATATCACCTTTTTGAGGTGTTGGTGCTGTTTTATTTAATTTTTGCTGTAATATAGTTGTTCCTACAATTAATAATACAATTATTAAATATTCATAATGACCTGAAGACATAGCTTTCATAGGAGTAGTTCCTAATATAAGACCAAATAATTTTCCTTCAAATATTACAGGAACTCTATTAATTGCTTCATAAAATGCCATTAATAAAGGTATTTGTATAAATGCAAATAAACAACTTGAGAATGGATTAACACCATACTTTTTATATAATTGCATAGTTTCCATTGATTTCTTTTGCATTGATTCTTGATCATTTTTACCTTCATATTTCTTATTAATCCTATCCATTTCTGGTTGCATTTCTTTCATATTTTCAGATTGCATTGCAGTTTTTTGAGTTAATGGAGCTAATAATAATCTTATTAATAAACCTAATATAATAATTGATATACCATAATTTTTAAATAAACTATTCATTTTAACAAGAATCCAAGCTAATGGTTTAACAAAAATAGTTTCCCATAAACCATCGTAATTACTATCAGAAATCTTGAAATTCTCACATTTAGGTAATTTAGTTATATCAATTTGTTTCTTATATTTCTTATATTCTTTTACTAAACCTTTATCTGTAGGTTGACATAATATATTTTCATTAAGTGTAATTTTAACTGAATTATTTTCATAAAAAACAATTTTCTTTGATTTAGGATCTTTTAATGCATGAGTACATCCAGTTAAAACAAATACTAATAAAAATAATAGTAGTATTCTTTTAAATTTATTTTTCATTTTTTTCTCCTTCTAGTTTACATAATATTTCTAATAAATATTTTTTCTTATCTTCAAATGAAATATTTGTAATTTCTTTCCTTAATATTATAACATAATCGTTATTGGTTGGAAATACTAAATTACTTTTATCAATTATATCCTTTATTTGTCTTTTATTCTTATTTCTTATAACAGCATTACCAAGTTTTTTTGATACACAAATACAGAATCTATAATATTTACTTTCCTTATTATATATATTATAAACATAGAAAAAATTATTTTTATACATCTTTCCATTTTTTATAATATAATCTATTTCCGATTGTTTTTTTATTATATTTAATTTTTTCATATATTCACCTCAATACAAAAAAAACCACATTTATAGTGGAATTAATTATTTTGATAATCTTTTACGACCTTTTTTTCTTCTATTATTTAATACTTTACCTTTTACTCTAGAAAAAAATCCATGAGCTTTTTTCATATGTCTATTATTTGGTTGAAAAGTTCTTTTCATAATACACCTCCAAGTCCTTAAAACATTAATGATTATAATGATTTTTTATAAATAAGTCAATTATTTTTTAATAAAATGTATATTAATTACGTTTTTTTAACAATTTTTGTGGAAAACTATTCATTTTTTCTATATAATATAAACTTATAAACTTTTTCAACAATTATCAACATCCATGTGGAAAAACGCAAATTGTGGAATAATACTATGTGGAAAGTGAAAATTTGTGGAAATAGTGGATAAATATATTTTACATATATAAAATAACAAAAAATAATCAACATTATATATGTGGAAAACTGTGGAGAACTATTTTTTGCTTGTTTTTTGTTGAAAAATAAAGAAAAACAATTATAATTAAATTAGTTAAAAAATACAGGGGAGGTGTTATTCTTGGACAATAAAGAGATGATCTGGAAAAAATTTTTAAGTTTAATAAAAAAGAGAGTAGCGCCTATTGGTTATAGTACTTGGTTTGAAGAAACATATTTATATTCATTAGATGATGAAGCAGTTATAGTAGTACCAACAATTGCTCATAAAAAAAATCTATCTGAAAGATATAAAGATATTATAGAAGATATATTAAATTCTATAACAGGAACAAACTTTAATTTAAAATTTGTTTTAGAAAGTGAAATAGAAAAACAAAAGAAAAATGAAGAAGTACAATTAATTGAAGAAGAAACTGGTGTTCCTTATAATAGTTATAAGAAAGCACATTTAAATCCAGAATATACTTTTGAAAACTTTATGGTAGGGGAGAGTAATAAATTTGCTCAAGCAACTGCATTAGCTGTTGCAGAAAACCCAGGTAAAATGTATAATCCATTATTTATATATGGAAACAGTGGATTAGGTAAAACACATTTAATGCATGCAATAGGTAATTATATTGTTAATAATACTAATAAAAAGGTATTATATGCTAGCTCAAATGATTTTGTAACAGAGTTTTTAGGATTAAATAGAATACTAAATGGTGGAAATAATTTAGATAAAGTAGCATCATTTAAGGATAAATATAATAATGTAGATGTTTTAATAATAGATGATATTCAATTTTTAGGGACAGCTCCTAAATCACAAGATGAATTTTTCCACACATTTAATACATTATTTGAAGATAAAAAACAAATAATTATATCTAGTGATAATTCACCAGATGATTTAAAAAATCTAGAAGAAAGATTAAGAACAAGATTTAACTGGGGATTAAAAGTAAATATTTTTCCACCGGATAATGAATTAAGAAAAAAGATATTAAGAAATAAAATAGCTAATATGAACTTTGAATCTACTATTTCAGATGAAGTTATAGATTACATAGCTAATACATGCCAATCTGATGTTAGAAATCTTGAAGGTGCTTTAACAAGAGTTTGTGCTTATGCGACTATTTTCTTTGAAGAAGAAATTACTATAAAATTAGCTATGGAAGCATTAAAAGGTACAGTTCATAATGCTACAAGTACAACAAATGATATTATTAAAATACAAAGAGTAGTCGCAGATTATTATAATGTTACTGTAGATGATTTAAAATCTAAGAAAAGAGTATCTACTATAGCTTTTCCAAGACACATAGCTATATATTTATGTAGACAACTTACTGATGAATCTTTTCCAAGAATAGGAATGGAATTTGGTGGTAGAGATCATTCAACAGTTATGAGTTCTTGTGATAAAATCTCAAATGAGTTAAAAAATAATAAACAATTAGAAAAAATTATAGAAGAAATTAAGAAAAAATTAGAATAAGGTGGAAAAGTTGAAAGTTATAAACAACTAATCCACATCAAAAATCGTTATAAATAAAAGGAAAAATTATGTTATTAACATTTTCCACTTTAATAATAATAAAAAAAGTATTAAAATAATAATAAAGAAACATTTTTCAAATAGGAGGGTTAAAATGAAATTTACAATAAAGAAAGACATATTATTAGAAAATTTAAATAACGTATCACATGCTATATCAACAAAAAATGTTATACCCGTATTATCTGGTATTAAATTTGATTTAACTAAAGAAGGTTTATCATTAACAGCAAGTGATAATGAAATAGATATTAATGTATTTATAGATAAAAAATATATAGATAAAATAGATAAAACAGGTTCCATAGTAATACAAGGTAAGTTTTTATTAGATATAGTAAGAAAATTATCAGAAGATGAATTAAATATTGAAGTAGTAGATGGTTTAAAAATAGTATTATATAATAAAAATTCAACATATACTTTAAATGGTATTGATCCTGATGAATTTCCTAATTTAAATATTGAAAAGAGCAATAAACCAATTGTATTAGATAAGAAAACAATTAAAACTATGGTTAATCAAACAATATATGCAACTTCTACCCAAGAATCTAGACCTATATTAACAGGTTTAAACTTTAAAATAGATAATGATGAGTTAGAATGTATAGCAACAGATTCTTATAGATTAGCTAAAAAGAAAGTTAAGTTAAATAAGGCTGTGGAAAATCCTATAAATATAGTTATACCAGGTAAAAATATAGGAGAACTTGTTAAAATAATTAATGATGAAGAAGATTCTGTTAATATTCATATATTTACTAATAAAGTTTTATTTGAATTTGATAATATAATTTTCCAATCTAGATTATTAAATGATGTATTTCCTAATATAAATAGATTAATTCCTACAGAATTCAAATTTATAATAAAAGCAAATTTAAATGATTTATTTAATGTTGTTGATAGAGCTTCATTATTAACTAGTGAAAAAGAGAAAAATGTTATAAAGTTTGAAACAGATGGAAATATATTAACTGTTTTAAGTAATACTCCTGAAATAGGTGGAGGAGAAGAAAAATTAGCTATATCTAAAGATAATAATGAAGATATAAAAATTGCTTTCTCTGCTAAACATATGATGGATGCATTAAGAACAATTAATAGTAAGGACGTTAGATTATTATTAAATAGCGAAATAAGTCCTATTATTTTAAATACAGATGATAGTGATGATTTATTACAATTATTAATGCCAATTAAGACATATTAAAATAAAAAAGTTCAAAAAAATGAACTTTTTTTTATTTTTCGACAAAAAATGACATTTTTTTTAATTATTTTGTGAAAAATAGGGGATATTGTTTTCTCGATGTGGAAAATAATATATAGGAAATCAAAATAGTAAGGGGGAATGAATATGATTTCTTATGAAATAAACTGTGATACGCTTGCTCTTATACCCGTATCAGAAAAGGAAACTAAAATTATAGAAAGGAATAATATTTTTAATGTTAATAATTCAGTTATGAATATAATAGAGAATAGTTGTGAATATTTTGGTAGTTCATATTTAGGGAGACATGAAGGAACAAAAAAATTAATTGGAATAACTCATAAAGCACCAATCATAATTGAGGAATCTAAGAATTTAATATATTTTCCTACAACATCACCAAGATTAGAAAATTGTATATGGATAGCTTTAAATAATATAAAAACATATGAAAGAAAGAATGGAAAAACTGAATTACAATTTATAAATAATCAAAAATTAAGATTAGATATTTCTTTTGGATCATTAGATAATCAAGTATTAAGAGCAACAAAATTAGAATCAGTTTTAAGAAAAAGAATAAATACTACTGAATAAGTGGTATTTTTTTATAAAAAAATAAAAAAATACGACAAAAACGGCTCATTTTGTGTTATAATAGTATTGTGTGTATAGGAGCATTATTTAAGGTGGTATGGTAAAAATATGGGCAAAAAAATAGGGTTTTAATGTTTTTAAAAAAATTACAACTTAAAAAATTTAGAAATTATGATGATATAACTCTTGAATTTGATAAAAAAATAAATATTTTTATCGGCAATAATGCTCAAGGTAAAACTAATATATTAGAAAGTATATATGTATTAGCAGTAACTAAATCACATAGGACTAGTAAAGATTTATTTTTATTAAAACAAGATTCATTGTTTACTAAGGTTATTGGTTTAATTGAAGATAATGATAAAGAAACAGAATATGAATTATTAATCAACAAAGAAGGTAAAAGAGTATCTATCAATAAAAATCCTTTAAAAAAAGTAAGCGAATACCTATCTAATATTAATGCAATTATGTTTAGTCCAGATGATCTTGAAATAATTAAAGGATCACCACAATTAAGGAGATCGTTTTTTAATGTAGAAATAAGTGGTTTTAATAATGATTATGTAAGATACTTATCTGAATATAATAAAGTATTAAAATCAAGAAATGAATATTTAAAAACAAATGATTCTATAAATAAGGAATATTTTGATATATTAACAGATAAATTAATAGATTTAAATATTAAAATTTATTTAGAAAGAAGAAAATTTGTTGATAAAATTAATAAATACATTAAAAATATCTATAAAAATATAACTGATAAAGATAATATTAAGGTTTATTATGATTCATTTATTGATGATTGTGAAGAAGAAAATCTAAAATATCAATTACAAGAAAAATATGATAGGTTATTAAATAATGAAATATTTAATCAAGTAACTTTACTGGGTGTTCATAAAGATGATTTTTCTATATATATAGATAATGTAAAAATTAATAATTATGGTTCACAAGGACAACATAGAGTAGCTATTCTTTGTTTAAAACTTGCTGAAATAGAAATATATAAAAAAGAATATAATAAAGAACCTATATTATTATTAGATGATATATTTAGTGAATTAGATAAATATAAAAAGAGTAATATTATTAAATATGTAGAAAATGATTTACAAGTATTTATAACATCAACTGATTTAGATAACATAGATAAGAAAATAGTAAAAAATGCAGACATTTTTGAAGTAGAAAATGGAAATATAACAAGAGGTGGTAAAAATGGCAGAAAATAATTATGATGCATCTGATATTCAAGTATTAGAAGGATTAGAAGCAGTTAGAAAAAGACCAGGTATGTACATTGGTACAACAGATGTTAAAGGTCTTCATCATTTAGTATGGGAAATTGTTGATAATGCTATAGATGAAGCATTAGCAGGATTTTGTTCACATATTGAAATAACAATACATGGTGATAATTCTATTACTGTTGTTGATAATGGTAGAGGTATACCAGTAGCAGTTCATCCTAAAACAGGAATTTCCACAGTAGAAACAGTTTATACTGTATTACATGCTGGTGGTAAATTTGGTGGTGGAGGATATAAAGTATCTGGTGGTCTACATGGTGTTGGTGCATCTGTAGTTAATGCATTATCAAGTTGGGTAGAAGTAAAAGTACAAAGAGAAGGTAAAATTTTTGAATGTAAATTTGCTAATGGTGGAAAAACAACACAAAAACTTACTGAAATAGGTATTTGTTCACAAGAAGAAACAGGTACAACAGTAACTTTTAAACCAGATCCTGAAATATTTGATACTGATATATATGATTATGAAACATTAAAAGTAAGAACAAGAGAACTTGCTTTCTTGAATAAAGGATTAAGATTAACACTTACTGATGAAAGAGGAGAAGGAAAAAAAGATACTTTCATGTATGAAGGTGGTATCAGTGAATATGTTAGATATTTAAATAAATCTAAAACTCCTATTCAAGAAGAAATTATTCACTTAGAAGGTGAAGAAAATGGTGTTTATCTTGAAGTAGCAATGCAATATAACTCAGGTTATTCAGAAAGTATTTATTCATTTGTTAATAATATTAATACACATGATGGTGGTACTCACGAAGAAGGAGTTAGAAGAGCATTAACAAGAATAATTAATAGTTATGCTAAGAAAAATAATATACTAAAAGAAAAGGATGATCCTCTTACTGGTGAAGATGTTAAAGAAGGATTAACAATGATAGTTTCTTGTAAGCATCCAAATCCACAGTTTGAAGGACAAACAAAAGGTAGATTAGGTAATTCTGAAGTTAGAAAAATAGCTGATTCTGTATTTGCTGCTGGTTTTGAAAGATTTTTAATGGAAAATCCTGAAGAAGCTAAATTAATTATAGATAAAACTATGACAGCAGCAAGAGCTAGAGTAGCTGCTAAAAGGGCTAGAGAATTAACTAGAAGAAAAGGTGATTTAGATACAATTAACTTTGGTGGAAAACTAGTTGATTGTAAGGATAAAGATCCATCTAAATGTGAAATATTCTTAGTCGAAGGAGATTCAGCTGGAGGATCTGCTATTAAAGGTAGAGATTCTATGACACAAGCAATACTTCCACTAAGAGGTAAAATTTTAAATGTTGAAAAAGCTAGATTAGATAGAGCATTATCAAATGAAGAAATAAGAACAATAATAACTGCTTTTGGTACAGGTATTGGTGATGAATTTGATTTAAGTAAGCTTAGATATGACAAAATAATAATAATGACCGATGCCGATGTTGATGGATCACACATTAGAGTATTATTATTAACATTGTTCTATAGATTCTTTAGACCAATAGTAGAAGCAGGTCATGTATATGCAGCTCAACCTCCTTTATATAGAATATCTCATGGTAAAACAAGAAAATATGTTCTTAATGAAGAAGAAAGAGATGAATATATAGCTTCACTAAATCCTAATACAAGATATGAAATTGCTCGTATGAAAGGTTTAGGTGAAATGGACGCTGAAGAATTAAATGAAACAACAATGGATATAAATCAAAGAGTACTTAGAAAAATCACAGTTGGTGATTTAGCAGATGCAGATGCAGCATTCTCAAAAATTATGGGAGAAGAAGTAGCTCCTAGAAGACAATTTATTGAAGAAAATGCTGTATATGTTGAGAATTTGGATGTATAGGAGGGTTAAAATATGGATCACAGTAGAGATAGATTAGAAGAAAATAACATAGTAAAAGAAATTGAAACCTCATTCCTAGAA
>JAGAHP010000036.1 GCA_017627015.1 Bacilli bacterium
CCCCAAAATAATTTGTTTTATATTAATTCTAATTTAAATTTTAATTTTATTTAAGTAACAGGTATTAAAATAAAACATTAAGAAATATAATAATATTAAAAAATAAATGTCTATAAAGTTTTTAGATAGTTTTAGTTATATTCATGATAATATTGGCTATCTAAATGATGATGAATATGCATATTCATCTGGTTCTAAAATAGTTGTCAGACCTTTTAAATCTTCTGATAATAAAGAATTAAAATATTTAGAGTAAGTCAAAAAATACTAATTTTAATATTTTTTTTAAATGCATTAAACTAGCTCTCAATTCAGCCATTTTAATAGATTTGTGTATAATCAACTAACAAATCAATTTGTAACAGGTGAAATTGGTCCAGGTGCTGTCCTCCATGTATTAATGTATAAGTACACCAAAGAAGAAGGTTTTACTAAATTAGCAGAAACAAAAATAAGTAATGTTATAGATGTATCATATATAGAAATATCAAGAGATGGTTCTAAAGTTGCAATTTTACTTCCAGAGCCAACAAACGCTCTTAAAATATTAGATTATTCAAATAACCAAGATAGTGTTAAATTTAAAGAAATTTTATCTATTCCAATGGAATTACCAGATTTCAAAGAGTTAAAATTTAATCCAATTAATAAAAATTTTATATTCGTAATGGCAAAAAGTCAATATCAACTAATAGAAATAATTGATTCTTTTAGTGAAGAATATCAAATGGAAGATGTTACAAAAGAATATTTATCTCAAAATTTAGATGAATTTAAAGAAAACGAGGAGCAAAAAATTATAAAAAGATATGAAACTTACACAATTCATTGTGATAATTCAAGAAGTCAATTTGCTTGTTTTTCATGGGATAGATATGGAAAAGTATATATTAGTGAAATATATAACAGTGACTCTGGAGATTTAAATGGAGAAGTAAGATTTATTGATCCAATTAAATCTTTAGGAATACAAAGAGAAAAAGGAGAAGTTTTAGAACAGGGAGCTGAACTTGTTGACGGTATTACTTCTGCAGTAACTTCTATGATTCTAACACAGAGATATTTAGTCTGCGCTTTAGCTAATGGATGCATTGATATGGTTAATATGCATTTTCCTGAAAAAGATTTGAAAGAATATAGAAATACTTTAGGTTCTTCTTATAAAAGACTTTCTGTTGATAAAGAACTAAAAGTATCAAAATTAACTGCAGCAGAAGATTATATTATTTCAATGAAATATGATTTAGGATATAAAAAATTAATGGCTAAGACTATTATGAATAATATCTATGTTTTATTTTTAAAAGGAGAAATTCTCGAAAAAAATATAGAGGAAAATACTGAAGAATTACCTGAAGATGTAGATAATTATGTTGAGGCTGAATTTCATAAGGGAAAAGTAATACGAATAAGAGAATTAGGAAAAACAACAGAAATAATATCAGTTTCAAATGAAGATTCCAGAGTTTTATTTTGGGATATAGGTAAAAGAGAATGTATTGCGTCACATAGATTAGATTTCATTCCAACTGTTTTTGAAGTTAGTCCTGAAGGGACTTTACTATTTATTGCAAGTCAAGATGGAGTTTTTAGAATATTTGATATTACTAGAAGAACTATTTTACGTCTTTTATATCAAATGAAATTTGATTATAAATCATCTCATAATATTGATAGAATATTAGTCCACCCTTTAATTAAATATATTATTTTTTATCAAAAAGGAGGGAGATATTTATTTTTTATAAGTGGAGAATTATCTAAAAATTTTGTATTTCTAGGATTTATTAAAATACCTACAAAAATTTTGGATGTTTCTATCCAAAATGTTCAAGGTGAAGATTTTACAACTGAACCAACTACTTTAGCTGGAG
Organism: Bacilli bacterium; assembly: GCA_017627015.1. The sequence continues at coordinate 1,875 of JAGAHP010000036.1, forward strand.
TTTTAGTTCTTGTTAAGGGAATGCTTTTATATTATAATATTTTTAAATTTTTTGTAGATAATAAAGTATGTTGGGAACTAAGTGATAAAAAAGTAGATGATGTTTTTGCTAATTTTGAATTAAAAGGAACAATAAAAGGTAGAAAGGTTGATGGCGATTTAACTTATATTTTAAAAAATAAAACAACAAAACCTATATCAAATGTTTGGTTAACAGGAACTGATAAAATGTTTAGAGTTTTCCCTTTACCAACAGAAAATTTAGAAACAATAAAAGATTCAAAAAAACCTATAGAAACACCAGAAGAGTTTCCTGCACATGATTTAATGGTACAAGAAGCATATATATATCAAGATGAATTTATGATTTCTTGTGGACAAGATGGTTATATTAGAATATATACGAAAAAAACGTTATCTGGGAAATATCGTACTCATTCTTTTGTTAATGGTGGTGTAACCTCTTTTCAATATAACCATAAAAGAAGAATTATAATTTGTTCTGGATGTGATGGATCTATATGTATAATAGGAATAGGGGATAATACGATTTTACCTGCTTCTGATACTACCTTAGATCTATCAACACGTATAATTGAGACATTAGAAAGTGTTGAACCCTTAGAAGATAATTTATGTCAAAATTTTATAAATCAAGTCTCTGAGCAACATCAAAATCTAATTAAGAAAGCAAAAACACAAAATCAATCTGAATTAAAGGCTAAGTTTGAAGAAATAAAAATAGATCAAGCTAAATTATTTAGTGAAAATAGTAAATTAGAAAAACATGAACAACTCAAAGAAGCAGATATGATTATAGATTTAGAAAAAATAGATGAAGAACAAAAGAAAAATATAGAATTAGCAAATGATTTAACTAAAGAAAGATTTAAAGAATTATGTGAAATGGAATTACAAAAACAAGTATTATATGATAAAACTTATTGTAAAATGATTGATAAAGAAGATGATAGAAAAGTAAATAATAATATAAGGTTAGTCTTTAATAGTACAGGGGAAAGAGAATTACAAACTTATCCTTTACCAAATTTGACTGAAGATTATAAGAAAAAATTATATTTCGTAAAGCAAATGCGTTTATTACAAAAAATGGAAGATTATAAAAGAAGAAATGAAAATACTAAACCATTATTAAACCAAGACCAAATAACATGTAAACAAGAAGCATATATTTTAAACAGAACAGCAGTAAAGCCAATAATAACAGAGCAAGAAGTTATTTTATCAGCTGAAGGTGTAGAGAAAATGAGTGATGCCGACAAGGCGGCACTATTAGCAGAGGAAAAATCCAGAAATGCTGTAGTTAAATATAGATTACAAAGAAATCCATATGAAGAAATAAATAAAAAAGGAGGAGATGATGCTGATCAAATGGTAAAAGGTCCAGAGGAACAAATATTTAAAGATGATTTACAAATGGAATATAGAACTATTATAGATTATAAAGATCCTCCAGATCTTGAATTTAAAAATATTAATGAAATATCAAGTTATTTATTACTTTATTCTCCTTTTGAATTATATACAAATATTAGAATAAGAAATCAAATTATCCTTTTATTAGACGTCATCCATGAATATAAGCATACTTTTAATACAGAATATTTTGCTTATATTAAAGAAAGGAATCAACTTTTAGAAAAGTTTAATACAAATAAATCAGCCATTGAAGCCATTAAAGAAATATTAACAGATGTTCCTATACAAGATTATAATTATGCGATGAATCCACATGAAGATAACGAATGGATTGATAAATTCAGTGAAAAGGATATTACTATCCCTCATTATTATTCAAAGGAAGAAAAAGAAAAAATGGAACAAGAAAAGAAAGCTGAAGAAGAGAGACTAAAAGCTTTACAAGGAGA
>JAGAHP010000037.1 GCA_017627015.1 Bacilli bacterium
ATCTACTTGGAGAGTCAGTTGTTACTAATCAAAATAATTTAAACTATAAATATATTGATGAAAATAAAAAAATAGAAAATAAATAATTGTATATAAATATATAAGATACTATAAAAATTTAAAACTTTAGTGTGTTATAGTACTCACTCCTGCTTTAAATAAAAGTTTTAAATTCCAAAGTGATTGGCCTTATAATAATTCACAAATATATTTATTACAAACTATTTTAAAAGATATAGAAAGTGATAGCAATGCATCCGTAGATAATAATGATGATGGTTATATTATTACTAGCAAAGTTAATTACTCTAATAACGATAATTTAGTTAAACAAAAGGTATATCTAGATGATAACTATAATATAGAAAAAGTAGAAATATTAGATAAAGATGACATAACTATGATGAAGATGAATTTTAATAATATTAATACTAGACCTAATTTTAGTGATGATTATTTTGATTTAGACAATTCGATAAATACGTCTATCATTGAGGAAGCTAAAACTGTATCTAAAATAGATGATATTATATATCCTATGTATATACCAGATAAAACATATCTATCTTCGCAGGATAAAGTAAATACTACTAATGGGGAAAGAGTAATATTAACTTTTGATGGAGATAATCCATTTATGTTTATAGAAGAAACTTCAAAAAGTGAGAAGGAATTACAAACTATCCCTACAAATGGAACACCAGAAATTATAGGTGACACTATAGGAGTACTTTCTGATAATTCAATTTCGTGGTCAAGTAATGGGATGGATTACTATGTGACATCTTCTACATTAAGCGATAAAGAATTACTTGCAGTAGCAAATTCAATAAATGTTATGCCCGTAGGTAAATAATACTTTAAACCACTTCAAATTTATGCTATAATTAATTTGGGTGGTTTAAATGAGAAAGAATGCTAGAGAAAGAAAAGTAATTACTAATGATGAAATGAGTGTTGGTGGTTTTGTTAAAATAATTGCATGGTTATTAATTATATTAATAGGATTTACTTTAATTACTATGTATGTAACTAGAGATAAGAAAGAGAAACCTAATAATGATATCCAATATACTAATATTATTGTAGGAAGTATCTTAAACCGTAGTGAGGAAGATTATTTTGTATTAGTTGAAAAAGAAGATGACGCTAATATACAAAACTATCAAACAATGATTGATAAATATAATAATAAAGATGAACATTTAAGATTCTATATTGTATTATTATCAGATCCATTTAATGCTAGTTATGTAGCTGATGAAGCTAATTTATCAGTAGAAAAAATTACTGATATAAGATTTAGTGAAACTACATTATTACATATTAAAAATGGTAAAATTACTTCAACAAGAATGGGAGACGCTATTGGTGATTATTTAAATAAATTAAGTGCTTAGGCACTTTTTATTTATACGTATTTGTGTTATACTTTAAAATAGGTGATTAAAATGAGAAAGACTAAGAAGGCGGGTAGTATTAAGAAAAGTAAAGGAAGCATTATAAAACTATCTAATGTTGAATTTATATTAGTAGTGATAATTGGCATTGCAATTGGCGCAGGAATTACTCTTCTATGTTTAAAGCCAACTTCATCAGTTGGATATAAAAAAGTAGATAGTACTATCCAATCAATAATTGATTCATATAATCGTATAAAAGATAATTATTATAAAGAAATAGATGAAAAAGAATTGGTTAATGGTGCAGTTAAGGGCATGCTAGAAGCTATAGGAGACCCGTATACAACATATATGGATGAAGATTTATACAGTAACTTTAATATAACATTAAATGGTAGTTATGAGGGATTAGGCGTAGAAATAAGTAAACAGGGTGATGACATTGTTATAGTAGGTATATTTGGCGATTCTCCTGCTTCTAAGGCCGGATTAAAGCTAGGGGATAAAATTATATCTATAGATGATTTGAAAAGTACGGATATTACAACATCAGAATTCTCATCATATGTAAGAAATACTAATAAAAGTACTTTTAAAATTGTGATAAATAGAGATAACGAAGAAAAAACTTTTGAGATTAAAAGAGAAAAAGTTGTTTTAAAGTCTGTTACATCAAAAGTTATAGAGAAAAATGATAAAAAAATCGGATATATATATATGTCTATTTTCGCAGCTAATACATATAATCAATTCAAAGACGATCTTGAATCTTTAGAAAAACAAGGTATAGATTCATTAATTATTGATTTGAGAGATAATACTGGTGGAGAACTTAATAGCGCCACTAGCATAATAAGCCTATTTGTTGGTAAGGAAAACGTCATATATCAAGTAGAAAATAAAAATGGTGATATTGAAAAAACATATTCTAAAGGTAAAAAAGATAAAACATATCCTATCGTAGTATTAGTTAATAATAATACTGCATCAGCTTCAGAGGTGTTAACTGCTGCTTTAAAAGATAATTTAAACGCTAAAGTAGTTGGTGAAAAAACATTTGGTAAAGGTACAGTTCAAACGGTCATGAATACATCTACTGGAGAACAATATAAACTTACTACAAAGAAATGGTTAACTCCTAATGGTGAATGGATTAATGAAAAAGGAATTGAACCAGATATTAAAGTTGAATTAAGCAAGGATAAAGATAATCAACTTGAAGAAGCCATAAAGTGTTTGACAAATAAAGAAAGCTAGGGCTTTCTTTTTCTTTTAAAAAGTTTTATAATATGAGGTGAGAGGTGTTTATGGAGAAGTTAGCTATAGGCGATAAGCTACAAATACAATGCTATAAACACAATGGTAAGATTCATAGATCTTGGGATGAAGCTTTAGTATTAGATGTAAAAAAAGATTATATAGTATGCGCTAATAATAAAACGTTAGTGACAGAATCAGATGGCACAACATGGAAAACGAAAGAACCTGCCATCATGTATTTTTTTAAAGACAGTTGGTATAATATTATTGTTCAGCTTAAAAAAGATGGAATATTTTATTATTGTAATATAGCAACGCCATACATTATAGAAGATGGCACAATAAAATATATAGATTATGATTTAGACCTTAGAGTATTCCCTAGTGGAGAATATAAGATATTAGATAGAATGGAATATAAATATCACAAAAAAATAATGCACTATAGTAATGAATTAGATATGGTTATAAGAAACTCTTTAACTGAACTTATAAATTATTATAAAAAAGGTGGATTTGCATTTAATAAAAAAAATAATTTAAAATATCACGAAGAATACGAAATTTTTAAATCTTAATATATATAATATATATAGGAAAAGATATATAAAATATATCTTTTTTTATTATAAAAATGTAAAGTTTTGTTTTTTTAAAAAAAATTAAAAAAAAGTGTTGACTTAACCTTTTTTATTTGATATATTAATAGTGCTTTCGGGAAAAAAGGCAGTACAATTTGTAAAGTTAAAATAAAATTAAAAAAACTTTAAAAAAAGTATTGACTTAATTGAAAGTATTTGATATATTATTAATGCACTTGCAAAAAGTGTATTATAATTACAATTTATTACATATAATAAATTGTATGAATGATCTTTGAAAACTGAGCAAAATGTCAATTCAAATTTAGCTAGGAAAACAATTCTAATTTAAAAGTTATTTTTTTTATGAGAGTTTGATCCTGGCTCAGGATGAA
>JAGAHP010000038.1 GCA_017627015.1 Bacilli bacterium
AATCCCCAATCCCCATATAAAAGAACTTTACATTTTATTAATTATTTTTTTTTTATTAATAATTTTAAATATATTTTAAATATTCTATTAATTTTATATAATTAATCAGTAAAAAATCATTCCAATTAAAAATGAAAAAGATAACATATACAATTTTCTTTATTTTTTTACTCTTTATCTTATTGAATTCAAAGCCTTTGCCTAATCTCAAGAATGATAAATATATCAAAGACTTCGAACGTGAAGTAAGATTTAAATCAACTAAAGCATTAGAACATCCCAAAGAATACTATGACGATTTAGTCCAAAAAGGATTATTATTAGACAATCTTACAAGGGGTGACCCTCATTATTCTTTTTATGAAAAGATAAATTACAAAGAAGACAAAAAAAAATTCAAAGAAATGCAACGGAATTTCACTAAAACAAAATATAAAAGAAAATTATCTGATACCCAAGAATTACAAAATTTAGGATTCGTTGATCTTTATCAAGATAATAGTTATAATTATCAGACTCGAGCTTTAAGATTCCTTATGACTTCAATCAAAAAAGAAGAAAGTAAATTTATTTTATATCCATATCCTTTTAATTACAAAGACCAAAATGAAGAAGTAAAAGAAGTTGAAAATGGAGGATTTTTTTCGTTGAATCAATCTCTTTTAGAAGGGAAAAATTTTAATTATTTACAAAATATTTCATCAGTTCAAATTGGTAAAGCTAAAGGAATATATGATATAGATATAGCTATTATGAGTATAGTTTATATATTTAATGGAAGAGAAACGGACTTATTTACTGAAGCTAATGTTTTCTGTGAATATTTTGTTAATACTTTAACTAAAATAAGTACGTGCTTAGATGGAAAAAATGATTATTTAGAATATAAATTAAATTATCCAAATAAAGGTGCTGTAGTAAGAGTTTCTCATATAGATATTTTAAATGATACTTTATTTGATTCACAAACTGGACAATTAAAGTTTAAATTATTAATCATTTCTGACTATTTAACTTCAAATGAAGAAACAATATTAAATAATTATATTAAAGAAGATGCAAGAAATATAATTAAAAGATTTAGGGAATTAGGAGGTCATATAATTACTTCAGGAAAATCAGGTTATCTGTTAGAATTAATGGGATTATTACCTGAAGGGACTTATGATAATAGTTTTACTATTGGAACTAATAATAAGAATTCGGAGAATAAAATATATGGATGTGAAGATATATACAAAAATTCCCCAGATTCTCAAGAAGATTATTTTAAAGAATTGATTTGTCTAGGATATAAAAAAAGAACTTATTTAACTCAAGCTTTTACTATAAAAAGTAAGCCTAGTAATTTTGAAACTTTAATTGAATATGTAAATGATGAAAAAACTCTTTTAACAAAAACAGATGGCCGAGAAACTAATATTGATGATAGAAATGTTAAATATGATTATATATTAGTTTCTAATGAAGAAGAAGAAAAAGGAAGAATTATGTTAGTAAATGGAAGCCCAATTAAAAACACGTATTATTTTGAAAATATAAGAAATATGATATTGTATGCAATGACAAGAAATGCTATATATGATTTAAAAATTAATTTTAATCCTTCAAATTCTGATATGGATGAAGATCTTCCTATTCCAGCTGGTGAAGAGGGTGTACAACTTTCTACTTTTTTTAAATTATATAATTTAGCAGATTATGATATGAATGATATTGAAATTAATATTTTAATTGCTAAGAAAGTAGAAATTATTACAGTATTTCCTTCATCTGATGAATGTAAAATTGTAGAAGATGATAAATATAAAGAATTAAATATAAGTTCAATTGACATCACTAAGTATATAAAATGTTCTTTTACTAGTCTATCTAAATTAGGTTTATTAACGAAATCTTTCAAATTAGAAATTACAGATTATTCTATAACAAGCAAATTAATGGATATCCCTCTTATGTATTCTTACATATCTTATAAAGATAAAGGAAAAGAAATTATTAATACTCCAGGAATTTTTTTTGTTCAAGCTGCAGTTGCCGCTCTTTTAAGAGGAACAATTAATAAAGATCCAACATCTACATATCCTTTAGAAGGTTATGGAAGATATTTTGATTTGGTTTTAAATGTCGAAAATAAAGAAGCAACTGAAGCAAAAGATGTTAGTTATATAAGTCTTATTCCCTTAGTAACACCATTATTTGATGGAGAAGATGAAGGTTCTGTAGCCAAAATCATTCCTTTATATGAGAATTATTATGAAGATCATGAATTTAATTATCCTTGGACTGATATAAATAATAGAGGAGTGGATTATATAGACTATGCAGAAGTTGCAGGAAAAGGAGTATGTTATGTAGCAGATTATGATACTCCAGTTAAATTATCGAAAATACAAAGAGAAGAACTTACTGGTAAACTTACAAATTTATATACTCCTGAGGGCAATATAGTAATGGATGATTCTGCTGGCAAAGATAAAGCAACAAATCCTAATTCTCTTCTAAAACAAATTTATTTTGGTGATAATGAAAAATTTTATGAAACTGCAACTGCCCGTACTTCTCTTTTTATTAATACAGCTACAGAAGAGGGAGCTAAAGCTATGTATAATGATAATATAGACAATAATTTAATAGATCCATATAATAATAAAAGAACTAAAACACAATATGCTTTTATTAGAGTAGATACTTATTTTTATAATTCAATTTATGGTCAATATCAGATACCTGATGGATTTAATGATAGTATCTTAATATCAATAGATAAATTCGATCAAAGTAAATTAGGAGAAAAAAAAGGAGATTCTTTATCAGATATAAAAGCAGAAATTGTTAATCCTGGCCATTATGATTCAACAAAAGAAAGATATAATAGATTAAAACCAAATGAATATTCAAATAGCTTAAGAAGATTAAAATTTATGAAACAATATGATCCAACAGATCCTGAACAATTAGAACAATTGCAAAGTTTAACAAATTCAAATATTTATTTAAGTCATTTTATGGTTCCTTTTACTGATAATAATGGCATAACTAAGGCCAATAGTATATTAGGATTTAAAGAATATGAAGGAAAAGATGACGGTTCTGGATATTTAGAACAATATGACTCAGTTAAATTTGTTAAAGGTCATTCAATAGAAATAATATTAGATCCATCAATTACAAGATTAGGAGGAAAGGTAGAAATTACTCTTGCTGAAGGAGTTAACTTTAATATCGAAGACCCTATTAAAGAAGAAAGTATTACTACAAGTGCAGATAATGTTGCTTTTATTAAAACAGAATATGATAAAGAAAAAAGAAAAGTCATTTTATATTTTAAGAGAGGGTTAATGCCTAATGAAAATTATGGACAACCTTCAAAATGTAAATTATTTTTAGAAAACTTAAATATAAAAAATGATTTTACTGTAAATTTAGTAATATATAATTTAAAATATGATTTCAGTAATGAAAATTTAGAATCTTATGAAAATAAAGAAACAAAAGAATTAACTGCAAAATATATACCATTCTTTTCTTTACCATGTTTATATATTGAAAATAAATTAACAAAAAAAAATTCATTTTCAGAAGAAGAAAGTCATGAAATGTTAGAATATGAATTAATGAATCCATTTGCTAGATATGGAGGATATTTTCAAGAATTAACAAAACACACTGCAGTATATGCTTCAGCAGAAGCTCATCATGTGAAAAGGCCAGGATTTCAATCTATAAGTTCTGGTTTCTCATTATTGGCTAATATAGGTACATCTGCAATACCTTTTGCAGAATTTTTAGAACATGGAAAGTTAGCCGTACCTGGGGTAGTTTCCACATCTAGAATAGAATGGACTGATATTTGGGGAAGAAAATGGGCACAAAATTTAAGAAGTGTATATCCAGATATTCCAGTACTTCCCCCTGTACCTTTAAATTTTATTATGACTACAACTTATGAATTAATTACTAATGATAACAAACAAGAAAGAGTTTTAGAATGGCAAAGTGATGAAAGTGTTTATATTAGAATTCAAATGAAAATTAGAAATACATATAAATTATATTGGGAGCCAACTATTTGTCATGCTAATCAATTGTCTTTTATAAAAGAAAGTTATATTGATTATAAAAATCCATTATTTGTAGATTTTGATAAATTAGATGATATTAATAGTTATGGGGATAATTATGATGTTAATTTAGGATTTAGTCCACAATATGGAGTTTGTTATGATACTAATTCTTATATGAATGGAATAAAAGTGAATGAAACTATATTAGAAGATATAAAAAAAATGAC